>JAITMQ010000129.1 GCA_031277225.1 Clostridiales bacterium | reverse complement strand
GATTGGGGCAAGCTTGAAGTTAAATTTCGCCATCAGACCTCACCTTTTGGGGCCAAAATTTCGCCGATATAGTTCACCGCGTCGGGCAGGGAATATTTCGCCTCAACCGTCTGGGTTAAAAAGCTGTTGATTGCGGCGTTTTTGTCGATTGCGTCGTCAATATCCGCACTCGAACCCCGCACATATGCGCCAATATTAATCAAATCTTCGGCATCGGCATAAACCGCCATGGATTTTTTAATTTCGTTGGCCATTCCCTTATGCTCGGCATCCACAATGTCCGGCATCACGCGCGAAACGCTTGCAAGCACGTCAATTGCGGGATAATGGTTGCGATTGGAAATTTTGCGCGAAAGCACGATATGGCCGTCCAAAATTCCGCGCGCGGTGTCGGTTACGGGTTCCGTCAAATCGTCGCCATCCACCAAAACCGTGTAAAGCCCCGTTATAGAGCCAACTTCGGAATTTCCCGCGCGTTCAAGCAGTCTTGGCATGGCGGCAAATACAGACGGCGTATATCCCCTTGTTACGGGGGGTTCGCCCGTGGCCAGCCCAACCTCGCGCTGTGCCATGGCAAATCTTGTCAGCGAATCCATTAAAAGCATGACATCCTTGCCCTGTTCGCGAAAATATTCGGCGATGGCCGTGGCCACCTCGGCGGCCTTAAGCCGCACCAAAGCAGGCATATCCGACGTTGCAACCACCAAAACCGAGCGTTTAAGCCCCTCAACCCCCAAATCCTTTTCAATGAATTCGCGAACCTCGCGGCCTCTTTCGCCAACCAGCGCAATTACGCTGATGTCGGCCTGTGTGTTGCGGGCAATCATACCCAAAAGCGTGGACTTTCCAACTCCCGAACCGGCAAAAATGCCAACTCTTTGTCCACGCCCTATGGTCAACAATCCGTCGATGGCCTTAACCCCAACGGACATGGATTTCGTAATGCGATTGCGCAAAAGCGGGTTTGGCGGCTGATTCGTAATCGGAAAGTCAATGCCCTCTATGGGCGGCAAATCGTCCATGGGCTGCCCAAGGCCGTTAAACACGCGGCCAAGCACGGCATCCGACACCTTAAGCGTAAGCGGCCGCCCCATGGCCTCAACAATGCTGCCCGGGCCAATGCCCGAAATATTGCCAAGCGGCATAAGCAGGACATGATTGCCGCGAAAGCCCACCACTTCGGTTAAAACGGGCGGCGCATACTTTCCGGCGCGAATAAGGCAGGTTGAGCCGATATTAACCTCCGGCCCAAGCGACTCAATAGTAAGCCCAACAACCTGCGCCACGCGCCCCATGCGCTTAATATAACTATTCTGCAAAACGGCTTCGTATTTTGTTATATCGAAATCGAACATATTCACCCCGCAAGAATTAGCGCCAAATCCTGTTTTATTTCATCCAACTGCATATTCAGACTGGAATCTACCACACCAAACGGCGTTTCGATTAGGCAATCGCCCGCGCCCAGCGAATGGTCGGCGACAATTTCCAATTCAACCCCACCCTGCACATGCTCCATAATCTCATCCTTGCGCCCGGAAACATGGTCAAAATCGTCCTTGGACACCCTCAGCGTAATTTCGCCCGTAAAATTCGATTCGGACAGGCCCTGCTTAATTAAATTCAGCACAACCCCGGGATTTACGCGCATGGTCGTAATCGCCAATTTATCAATAATATTAATCACAAGCTCAACCAGCTGAGGTTCAAATTTCGCAAGGGCCTCCTCGCGCTCTTGAAAAGTCTGCGCCTGCAAAGCCTCGGCCTCATCCTTTAGAGCCTTCGCCGCCGCCGCCCCCTCGTTATAACCATCGGTATAGCCCTGCTTATGCCCGCGAGTTTTGGCCTCTTTCAGCACCTCGGCCCGCTCTACACTAAGTTTTGCCTGGCCCTCCTCAATCATCCTCTGCGCATCAAATCGCGCCGTTTCCAAAATGTCGCCCGCCTTTTCCGTGGCGTTTTTCATGGTTTCGCGCGCTTGACGGCGAGAATCTTCCAAATCCGAAGCATCCCCGCCTGCCCTTGAGGGCGACGGTCGCCTTTCATTGACAACAACCCCGTCCAAAACCTCAATATCATCGGAAAGCTGATTCCCAACAGGAAACAAATTTTCCTTGTCAACAACAATAGAGTGATATTTAATAATTTTTTTAGACAATCATATCATCTCCCCCGCCGCGGGACACTATAATCTCGCCCGCATCTTGCAGTCTGCGGATAATTCCAACAATTTTCTGTTGAGACTCCTCCACATCCGAGCGGCGCACAGGCCCCATGAAGTCCATTTCCTCAATCAACATAGCCACCAAACGCTTAGACATATTATTGAAAATAACCTGTCGCACTTCTTCGGTGGTTCCTTTAAGCGCAATCGCAAGGTCGCGATTGTCAATTCCTTCGCGCAAGAAACGCTGAATAGAGCGGCCGTCCATATTGAGAATATCCTCGAAGATGAACATTTTTCTGCGGATTTCTTCTGACAAATCGGCATCTTCGGATTCGAGAATTTCAAGGATATTTTTCTCTGTGGTTCTGTCAACGGAATTCAAGATTTCGACAACAGCGTCCACGCCGCCCGCCACGGTATAATCTTCCATCATTGTGGCCGCCACTTTCTTTTCAAGCGCGCGCTCCACTTCCTTAATAACGTCGGGGCTTGTGCGATCCATAATCGCAATTCTTTTGGCAACTTCCGCCTGTTTGTCGGGCGAAAGTTCAATCAAAATCTGGCTGGCTTGCTGGGGCCGCAAATATGACATAATAAGCGCAATTGCCTGCGGATGCTCGCCTTGGATAAATGTCAAAAGCTGGCTTGCGTCCGCCTTTTTGATAAAGTCGAAAGGACGCGCCTTTAAGGCAACCGTCAGCTTTGAAATAATCTCGACGGCGCGCTCTTCGCCCAGGGCCTTTTCCAAAATTGTGCGAGCGTGGCCAATGCCGCCTTCGGTAATATATTGTTGCGCAAGGCAAATCTGATAAAACTCCTGCAGTACGGCCTCGCGCACATCGGGCATTATCAAATTTGTATTGGCAATTTCCAAAGTAAGGGTTTCAATTTCTTCTTCTTTAAGGTGCTTAAAAACCTGCGCCGACTTTTCCGGCCCCATGGTTATAAGCAAAATGGCGGCCTTTTCCTTGCCCCGCAAAGTGGAAATATCCACAAGCGGCATGGCAGACGCATCAGCCTCCGGCGCCATATACAACTCATCCGCAACAGCAACATTACTCAACCTAAAACACCCCTTCCAATCTGACCTCTGACCTCTGACCTCTGACCACTAGATTAGTAATCCCAATCCTCATTTATCCAATTACGCAGCAACTGTGCAACCGCATCCGGCTTTTCCGTAACGAATTTGTCAATTTGTTCTTTAACCGCCGAGTCTTGACTATGGCGAATTTCTTCCATGCGCGCAAGTTCGGCCTCTTGTTGCTCGGCCAGCTGGCTGGACACAAGCAGGTCTTCAACGGACAATTCGGGCTCAATATCGTCAACCGGCACAGGCTGGGTGCGGCGAATAAGTCCAAAGGCCAAAAGTGCGATAAACACGATGATTAACGCCAGCAGAACTATTGTTGAAATTGGCAGCGGCGGCGGCGGGTCCATATCCTCAAAAATATTCACATGGCGCAAAACCAAGCTGATATTTTCAAGCCCCGTCGCATTTTGAATAAGCCCTATAAACACCGCCGGGTCTTCATCGGACAAATAATATTGCCCCAAATCGGCCTGGAAGGCATACCAGGCGGCATCCGTTTCCTCAAGCATTTCCATGGCTATAAGGCGATCCCTATAATGCGTAAAATGTCGGCTTGCCACCACGGAAATGGAAGAATCCTCCACGATAAGTGTACCGGGAGAGCTTTGCTCGATACGGTGGATTGTATTGTAAAGAAAACGCATAACTTCTTCGTTTTCAAACATTGCCAAAACAGAATCGGGGAAATCCTCGGCATAAAGCGGCCCGCCGGGGAAGTCTTGCGGCATGGTTCCGGGTTCGATTGCAAGGCCGGTTTCTCGCGTCCAAGCCGCAATTTCAGACCTGTGTTCCTCGGAAATAAGGCCTCTGTGCGCCATATCGTCTTCCGCGCCTTCAACGGGATTAACATATTCCCATGTTTCAAGGAAAACTTCCGTCCAGTCCATTCTTATATGGGCAATCGACGTGGCATGTGGAAAAAGACCCGAATCGATTAAAATCCTGGTCGCGGCGCTTTCTATTCTTGCAAGTGTGGCATGTTCGACGGCGGCAACAGCCGACGCGCCGCCCATCATGCCGCCCTGCGGCTCTCCATCACTAAAAAGCATTCTGACATTTGTGCCGTCCATAACGGTTACATTATTCATGGACAGCCCGCGCACGGCATTTGCCGTCATTTCGGCCACCATTTGGCCCATATCGGGGCTTAAATTATTGCCATAAAGGGTTACAGAAGCCCTGGCGGACGCTATGGGTGCTATAAGCATGGGCGCGTCGGGAATATCAAGCAGCACCTCTGCGCCCGTAATTCCGCTCCAACCCACAAATGTCTGCACAAGCTCGGTTTCTCTGGCGCGTTGCAGCATTTCGGACTGCAATCTGCCCGTAACGCCCATGCCCGACTCCTCAATTGCGCGCGAGAAGGTAAAACGGTCGCCGCGAATTGCGGGCGAGCGTTGCGCCACAAGCCAGGCCCTGTCTTCATCCCCGCGCGGCACATAGACAACGCCCGTTTGCGTGTTCACGCGGGTGCGGATATTTTCGTCTTCTAAGGCAAGTTGGATTGCGTCGGCCGTGGCTAAATCAACCTCGGAAAATGTCGGATGCCATGTGGTTCGCAATGTCAAAACCAAGGTAAAGACAAGCGCAACCAAAACCACGCCCACCAAGGACGCTACTCTAATTTTTTGGCTCTTCGTCAGGCCCTTCCAGCGTTCGTTAAGCATATTGAGCCAGGACTGGAGTCTCTCGCGCAATATTTTCACCTCTCAATTCTCATCCTAAATTCGACAACTGCTGCATCCTGTATTCATCATTCATAACCCCGGCCTTTAGGCCGGAAATTAGATTTGCATACGCATGATTTCGCGATATGCCTCGATAATTCTGCTTGTTACTTGTACAGCAAAATGCATGGATGTATAGGCCATTTCTTGCGCCAAAATTACACTAAGCATGTCTTCATGATTGCCCAGGGCAAATTGCACTTGCAAATTCTGCGCAATGTCGACATTTCTGCCCGCATCGCCCACAATGCCCATATATGCATTCAATAAGGACTCAAACGCAAGTGCCGGGCTTTCTTCAAAGCCCACCTGCGGCGTTTGCGCCCGTATAATATCTTGAACAGCCCCCAAAGCCTGCGGCCCGGGCTGAATTCCACCAATAGGCATAATCAAAACCTCCGGTTTTAATGAATGATGAATCACAAAAAATCGAAATTGTCAAGTGTGATTTTTATTCATTATTCATTATTCATTATTAATTGCAGCGCAACGCGCTGCCCTATCTTCCACTAATTTCAAGCGTTCTCTGCATCATCGATTGGGTTACAGACCATGCCGTCATATTCGCTTCATAGGAGCGGCTGGCTGAAATCATATTTACCATTTCTGCGATAACATTCACATTTGGGCGCATTACATAGCCATCGGCATTCGCGTCGGGATGGCCCGGTTCATAGACCATTGGGCCGTCGCTTTCATCTTCCATAATTGAATGAACCCGCACACCGCCGCCGCCGCTTTGTTGCAACACGGCATTGCGAATCATGTCCGCAAAGGTGTTTCCTGTGGGATTTGGGCTTCTTTCCTCGAAAATGACGGCCCTGCGCCTATAGGGGCCGCCTTCAGGTGTGCGCGTGGTGTCCACATTTGCCAGATTTTGGGCGTGGATGTCCATGCGTGTGCGCTGAGCCGATAGGCCGGTCGCGCTGATGCTTAAAGTTGAGAAAAACATATAATCATCCTTTCTAAGGCTGTCTGTCGTGGCAAAATTCTATCAAAAAGTCGTTAATACGGTTTTGAATTTCCTCATTTTCCAATAGCGGCAAAAGCCTCTCGGACTCCCAAACTTCGCGGAAAATCTCCACCCAATCAATTTCTATCCTGTCGCCGATTTCACGCAAAATCTCCGCCGATAATTCCGGAAAATTTTCGACAAAATTTTCGTCAAAAATAGGCCCGCCGGGGAAATTACTAGGGTTTAAATGTTCCCAAGTTTCAAGCAAAACCCCTATCCCATCAATTTCTATCTCTTGTATCGTGTTGTGAACATGGCGCAAAATCTCCTCCGGAATGTACCCGGAATAGATTGGCCCACCGGGAAAATCCTGCGTCATAAGACCCGGCAAAATGCCGTGAACACGCGCCAAAATTACCTCAATATCTTCAGGAAACGGAAGAATTTCCCCAGCATCTTCGGCTTCCTCAAACTCCACCTGCAAGCCGTCGTTGCTATAGGGCGGCTCAATTGCGGCCCCATATATGACGGTAATATTTTCGGGCAAAAGCCCCGGCACATTGCCCGCAGCAATTGAAGCCGCCATTTCCCCGATTTCGGGCGGTAAATTATCACCAAAGAGGTTAATTGTGGCATTACTTGGCAGTAATAGCGGAAAATCAATTTTGCCTGAAAAGGACATTATGCCCCCCGCTTCTTCAATTGCGCGCACTAAATTAATGCGCCCGCTGCGCAATTCGGGCGAACGCTGCACGACAAGCCACGCCCTGTCAGCATGGCCGCTTGGCACGTAAATTACGCCCGTTGCGAGGTTTGCGCGAGAGCGAATTCCTTCCTCGTCCAAGACGTTAATAATCGCCCACATGGCCGCATCATCCACCTCGCTAAAGGTTGGCTGCCACACGGTTCGCAGGCTTAGAAATAAAACCAGGGCAAGTGCCGCCACGGCAATGCCCGCTATTATTAAACTCCCTATCTTACGGCCTTTTGCGGTCATCTTAAACCCCCTAGTGTTTACTGCATCCCAATAACCATATTAATAATTCGATAATGGTTCATAATGCCGCTTTGCATGATATTAAAGCGCATATTATTGGCATATAATTGCGCCATTTCAAGCTCAATATCCACATTATTTAAATCCCAACGATAGCTAAGATGGTCAAACTCGACAAAAGTTCGCGGCGAAAAGCCGCTTAAATCAAGGTTTCCCGTTCTGCGAAAATCATTAACGGCGCTTTGGAGCTGGTCTTCAAAACTTACAACGCTTCGTTTAAAGCGCGGAGTGTCAACATTGGCAATATTATTTGAAATTGCGGCACCGCGCGCCACAGTACCCTGCATGGCCGTGCCCATAATATTCGTAAAGTCAAACATATTTTCAATTCGCATAGACTGCACCTCCGCAAGTTTACAAAGTTTGACATCATACCCTAAAAGACGCTTCTCTCAATGATAACACAACTTCACAACTTTGTAAACCCCTAAATGTTAATTTATTTTTGTTTCTAATTTTTTATTTCTCCTATGTCTGTTCGATAATGCATCCCGGTAAAGTTTATGCCGGAAAGCGCCTTATAAGCCTCGTTTCTGGCATCTTCCAAGGTAGCGCCCGATGCCACAACATTCAAAACCCTGCCACCATCGGTAAAAAAGCTGTTTTTGTCTTTTTTAGTGCCCGCCAAAAAAATTTGAACAAAGCTGCCATAATCCCTTAAGCCCCGAATTTCAAAGCCCGTCTTAAAATCGCCGGGATAGCCCTTAGAGGCGGCAACCACGCAACACACAGCATTATTTTTCCATTTAATTTCAATATTATCCAAATTTTTATCCAGGCAGGCCTCAATAATCTCCAGAAAATCCGTGTCCAAACGGGGCAGAAGTGCCTGTGTTTCGGGGTCTCCCGGGCGGCAATTATATTCCACAACCTTTGGCCCGTCCTTCGTCAGCATAAGGCCGACGAATAAAACGCCCACAAAGTCGATTTTTTCGTGCTTAAAGCCCCGCATTGTGGGCAGGAGAATTTTTTCCATGGTAATTTGTGCCATTTCGTCGGTATAGGCGGGATTTGGCGAAATAACGCCCATTCCGCCCGTGTTTGGGCCATAATCGTTGTCAAATACGGGTTTATGGTCTCTCGCGGACTCCATCGGCACAATATTTTCGCCGTCGCAAAAGCACAAAACAGAACATTCGACGCCGGTCATAAATTCCTCAATCACAACTTTGCGGCCGGCCGCGCCAAATGCCCCTTTATTGAACATAGTATCAAGGGTTTCATGCGCCGATTCGATGCCCGGACAGATAAAAACGCCCTTTCCTGCCGCCAGCCCGTCGGCCTTGATAACCAGCGGAAAAGTGGCAGTTGCGGCGTGAACCATGGCGGATTCAAAAGTCGTATGCGTTTGATAATGCGCCGTGGGAATCCCATATTTTCGCATAAAATCCTTGGCAAAAATTTTGCTGCCTTCAATGCGCGAGGCCGACTTATTCGGGCCGAAAATGCGCAAATTCGCCGCCTCAAAAGCGTCAACAATGCCCGCCACAAGCGGGGTTTCCATGGGACAAATCGTAAGGTCTATGCCCACATTTTTGGCGAAAGCGATTAATTCCTCGAAATTCAAAGGGGCAATGGGATTGCATTGCGCAAATTCCGCAATTCCCGCATTTCCCGGGGCGGCATAAAGCCGGGTTACTTTCGGATTCTTGCTTAAAGCCCAGCAAATCGCATGTTCTCTGGCGCCGCTGCCTATAACCAAAATTTTCAAAATCATTACCTCCCAAATTTTTCTGAAATTTCCGCAATCGCCTGTGGCAGAATTATCCATTCCGCTTGCTCCATCACTCTTTTCTGCAAAATTTCGGGCGTATCGCCCATTTTGACCGCAACTTCCTTTTGCAAAATAATACTTCCCGTATCTATTCCCCCGTCAACAAAATGTACGGTTGCGCCGGTTATGGCATCCCCCGCCGCCAAAACCGCCTCGTGAACTCTGAGCCCATAAAATCCCCTGCCGCCATGGGCGGGCAAAAGCGAGGGATGAACATTGATAATGGGCTTGTCCCAGCCCTCGATAAAGGCGGGAGAAAGCACCATCATACAGCCGCATAGTACTACAAGTTCAATATTATTTTGCGACAAAATGTCAAGTAAAGCCTTTTCCCTGTCGCAATTATTCGCAAAATCCTTTTTAGCCAGCACCACGGTGTTAATCCCGCGAATTTCCGCCCTTTTAAGGGCATAAGCATGGCCATTTGTGCTGACAACAATCGAAATTTCGGCATTTTTGATTATGCCCGAATCCATTGCGTCCAAAATTGCCTGTAAATTGGTTCCGCCGCCCGACACAAGGGCGGCAATTTTAAGCATAAACAAGGCCTCCATCGGCATTTTGCACCACATCGCCAATCACAAAGCCTTTTTCGCCAATTTCGGCAAGTTTCGACAGGGCGGCATCGGCAAATTCGGGAGAAACGCCCACAACCATGCCCACACCCAAATTAAAAATATTTCTCATTTCAGCCCGCTCAATGCGGCCTTCGCGCTCCAAATAAGTAAAAATCGGCGGAATTTCCCACGAATCCATTTTAATCCGCGCCTGAAGCCCTTCGGGCAACATTCTGGGAACATTTTCCAAAAATCCGCCGCCGGTAATATTGCTGATTCCTTTAATTTCCATTTCCGCCATAAGGCCCTTAATCGCGTTAATATAAATCTTTGTGGGGGTCAGCAATTCCTCACCCATGGTTTTTCCAAATTCTGTTATGTACCTGCCAACATTTTCGGAATTCGGCCGCAAAATTTTTCGAACCAAAGAAAAACCGCTTGAATGTAGGCCGGAAGACGCAATTCCAATCAGCACATCCCCCGCCGCAAATTTGCCGCCGTCAATAATATTTTTTTTGTCGACAATGCCAACGGCCATGCCCGCCAAATCATATTCATTTTCTTGGTAAAAGCCCGGCATTTCGGCGGTTTCGCCGCCCACAAGAGCACAGCCCGCCTCACGACAGCCCGCCGCAATCCCCGCCACAATTTGCCCGATTTTCTCGGGAATAACCTTGTCGCAGGCGATATAATCGAGGAAAAACAGCGGTTCGGCCCCCGTGCAAATAATATCATTCACGGAATACGCAACGCAATCTATACCAATAGTATCATGCTTATCCATAATAAACGCAATTTTAAGCTTTGTGCCCACGCCATCCGTGCCGGAAGCGAGAACGGGCTCTTCCATATTTTTAAATTGGGCAAGGGAAAAAAGCCCGGCAAATCCACCTAAAGAAGACAGGACGCCCTGCCTCTTTGTAGAACTCACATGGCCCTTTATCAAGTCCACAGCCTCATAACCGGCCACTATGTCCACGCCGGACTGTTTATAATTATCCAAAACAAAACCCCCAAATTAGAGGTCAGAGATTCAGACGTCAGAAGTCAGAATCTAAGCCTCGAGAGTATTCACTATGGAGATTTTACCACATCAAAAAACAACTGTCAAGATTTATTTTTTCCTACAGCAAATTCTGACCTCTGGCCTCTATTTTCTGTATTCCAGCGGGAAAAGCCCTTCACGGCGGCGAAAAACCGACCTAAACACTCTCACATCGAAAAAGCCGACGCGGGCGGCAATCTCGTCTTCCGGGGCATTTTCGGTTTCCAAAATTTCCTTTGCTTTGGCGATTCTTTTGGATTGCAAATAGTCTTTAAAGGACATGCCGCCGCGCTTTTGGAAGGATTTGCCGAGGAAGTCGGCCGTTGTGCCGAATTCGAGGGCAAGAGCCTCTAAAGTCAAGTCTTCAAAGAAATTTTCGTCAACTCGCTCTTTGGCAA
Source organism: Clostridiales bacterium (assembly GCA_031277225.1). Lineage (GTDB taxonomy): Bacteria > Bacillota > Clostridia > Lachnospirales > WRAX01 > JAITMQ01. The sequence continues at coordinate 11,329 of JAITMQ010000129.1, read as the reverse complement.
GAAATACCATGCGCTTGGCATTTTCATTCGTGCGCTCGGTAACAAAGTCGCAAAAAGCCCGCAAAGCCGCCTCCATAAAGCCACGCGCCTCCTGCGTTGTGCGCAAATTCAAAATCTCGCCAAAGTTGAAAAAGTCCCTAAAACGGCTTTCGGTGTCCATGCCCAATTCGCTGGCATATCGGCTGATAGAAATCACGATATTCATGATGATTCTGGGCAAAAGTCTGTCGGGCAGCGGGCCTGCGCCGTCCAAGGCCTGGAAAATTTCTCCAAGCAATTTTAGGGCATAATCGTATTCGCCGGCCACGGCCGTATATACTAAAAGTTGCTCTTTTTTCTTAGGGTATTTGTATGTTATATGATTGTCGGGTTCGACAAAATCTATGGGAATTATTGAATTATAGCCCAAAAGATAGCGATAGCGCAGGGCTGCCTCGGCTTCGTTGGCGGAAAAGCGCAGGGACATAAGGTCGTTATAGGCGCGCCCCAGGCCGATTGTAACCTCCAGCCCCGTGCGTTTGGTAATCATTTCCTTAAGTTCGGCTGAAAGCTCCAAAAGCCGCTCCAGGTCGGCCGCGCCGCCGATTATGCAGGTTATGGAATTGAAGCTGTTAATGAAGGCATAGCCGAGATTATTTTCGACAAGATGCTTGTCAGCGTGCCAAAATATTTTATATATCAACAAGTGTTTACTTTTTTCGTCAAGATTCTTAATAACGGTCTTAAAGTGGTCAATCCGCAGAACAAAGGCCGCCGCCGGCATTTCCAGCGACATTCCAAAATATTCCATAGAGCCCAAAACTTCCCTTTCATCGGGCAAAACCCCGCCCAGCAAATTCATCAAGAAGCGATGCCGAAAAAAGCCCCTATCCCGCTCATATTCCGACAAAATCTGACCATCTTCGGCCTGTGTGCGAACCATTTCCTCAAAAATTCCGACAATATGTCGCAAAGCCAGCTCAAATTCCCGTTTTTTCGCGGGTTTGTAAATATAATCCGTCGCGCCATATTCCATGGAGGCGCGCAAATAGTCATAATCGTCATAAGTGCCGGAAATTAGCAGTTTAATATCGGGATATTTCGCGACAATTTCGCCAATCAGCCGCAGGGTTCCAAGCCCAAAAAACCGAATATCCATGATGATTACGTCGGGTTTTTTGCTCTCCACCATTGCCCAAAATTTGTCAATGCTGGCCTCATGCAATGCCCCGACAACCCGAACCCGCTCAAAATCGGCCTTAATATAGGCCTTGTAAACCCCGACAACATCGAAACTGGCGTCAACCAACATAGCCTTAATCATAAAATCACCTCATTATCTTATCGGCTTTTTTTGCTTAAACATGAAGTCAAAGTTTTTTGATACCAATCTACAAAATATTACAAAAAACATTGACAAATAGTTATTGCAATGTTAAAATAAAACAAAAAATTCGGAGGCAAATCAATGAAAAGCTTGAAAGTAAGGCATATTTTCGTAATTCTGTCCGCGTTAATTTTGGCGATTTTTGGCGCTTCAATCCATTATTCCGAGCCAACGGCCGCCAATGTAAGCACTTGGACGGCCCTTCGGAATGGCCTTGACAGGGCCGACGACGCGCCGCATATCTTGATTTTCAGCGACATTTTTCAAGACCAAATGGGCGCAAGTCTATATCCGCCCACGGTCGTGAATTCTGCCGCAAATATCACGATAACCCGCGGTCCGAGCGCAAATGGCAGCATTATTATCAATTCGCCGCCCCTCGACAATGTGGTGATTTTTGTCGATGGAAGGCTGAATTTGGAGGATTGGGCGGATGTTTCCGGCCGCACAATCACTTGGAATGTCGAATTTCGCGTGCGAGCGGGCGGAACGCTGGTTCTTGGGCATAATCATATGATAACTCGCGGTGTTTTTGTTGAGCCGGGCGGCACTTTCAACAACCTGCACACGGGCGAAATTATCAGGCCGGAGCCGCCGCCTGCGCCCGAATATTTCAGAATTACGTTGAATGAAATTCTTGATGATGAGATTATTAATTCTACATATAGTAGTCATAGATATGGCAGCGATGTCGTTATTCAGCCGCCCAAACTCGCCGAAGATGCTGAATTTATCGGCTGGACGGGTTTCATCACCTCGAATGAGCCGATCCTGAATTTCACCATGCCGAATCACGATATTGTGCTGAATTTTCACCAAAACACGAAAATTCGCGCGCCGGAATATTTTGAGCTTACGATAAATTTAGTGCTTGATGATGAAATAATTTATACAATGAGTAGCGAGCATCGCTATGGCGAGGAGATTCAAATCGAAGCCCCCGACCCGGTGGAAAACGTTGAATTTCTGGGCTGGACTGGCTTCATTATCTCCGACGAATCGATTCTGAATTTTGTCATGCCGAACCACGATATTGTGCTGAATTTTAACCAGCGCACGGTGATTCCTCCGCCGGAATATTTCGAGATTACGCTGAATTTGGTGCTTGATGGTGAAATAATCTACACAACGAGTAGTAGGCATCTCTACGGCGACCCGATTCAAATCGAAGCCCCCACTCCCGCAGAAAACGTTGAATTTATCGGGTGGACGGGGTTTATTACCTCTGACGAGCCGATTCTAAATTTTGCCATGCCAAACCGCGATATTACGCTGAATATCAACCAAATCACGATTCCGCCGCCGGTTGAATATTTTGAAATTACAATAAATTTGATTCTTGACGATGAAATTATTTATACAATCAGTAGCGACCACCGCTATGGTGAAGAAATCCGAATCGAATCGCCAACTCCGGGGGAAAACGTTGAATTTCTGGGCTGGACGGGGTTTATCGCCTCTGACGAACCGATTCTAAATTTTGCCATGCCGAACCGCGATATTACGCTGAATATCAACCAACGCACGATTCCGCCCGCGCCGGAATATTTCGAGATTACGCTGAATTTGATTCTTGATGATGAAATAATTTATACTATGCGTAGTATGCATCAATATGGCGAGGACATAGAAATTCATTCGCCCACACCGGGCGAAAACATTGAATTTATCGGCTGGACGGGCTTTATTACCACTGCCGAACCAGATTTGAGCTTCACCATGCCAAACCACGATATTACGCTGAATATCAACCAACGCACGATTCCGCCCGCGCCGGAATATTTCGAGATTACAATAAATTTTGTCCTTGATGATGAAATTATTCATACAACAAGTAGCGAGCACCGCTATGGCGAGGCCGTGCGAATCGAGTCGCCCACGCTCGAGGAAAACATTGAATTTCTGGGCTGGACGGGCTTTATTGCCTCCGACGACCCGATTTTGAATTTTACAATGCCCGCCAAAAATGTTATTCTTTACCATAACACAAAAACGATTCCGCCAACCCCGCCGGACCCGCAATACCGCCTTTTTGTCGCGTCTTACCTATATGGCGAGCATATGGGCTATCTTGTGCCTGTGGTTTTTGTCGAAAATGGCGATTATAATAGGGAAATGCCCGTCAATTACAATGAATTCGGCATTCCCTTCGTGTGGCTTGCCGAGGGTCGGTTGTTCTGGCTAAATATTACAATTCCCGATTTTTATCGGCTTTCCGGCGAGGATGCCAATTATTGGATTATGGACTATATGGGCGCGGGCGATATGCGCATTAGGGCGGATTTTGTCGGACTTTACCGCGCAAAAATCGACGAGGCCGAGCATATTGGCGCAGCCGGCACTTATGTTGAGCTTGCAACCGAGCCACGAGAAGGCTATAATTTCGGCGGTTGGCGCGTGTTGTCGGGCGAAATTTCAATAGATTCGCCCGAAAACTTAGAGGCGAATTTTGTCATGCCGCGCGGCGAATTTCCCGGGCAAATCGTTGCAGAAATTTCGACAATTTGGACTGCAATTGAAACGGAACGGCCGCCGCCCCCTCCTCCGCTACCGCCGCTAATTCTGCCAATTCGCCCAATCCTGCCGCCGCCAACTCCACGGCCGCCCACAATCATCCAAATTCCCGCACATACGCCCGAACCGCCGCGCCGCGCGCCGTCCATCCCGGCCGCCGAAATTCCAAGCCTGGCTTTCACATCCGTGCCACAACTTTTTTCCGTAAATATGCCGGATTTGCCCGCAGAATCGGGTTATTTTCCCTATATTTTGCTGGTTACGAGTCGGAATATTTTTCCGGGCGTTTCCGCCGATAATTTCGCGCCAAACAGCCCGATTACGCGCGCAATGTTCGTACATATCCTCGCCAATTTGCAGCCTGCCGAAAATTTGCCCGAAAATTCCGCAAATTTCGCTGATATTCCGCAGGATTCATGGTATTTCAACGCCGTCAATTGGGCCGTAGATTTGGGTCTGGTGAGCGGCATGGACGACGGCAATTTTGCCCCATATGACGCGGTTTCGCGTGAACAGCTCGCACTAATTGTCCATCGGTTCATAGTTACTTTGGATATAGAAATCCCACTTTCCACAGAATTTGCGCCATTTGCCGACCAAGCCCAATTAGCCCCCTGGAGCCGCAAACCCGCCATTTTCCTGCATCAAGCGGGCCTGCTAACCACCCGCCAAGGCCACAATTTTGAGCCCCAATCCCCCGCCACAAGAGCCGAAGCCGCCGTAACCATAGCAAGGCTATACCTGCTGATGCATGAAAATCGGTGAAAACACTTGACAGCTCAAGATAAATCAAGTATAATCTCCTTGTGAACGTAAGGAGTGAGCTAATGAATTTGCATAAACATTTTGTATGGTTGAACCGGTTGTTTTGGGTGTTTTTGCTGGGTTTGGTTATTTTTGCCAATGGATTGCTTTTTGTGGTTACCTATATTGCCCTCTTTATTTTCATGACCGCGCGCGTGTCCCTTGCCAGCGGCGACCGTAAAGTCAAGATTTGGCTTATAATTTCGTATTTTGTAATCGTTGTATTACAAATTATAATGCTGGATGTGTTAATTTTTAACATAGCCCCCTATGACCAACATGTCGTTGGGCAGTTTTTAAGGCGGATTTTAGCGGTTGCGGCCCTTTTACTGCCTGTTTTGGTGAGCCGCTATATTGTTGCAGGAAAATATTCCTATTTTTATCTGCCATCGGTCGAAGATGCCGCAACAATCGGCCTTTCGGGCATTGCAGACGCCGCCACCCTAATCAAGCGCACGGCCGGTTCCGCCCGCAATACGGGCAAAAAATTGCGTCTAAAAATCCTTAAACCCGCATTTTTAGACCTTGCAAAGCACAGCTCTTTCAGCTATATCAACAATGGCAGCCTTACGCCCGCCTATTTTGAAAAAGCCGAAGAAACCCTTGACGACCCGAATATTTACTTGATAATTTCCAAAACGGGCAGTCCCCAGGCCGAAATTATCTCGCTTTTCACGCGCCAGCAATACAATCATGCGTCGCTGTCCTTTGACCTTGATTTGCAGACGACAATCAGCTATAATGGCGGCCAAAATGTCTATCCGCCCGGCCTTAATATGGAAATGCTGGAATTTTTTAGCAAAACTCCCGATTCTAAAATTCTGGTATACTCTTTGTCATGCACACGCGAACAAAAGCGGCTAATTCTGGACAAAATCGCGGAAATTAACGAAGAGGGCAGCGCCTATAATATAATGGGTCTGATGCTGAAGCGTTCTTACAAGCCAAATATCATGTTTTGCTCCCAATTTGTCTACAAAATGCTGGACTATGCGGGGCTTACTTATTTTTCCAAACCCCACGGAAAAGTCAATCCCACCGACCTTGTTGAGCTGGATTATTACAAAAAATTGAAATTCGAGAAGGAAATTACATTGGGAACCGGCGAAAATGGTGGAGCAGAATAAAAAGCTTGCGTTGTCCAAAAAAAAATGGTATTATATTCATATGAAATATTGCCTATGTGTTAAAGAAAACAGCAAAAACTTGTTGCATATCATTAAGGCTGAGGACTTGGAAAAGCCGTTTTTAAGCGGTTTTGTGCAGGTTGCAACGGCCGACGATGAGGGCGAGGCCATAGATGCCGCCGCCCGCTTAATTGAGGATTTTTGTCAAATTTTCTGGAATGAGGGCGAAAGTCCCGATTTTAGCGGGTTTAAGGCGTGGTTAAGGGGGAAATTGTGATGAAAAAGCGCGTAAAAATCTCGCTGACCATAGCAGGCATAATTTCCGCCATCTCGCTAATCGGCCTAATTCTGCTGATTGGCGCGCATTTGCCGTCATTTGGCATGTGGTTTTACTATTGGCAATATGGCGCAAACGACACCTATGCGCAGGTTGCCATGAATCCCGAAGATTTGCACGAAGTTACCCGCCATATGATTGACTATATGCGCGGAAATACGCCATATTTGCAGATTTACACCCATGTCGCCGGCGAGTTTCGCCCATTTTTCAGCGAAATTGAAATCCGCCATATGGTCGACGTGCGCGATTTGGCCGTATTTTCAATATTCCTGCGCAATCTTTTTGCGATTTTGTTTGTTATTTCGACCGCCCCCTTCATCGCCTCGCGAAAAATTTTCCCGGGCGCATGGCAAATTCTGGCAAAATGCTGGAAATGGGGCGCAATAGGCACGGTGGGCGCAACGGCGCTGCTTGCGCTGATAATCTCGCTGGATTGGGATCGCGCTTGGTATATTTTCCACGAAATAATCTTTACGAATGAGCTGTTTTTCGGCAATCGTTACTGGCTGTTAAACCCAAATGTTGACCTGTTGATTAATATAGTCCCCTATCCGTTTTTCATTGCTTTAACGGCATTTATGGGCATTTTCTTCGCATCGGGGCTTATTTTGGTTTTTGTGGCCGCAATTTTTTTAGCAAGGAGGGTGCGCGGTGATAATCCTCACAATCCTTAATATTCTGGGATTTATCGTCTTCGGGTTAATTTTCCTTTTTGCGACTATTTTTTTACTTGCTTTGTTTTGCAAATTCCGTTATGATATAAAGGTGGACAAGGCGAATCTTGAGGCCGAATGGGTCTACAGCGTCCGCGCCACTTGGTTTTTAGGGATTTTTAAGCTAATTGCCAAAAATAACCAAGAGCCGCAATTCAAGCTGGCCGGAGTCGCAATAAATTTAGGCGGCGACAAAGAATCCGATGAAATCGAGGAAAAACCGCCGAAAAGCCCGCTTGAGGAGGTTAACGGCAGATTCGAGAAAGCACGCAAGGCTACAGCCGCAAAACGCCGCAAAATTAAGCTTAAGGGCAGGTTTGACGGAATTCGCAACAGCCTAAAGCTTCTTGACGAAATCGATATAAAGGGCATTTTGGCGGCACTTTGGAACGCCGCTAAGGGGATTTTCAGCAAAATTAAGCCGAAGAAGCTGCGAATTCACGGCAAAATCGGCCTGGACGAGCCCGACAAGACAGGCATGGCCATAGCGGGCATTTCCGCCGCCTCCGCTCTGGGATTTGACATTTATATCCAAGGCGATTTCGAGGAAAAGGCCTTGGAATTGGACATTCACGCCGCGGGCGGCTTCCGTCTGTGGTCTTTCACCCAAATCGCCCTTAAAACATGGCGAAAGCCCGAAATTAAGCAGCTTTATGAGGCAGTGAGAACCCGTCATTCCCGCGAAAGCGGGAATCCCCCATCCGGAGAAGCTCGCAAACGCAGGTCATCTCCGCTTTCGCGGAGATGACGTAAGCGCGGGGGATCTCCGCTTTTGCGGAGATGACGGCGGGAAGCATTACGGCAATAACTAATTAAAATAAAACTATGAGAAGAAGAAAGGATGATACACATGGGAACAGAACTAAATAGCAATATTGCTAAGATGTTTGAACAATTGGAAAATTTTGTTTCGACAAAAACCGTGGTGGGCGAGCCGATTTTGGCGGGAACCACCACATTAATACCCCTTGTCGACGTTTCTTTCGGCATGGGCGGCGGCTCTACGGGCCCAAATGAAAGCGAAAAAGCCAAAAAGGAGGAGCGTTCTTTAGGCGGGCTTGGCGCGAAAATTAAGCCTTCCGCCGTTCTCGTCATCACCGACGGAAATGTCCAATTGGTCAATATCAAACACCAAGACAGCGTAAACAAGCTAATCGACATGATTCCGTCCATTACATCAAAATTCGACTTCGGCTCGTTCGGCAAAAAGAAAAAGCCCGAAGCCACGGAGTAAAGTTGCTTCAGCATGAAAGGAGATTTTATGAACAAATTCGCAATCGTAACCGATTCTTGCGCAAATATTTCGCAGGAGATAATTGATGCACACGATGTGCATATTATGACCTTAACATATCTGCTTGACGGCGTTGAAAAAGCGGGCTATGTAAAGGGGCAAAAACTTGACTATGCCGGGTTTTACAACGCTTTGCGCAACAAAGTTCCCGCCGCCACATCGCAGGCAACCCCAAATCAAGCCCGCGAGGTCTTCCTTCCAATTTTGGAAAGCGGCCAAGATGCGCTGTTTATCGGCCTTTCAAGCGGCCTTTCCGGAACGGTTGCCGCTGTAAGCCAGGCCGCCGAATCGCTTAAAGAGCAATTTCCCGACCGCACAATTATTTGTGTCGACTCTTTAAGTGCAACAATCGGTTATGGCATGATGGTGTTGCGGGCCATTAAAATGCGCGAAGAGGGCAAAACTCTCGAGGAAACCGGCGAATGGCTGGATGAAATTCGTCATAAGGCCCTGCATTATTTTACCATTGACGACCTCTTTCACCTTAAGCGCGGCGGGCGTTTGTCGGCCATGAAGGCGATTATGGGCTCTGCGCTTAATGTTAAGCCGCTTTTGACCGTTAGCCGCGAGGGCAAACTTGTGCCAATCGGCAAGGCGCGCGGGCGCACAAAGGCCTTGGATGGGCTGGTTGACAGCGTTTCGTATATCGACCCGTCAATCGACGGCACGGTCTATATTGTCCATGGCGATTGCCAAAAAGACGCCGAATATTCGGCAGACCGCATTAGAGAGAAGCACAAAGGCCTAAAAGTCGAGGTTATTGACCTTGACCCCGTAATCGGCGTGCATTCCGGGCCGGGGACGGTGGCGATTATTTTCTTTGGGAACAAAGGCAGAGATGTTTAACAAACGCTGCGCGTTTGCAATTATCAATTATTAATTATCAATTATCAATTAATGTAAAAATTCGCCTTCGGGCGAATTTTTTTACCGTCATTCCGCGCTTGACGCGGAATCCCCCCAATGTCGTCATTCCCGGCTTGACCGGGAATCCCCTGCCATTTGCTGGGGGATTCCCGTTTTCGCGGGAATTACAGGGTTGTCCCGCCATCATTCCGCGCTTGACCCGCAATCCCCCCATTTCCACCGCTTTATGCGCTTAGAGCCTGTCGACCCTAGAAAACAGAATCCGCAAACCGAATTCGTTCCCAAATAAAGTTATCCTTTGAAAAATATGACATAATTTCTTTTTCGTCGCCGTGGGAGATGAAGTCTGTCAACAATTCGCTGAGATAAAGAAGAAACATATGATAGCAATAAAAGGCCAGTCGCTCCGGCCTCAATTTATATGGAATTTTGTTCCGCTCAAGGGTGTCATTAAACAATTTTAAAGCCCAATCCCGACAGGCCATGACCCAAGCGTCCCGCTCAAGGGTTGCATATCTGGCCTCATCCCAATCAACTATATAATGTCTGTCTTTTGCCGCAAGAAAATTGCCGCCTGCGTCGCCATGGGTAATATAAATCTCTTGTTCATCTGCCTTGCAAATTGCTGAAAAATGCGATAAGCGGGCAGAATAATGCGCCAATTTTTCTTTATGCTGCTCTATAATCGAGGGGAAGTTCCTGTGGTTCTCCCAAATGCTGTAAAAGCGATGAGCTTGGTCATCTGAAAACTCCACTCGCGGGATATTAAATCCGGGCTTACTTAGGCGATAAACCTCACATAACATCTGATATTCAAAGGGTTTTGTTTCGTCTGTTTCAATATTTTCACCGTCAATCCATTCAAATACAGCCAAAATAGCCGAATTAAACGCCGCATAAAGCTTCCCGGCGCGCGTTTTAACAACCCTACCGACAAAATCTGCGCCGTTGTTGCAAAGATATTCAACCACAGCAAGGCTATTTCTAAACAATATTTGATGGCGCGCAAAATAATCAAGTTTCACAAAATAGGTGTCGCCGGATGTTTCGAGTTTCCATGTTTCTCCCCAATAACCGCGCTTGGCAGGGGTTATGGCAATAATATCAAAACCAAATTGCTCGCGAATAAGCCCTTGCAAGCTCTCCATATACCGACTATCGCGGTGTACATAACTCCTGTACATATGTCCTCCAATAGGCCTAACTTCCCCCAAGCCTTGCCGTCATTCCGCGCTTGACGCGGAATCCCCCGTCTGTTCATCCGTTGGATGAAATGTTGAATGTTGAATGTTGAATGTTGAATGAAAAGCCCGAAATTTCAAGCCTTTGAACTTAATTCATAATTCATCATTCATCATTCATAATTCATCATTCCGACCCGAAGGGTCGGACAAAGGCGGGGATTCCCGCTTTTGCGGGAATGACGGCATATCCACCGGGCTGTATGGCGCGAACGTAGAAGTGGTCGCCCGACGTGGACGCGAAGCGTCCACGCTCCCCCTTTGCGCGCGAAGCGCGCAACATTCGTCTTAGCTTGGGTGGATAGCGGGTAAAGAAAAACTGCCTCGGCCGTAAGCGGTTTTTTTCGTGTGGGGCGCGTCGCATCCCAACCCCGCCATTCCGCACTTGACGCGCAATCCCCCCATTTCCACCGTCATTCCGCGCTTGACGCGGAATCCCCCATCTGTTCATCCGTTGGATGAAATGTTGAATGTTGAATGTTGAATGAAAAGCCCGAAATCTCAAGCCTTTGAACTTAATTCATCATTCCACATTCCACATTCCACATTCCGACCGAAGGGTCGGACAAAGGTAGGGGATTCCCGCTTTCGCGGGAATGGCGTTTTACGCCTGTCCGTCATGCCGGGCTTGACCCGGCATCCCCATCTGTTCATCCGTTGGATGTTAACTGAAAAGCCCGAAACCTCAAGCCTTTGAACTTAATTCATCATTCATAATTCATCATTCATCATTCCGCCCCGAAGGGTCGGACAAAGGCGGGGATTCCCGCTTTTGCGGGAATGACGGCATATCCACCGGGCTGTATGACGCGAACATAGAAGTGTCGCCCGGCGTGGACGCGAAGCGTCCACGCTCCCCCTTTGCGCGCGAAGCGCGCAACATTCGTCTTAGCTTGGGTGGATAGCGGGTAAAGAAAAAACTGCCTCGGCCATAGGCGGTTTTTTTCGTGTGTGACGCGTCGCATCCCAACCCCGCCATTCCGCGCTTGACGCGGAATCCCCCCCATTTCTACAACCTTAGCTATCAGAAATAAAGGGCGCGCGCGAGTGGGGTGGGCGGGCG
>JAITMQ010000018.1 GCA_031277225.1 Clostridiales bacterium | reverse complement strand
ACGCGCACTCGCTTCACACGAATACAAATTAAAATCGCCATAACAATTTTGGGCGTAATCGCCGCACATATGGGCTTTTCGGGCATTGTTTCCTATGCCTACACCTTCTTTGGCTTCCTGGGATTATTTATCATTACTGCCATTATCTTGAAATTTTTCCGGAAAAATAAGCAAGCATAAAATTCCCCTAAGGCTCGTATAATTAGACAAAACGTCTTGGACGGCCTTGGAGGTAGTTTCATGAAAAGAATTATTCAAATGTTTACAATTGGTGCGGCTCTGCTGATTCTGGCGGCTTGCGGCGCCATTCAAGAACGCGTTGATGCGGGGGTTTATGAGCGGATTCATCGGCAATTGCTGAATATGGAGTCCTTTATGGCGCAGGCCACAGTTACATATATTTCCAATCATAATACCCATGTCTATGAAACCCTGCAGCATGCCCGTGTTTCCGGGGAATATCGCATTGAGGTTACCGGCCCAATCTCAGTCGCCGGCAATATCACGATTTTCGACGGCAACACAATTTCGCAATTTAACCCGCGCCTAGACGGGCGAATTGCCCAAACCACCGCCGAATCGCCCGAACGACTGGAAATTCTGCTGACTTCATTTGTGCGGAATTTCATTCGTGCGCAGGAGGTTACCGTGGTTGCCGCCACTTTAGACGAGGCGCTGACCACCGTTTTGGAAGCGCCAATCCCCGGCGAACACCCATATTTGGCCACTTCGCGCCTATGGGTTGACAATGAAACGCTCAAGCCGATACAACTTACAATATATGATTCTTCAGGTACAGAGCGTGTCATTGTGGCCTATAATGCCTTTGAATTCGACGCGGAAATGGATGACGGCCTGTTTCGCGCGGAAATGCATGAAACACTAGACTTTGAAGACTAAAAATTTGCTGGCCAAATAGTTAAAAACCAGTACGACGACTTGGCCTATGATGAAAAATAGCGGTTCGTTCAGCATGAGTAAATCCACGAAAACCAGCATTATTGCGGCGTTTAGGGCAAGCGAAGCTAGGCGCATGAGGAAGAAGAGGGTCGCCTGCTTGCCGGCCCTCTTTTCTTTATTTTGGAAAACGAAGAATTTATTGGTAACAAAGGCGAAGGAAGCCGCGAAAATCCAGGCAATCACGGCGGAAAGCCAGGCCGCACGGCCAAGCCCCCATGATGCCAAAAAATAGAAAATCGCATTAACGCCCGTGGTTAGGCCGCCGAAAATTAAGTATAGAATAATTTGCTTCATTCGCTTCTTTCCTTTACAATGTAGACGGGGCGACCTTTTGCCTCTAAATAGGACTTTGCGAGGTATTGCCCCAATATGCCCACGCTAAAAAGTTGCACTCCGCCTACAAATAAAATTATACAAATAGTTGAGGCCCAGCCCTGAACGGGGTCGCCGAACATCAGCCAGCGCACGACTATAAAGATTGCGAATAAAAAGGCCACGAAGCAGAAGATTATGCCGAAAAATGACGAAATCGCAAGAGGTTTTGCGGAAAATGACACAATTCCGTCCACGGAATAGAGGAAAAGCTTCCAAAAGCCCCATTTTGTGCGGCCACCAACTCTAGGTACATTTTGGTATTCAATCCATTTAGTGGAAAATCCTACCCAATTGAAAATCCCTTTTGTGAACCGATTGTATTCTGTCAAACTTAACACAGCGTCAACCACCTGCCGCGTCATCATCCGAAAATCCGTCGCCCCCTGCAGAATTTCGCCATTTGTGGCCTTGGAAATCAACTTATAAAATCGCCGTGCGAAAAACGAGCGCAGCGGGGCTTTGCCCTTGCGGTCAATGCGCCTGGCCGCCACGCTGTCAAACTTTTCGTTAACAATCGCAAAATACATTTGAGGCAAAAGTTCGGGTGGATGCTGCAAATCCGCGTCCATGGCCACCACAAAATCGCCCGTAGCGGCCTGAAGCCCCGCCAAAAGTGCGGCCTCCTTGCCAAAATTGCGCGAAAGGGCGAGGAAGCCGACTTGACTGTGCTCCTGCGACAATTTGCGCATAATTTCAAGTGAACCGTCAGTAGAGCCGTCGTCCACAAAAATCAATTCCAAATCGACAGGAAGAGCCGCAGTTTCGGCCAAAACCGCCTCCAAAAAAATCTCCAAACATTCCCGCTCATTATAGCAAGGCACAATTATGCTTATTTTTTCCTTAATTTCCATTTTTCACCTCAATAAATTACTAAATACAATATATCTTCCACAAAAAACAACCTATTTTCACCAATTTTCATCTCATAGCAAAAGGGCGCGACATGGTCAAGGAAACCGCTATACGGTATATGCGTGGCGGATTCCCAAGGCCACGCCATCCTGCCCATGTAATGGCTAATCATAGGGTGCACCATCCACGGAACAGAGAGCGCGCGCACGGTAACATCCATATAGTCCCGAAAATACGGACGATGCATCATTACGGGGCGACCTTGGATAGTTTGGAGCAAATTGATAGTAATTCCCGTCCTTTCCTCATAAGTCCAAATGCCTTGCGCAATGGCGGATATTTCGACCCTATCAAGTAAATTGTTCGCAAAGCTGTTTCTTTGCGCATCTATGTGTATGACGGATATAAGCATCAAGAACGCAAATGCCGCTATAGCAACAGGCTTTGCAATAAAATTTGGCGAAGCCCTTGGCATTAATGCCATACAAATTATCATTAAACCGCCCAATCCCGCCAAAGCCAAAGCCGAACGAGGGTGCACATAAAATACCGTCATGGGCAAATGGTTTATCATTGCCGCAAATGCCAAGGCCGCAAAAGAGGCAATGCAAGCTATTAAGCAATTAATTCTTTTTGATTTAATGCCCTTATACAAAATTATCATGAATAATACAGCCAAAGCCGCAAAAAAGACAAATCGGGGCGTAAAGCCAAGGGAGCTTGATATTATTCGCCTAAAAGCAAGAATCATGCGCAAAACATTGTCAGCAAAATCAATCCCCCCTGCGACTCTGCCCCCGCCTGCATTTACAATCAATATAAAGAAATAATTTGTCAAAAGGGCCGCGGAGTAGAGTAGTCCGGAAAAGATTGTTCTATGTGCCAATGTCTTTAAATTCCAATCATATTTTATTCCGGAAAATAAAATTATTAAAGGTATGAAATAAGCCATGCTGGCTTGATAGGAAAAAAATCCTAGAATTAGAAAAACAAGGGAGTATACATAACGCCGCCAGCCTTCCTTTGTTATGAAAAAACAGGCGGCGATTACGCAAAAAAGCACGCCCAAGGCCATCACGGCATTCTCAAAAAACATAAAGGTTTCTGCCAAAAAGAGGTTAAAAAATAGGCTAATTACTCCGATGAAGGCCAGAATTTGCGTCAAAATGCCACGCTCTTCCAGCTTTGCATATTTAAACAAAATCCACATCACTAAAAACACGCTAAGGGACAGGAATATCAACGAAGCCCCTGTTGATAAAGCCATAGCTATATTGGGGGGGGGGGGGGGGGACATCCCGGCCAAAACCCGAAAAACCAG
>JAITMQ010000121.1 GCA_031277225.1 Clostridiales bacterium | reverse complement strand
ATATTTTAAACGCCTGGTAGAGCCCATTGCGCCCGATTTAGTCGTATTGTCCTATAACGAACTCGAAGCAACGGCGGAAATCCAATCCGTTGGAATGGTTAGCATAGCGTAGGGGCGACCGCCCTCGGTCGCCCATAATGAGGTATTATTGTGAAAATCAAGAAATTTACAGCCCCCACCGAATTGGAGGCCATCGAGAAAATTCGTCAAGAGCTTGGAACTGAAGCCTTGGTGATTAATGTTCGCAAAACCCAGCCGCGGGGATTGTTTGCTTTTTTGCGCAAGCCTGCGGTCGAGGTTACGGCGGCCTATGACGATGGTTCGGACAAAGAGGTTTTGGAGGATTTGGCGCGGGCCGAGTCGCAGGCGAAAATTGCGGCGACACCGCAGGCGGCGGCTGTGGCGGCGAAAAATTCCGATTTTGAATCTATGGCAAATGCGGCGCAATTGGAGGCGCAAATTGCCGAAAAAGACGATAGAATCAAGATGTTGTCGGATATGTTGTTGACGACGGGGGATATGCTTTCCCGCGCGCAAAGCCAGATGAGCGTGGCGCGCCAAAGCCCCGTCGAGCGCGAAAGAATTTACCAAAACAATTTGCTGCAAATTTTTTACGACACCTTGGTGCAAAACCAAGTTTCACCGCATATTGCGCAGGAAATTTTGGACGATTTGGACAATGACCAATTAAAATCAAAATTAGATATTAACTTTATCGTTAAAGTAGTGTATAATAGCCTTGTTAAGCTTATCGGGTCGCCAAGCGGCCTGCTGGCAGAACCTTCTAAGGGCAATCCGCAAAAATTTGCCTTTATTGGGCCGACGGGCGTTGGCAAAACCACGACAATTGCGAAATTAACGGCGGATTTATGCCTTAATCGCGGCATGGATGTTGGCCTTATAACCGCCGACACTTATCGCATTGCCGCCATTGAGCAGCTTAAGACCTATGGCGATATTTTGGGAATTGAGGTTGGCGTGGCCTATAAACCCGAAGATTTGGAGCAAAGCATTGATGACAACAAAAATATATGCGATATTATTTTGATTGACACGGCGGGGCGTTCGCATAAAAATGTGGAGAATCTTGCCGAATTAAGCGAATTTATAAAGATTGTGCCTGATGTGGAAGTGTTTTTGGTGCTTTCGTTGACCACGAAATATGAGGATATGTTGGGCATTGTTGACTCCTTTAGCCAAATTGCCGACTTTAAAATCATCTTCACGAAAATGGACGAAACAGACAGCCTGGGCGCAATTGTCAATATATGCCATCAAACGGGCAAAAAACTCTCCTATATAACCTTTGGCCAAAATGTCCCCGACGATATTAAAACAGTAGCACCCGGGGAGGTGGCTATGCGGCTTTTGGGGCTGGGAGAAGAAGATTAAGCGGGGGTTAAAATGGACCAAGCGGGCAATTTGAGGAGTTTGCTGGATTTGCATAAGAAAAATAGCAGGCCTCTGCCGCCGGCCGCGCGGGTTATTACGGTTACCAGCGGCAAGGGCGGCGTGGGCAAGACCAATTTTACCGTAAATTTGGCGCTTTATTTGCATCGAAAGGGCGTTCGGGTTGTGGTTTTGGACGCGGACTTGGGGCTTGCGAATATTGAAATTCTTTTGGGAATTGCGCCAAAGCACTCACTTTTAGACGTGCTGGCGGGCAAAAACACCCTTGAGGAAATTATAACGCATACCCACGGCGGCATGGGATTTATCTCGGGCGGTTCGGGTCTTGTGGAAATGGCGAATATCAGCGAGGAAATGCTTAAAATTACCGTGCAAAAGCTTGGTGCGCTGGATGAAATCGCCGATATTATATTGATTGACACGGGGGCGGGAATTTCCAATTCTGTGCTGAAATTTGTTACGGCGGCTTCGGAATGTGTGGTTGTTTGCACGCCGGAACCCACATCAATCACCGACGCATATTCCCTTATAAAGGCCGTGAAAGATAGAGGCGAAAAAGAACCGATTCCGCAGCTGAAAATTGTTATAAATGGGGCGGAGGACAAGGACGAAGGGCGAAATATATTTAAAAATTTACAGCAAGTTGCCCAAAAGTTTTTGTCAATGGAACTTACGCATCTCGGCACTCTGCCTCATGATGCGAATTTGCGAAAAGCCGTCAGAAGCCAAAAGCCCTGCGTGTTGTCATATCCGAATACGGCCTTTTCGCGGGAAATTGAAAATATTGGCAATAAAATTTTGGACATACAAGTCGAAAAACCAAGGGGCGGCATGAAGGGCTTCATGAAGCGCTTGACAAAGATTTTTGGAAATTAGGAATCAGAAATCAGAAAGCAGAAGAGGAGATTGAGCCATGTCTTTTCAAAGCATACAAGCCGGAAACAGGCTGGATATTAAGGTTCAATACCGCAATATAGGCGATATGGTGTACACCAGCAGGGTTTTGAACATTTTGGATGCCAAAAACCAAACGGTGGCCATTACTATGCCCGTGCGCATTGACAAAATTTTGAATATGCTCCCAAACAAGGAATACAAAGTTACGGCTTATATTGACAGGGCCATTATGGTATTCAAAGGGTTTTTTGAGGGATATGCAAGAAGGGGCGAAGACCATTTTGTTGCTTTGCGGCTTTCTACCGCGGGCTATAAAATTCGGCGGCGCGAATTCTTCCGCCAAAGCGAAAAACCAAGGGGCGGCATGAAGGGCTTTACAAAACGATTGACAAAGATTTTTAGAAATTAGTTTTTTTGGGAATCAGAAAGTAGAAGAGGGGATTAAGCCATGTCTTTTCAAAGCATACAAGCCGGAAACAGGCTGGATATTAAGGTGCAATACCGCAATATAGGCGATGTGGTGTATACAAGCAGGGTTTTAAATGTCTTGGACGCCAAAAATCAAACGGTGGCCATTACTATGCCCGTGCGCATTGACAAAATTTTGAATATGCTCCCAAATAAGGAATACGAGGTTACGGCCTATATTGACCAGGCCATGATGGTATTCAAAGGATTTTTTGAGGGATATGCAAAAAAAGACGACGACTATTTTGTTGCTTTGCGGCTTTCTGCCGAGGGCTATAAAATTCAGCGGCGCGAATTCTTCCGCTTTTCGTGCAATATTTCCCTGACTTTTACCGTGATTGACTTCGAAGAAGGGGATTTGGCGGCCGAAATTTTACATGCCGCCGGCATGGTTGACATTCATGAGGGCGTGGCGAAAGACATTGGCGGCGGGGGACTGAGATTTATGAGCGACAGCGACTTAAATCTTGAGCATTTAATTCAAACGACTGTGCAGCTGGGGGATGCAACCCTGGTTACAAAAGGCAGGATTTTAGAAAAGCAATATTTGCCTAAGGCTGTGTTGAAATATCAATATAGAGTGCTGTTTACCGACATTACAAAGGCGCAGCAGGAAGAAATTGCGAAATACATCTTCGTTGAGCAAAGGAAGCAACGAAAGACGGGCGGCTCTGAAGATGAATAATAAAGACCCACTTGAAAGGAGTGTTAGTATTGAATTTGCTTCGTAATTTTAGTAATATTAACCAATTAAACGAGCTGCATTTTGACGTTTTGAAAGAAATCGGCAATATTGGCGTGGGCAATGCCATTGGTGCCTTGTCCGAGTTGATTTCTTCCGAGGTTAAAATGAGCGTGCCCCATGTCCAATTCTTAAAATTCAACGAGGTTGGCAAAATTTTGGGCGGGGAAGAGGTCATTGTTTTTGGTGTATTGGTGCATATCTTTGGAGAGATTAATGGCATGATGATGTTCTTGCTTAAGCCAAGCTCGGCCAGGGTTTTGGTTAATGGGCTTATGGGCATTGAATGTAAAGACACCGACGACATTGAAAACTTCACCGAGCTCGAATTGTCCGCCATTTCAGAAATCGGCAATATTTTGTGCTCATCATATTTAGGCGCTGTTTCGCGCTTTATCGACAAATCCGTTAAGCCCACGCCGCCGATTTTGGCCAAAGATATGGCCGCTGCAATTTTATCCGTGCCGGCAATTGAATTTAGCAAAATGTCAGACGGCGTTTTGCTTATTGACACCGTGTTTGAGACCAAAGACCAAAATGCTACGGGCTTTTTCTTCCTGGTCCCTGATTTTGACTCTTTTGGCGTGATTCTTTCTTCATTAGGAGTAGAGTAATATGTCAAATAAAATTATGGTTGGCATGGCAGATATGAAGGTTTCCAAACACCCCGGGATGCTGGTTACGCTTGGACTTGGCAGCTGTGTAGGGATTTGTCTTTACGACCCCTCAAGCAAAGTCGCGGGGATGGCACATTGTATGCTGCCCGATTCAACACAAATTGTGAATAACGAAAATGTGGCGAAATTTGTGGACACGGCTGTTATTCGCCTTGTCAACGACATGGCGCGGGCGGGCGCAAATAAGCGGTCTATTGTCGCCAAACTTGCGGGCGGGGCGCAAATGTTCGCTTTCACATCAACAACAGACACCCTGCGCATAGGCGACAGAAATGTGGACGCCGCCGTTAAGGTGCTTAAACAATTGAATATTCCCCTTAAATCTATGGATGTGCGCGAAAATTACGGGCGCACAATTGAGCTACATACCGACGACGGACGGTTGACGGTTAAAACTATTGGCAAGGGAACTAAGGTGATTTAAATGGTGCTTGATAAGCTGGAGTATATAGTATCGCTTTTGGCGGGTCTGGGTGTTGCCATTGGCGGCTTTGCGGCGGGGCAGGAATTGCCCACCGTTTTGTTGCATTTATTTATTGCGCTTATTGTGTTTTATATAATCGGCCTAATCATCAGAATCTACCTTAGGGCCAAGGTTTTTCCAATTCCTGTCGAAGAGGAATTGTTGGAAGGCGAAGAAGAGGAATTATTTGACGAAGAGGGCAATCCCATTTTGGCTTTGCAAAGCGAGGAGGGCGAGGGCGGCGAAATTGGCATTGATGACACGGTTTCTACGGTCAAAACCTTCCTCGCGCAAGATGAAAAAGGTTAATGGAGGTGAAATCCGGTGGTTTTTAAGAAGAATGACCCAAATATTGAAAAGACCTGGGAGATTTTTTTAAGACACCGGGATGCCCCCACTCGTCAAAAAGCAAAGGAAGAGCTTATTCTGCACTATGCCCCCATCATTAAATTCGTTGTGGGGCGGCTTAATATTTACATGGGTTCAACCGTAGACCACGACGATTTGACATCTTATGGAATTTTTGGGCTGATTGACGCCATTGATAAATTTGACAATTTAAAGGGCGTGAAATTTGAAACCTATGCGTCTGTGCGCATTAGGGGGGCTGTGCTTGACGGAATTCGGTCGCTTGACTGGATTCCGCGAACCCAGCGACAAAGAAGCAAGCAATTGGACGATGTGTATTTGGAATTGGAAATGGAGCTTGGGCGCGAACCCGGCGAGGCGGATTTGGCCGCGCGGCTTTCCATTCCCATTGAGCAAGTGGCGGAAGAAATCAAGAAATCGTCGATAATATCGCTTATTTCTTTGGACGACTTTTTAGAGCAAAACCATGAGGCAAATTTTGCACAACTGGCGGGGGTTGAAGAAGATTCGCCGGAGATTTTGTGTGCGCAAGACGAGCTTAAGCAGGAGATGGCCGCGGCCATTGAGCATTTGACGGAAAAAGAACAACAAGTTGTTGCGCTTTATTACTACGAAGATTTGACCCTAAAAGAAATTAGCAAGGTTTTGCAAGTGTCGGAGTCAAGGGTTTCGCAAATTCATTCAAAGGCCATGCTGAAATTGCGCACCCGCCTGGGCAAACATAAGGCATCACTTTTTGTCTAGCCTAATAGAGCCGAACAAAATTGCTTGCATAAAATTTTGCAATATGCTATAATTGGTATAAGGAAATTTAGGGGGCGATATTATGAGTAAAGTCAAGGTGGAAACCCGCAATGACGGCGTTTATATGGTTGTTGACAATTCCGGCGGCAAGGTCAGCCGCAGGGAACTTTTAGATGCCATTGACCAAAACAACCTAAAACAAGTAGATTTTAGCGTTGTGAACGAAATTTTGAAATCGACCGAGAATATTATCGAAAAAAAGGTTTCGGACAAAATTAACGTAGACCCTATTGACGAAGATTTCGTTATAGACATCAGTCGAGACAAATTAAAGGCAAGCATTAAATTTTCACCCGCACAATTTGGCGGCGATGCGCTGGGTGCTGAGGCCATCACCGAAAGACTTTCAAAGGAAGGCATTACTTACAATGTTGACCGAGAGGCCGTTGAAGAATTGGCGCAGGCGGGGCATAATAAAGAATATGACCAAAAATATGTTGTGGCTAAGGGCGAAGCGCCCATCGCCGGTGAAGATGGCGAAATTATCTATAATTTTGACATGACGGGCGAGAAGAATCAGCCTAAAATTTTGGGCGACGGCACCGTTGACTATAAGCAAATTAACTATTTTAATGCGGTTTCGGCGGGAATGGTTCTGGCGAAGCGCACAATGCCCGGCCCCGGCCAGGCGGGAATGAATGTCCTTGGTGAAATTGTGCCGCCAAGACCCGGCAAGCTTGCGCCAAAGCTTTCAAAGGGCAAAAACACCTTTATCACGGACGACGAATTGCAACTTATTGCGCAGGCTTCGGGCCAATTGGTTGTTTCGGGCAAAAACCTTGGGGTTTCGCCTGTTTTGGACATTAAAGGCGATGTTGACTTTTCGACGGGCAATATAGATTTTGAGGGTTCGGTTAATGTGGCGGGGGCTGTGTTGTCGGGCTTTTCCATTACGGCGGCCGGAAATATTGAAGTGCGCGGGGTTGTGGAAGAGGCATCGCTTTTGGCGGGCGGCTCTATAAACCTTTATGGCGGCGTTATGGGGCGCGGCAAGGGGCGTGTCGAGTCCGGCTGCAATATTTTCACAAAATTCGTGCAAAATGCGACAATTATCGCTAAAGGCAATCTTAAAACGAACTCTCTGCTTCATTCCGAGGTTTCTGTGGATGGCTCTGTTGTGCTTGAGGGCGACAACTGCTTTATAGCGGGGGGCGTAATTACTGCAGGCGACGAAATTCGCGCCAAAACAATCGGTTCAAGCATGGGCACAATGACGGAGCTTGTTGTTGGCCGCAATAACGAGCTTCAAGACGAGCTTGAGATGATGAAGCGGGAATATGAGGAGGCCGAGGAGGCCTATATCAAGCTTAACAGCGCCTATGAGGCCTTTAGCAAGGTTGCCACGCTTGAAACCATGGACACCAAGCGCAAAACCCAGCTTTTACAGCTTTTGCAGCAGCGCAATTTGCAGAGGGACCGAGCGCAGGGGCTGGAGCGAGAAATCCAATTTTTGGAAGACGCGGCAAAGCAAATTAAAGGCAGAATTATCGCCGAAAGAATCATTTATGCCGGCGTGAAAGTTAGCATTGGCAATGCCTATAAACAGCTAAATGACGACATTACCATGTCTGTACTGAAAAACGAAGGCGGAATGGTTAAAGCAAGGCCGCTTTTGGAATAATAAATAATGAATAGTGAAAAATTCAGGGGGTGAGTGTTATGGCGATTCGTCCTGTAGATATGCAGGTTATGTTGCAACGTGCACCCGAGGTTAATCGGCTTACGAATAATGACGGAAGCCGTGCCGAAACCCAGCAAAACCAATTTGCGCAGCATTTTCAAAGGGTGCGGGATGCAGAGCAAAAACAGGTGGTTCAGACAACGGAGGCAGAGGGGCGAAATATTGACCCCGATGGCTCGGCGGGCAAGGAAAAACAACAAAGAGGCAGGAAAAAGACGAATAATGAAAAAGATGATGAAGAAAAGAAATCGAATGTGGGGCGCGGAATGCTTGACATTATGATGTAAAGGAGAGATATGACCCTATTTCAACTAGACTTTTTCATATTTATGCTCATACTAATGCTTGCTGTGGGCGGGTTTTGTGTGCTTTTGGCCGGCCTTGGCTTTAGCAAAAGCGAAAGTGAGCAGACAGAAGGTTTGCTTAATGATAAATTGGATGTGTTGGGAAGCTCCGTAAGCGAGGCCGATGAGGCCATTTCGGAGCTTAATGACATGTCCAAAAATGTTTTTAAGGAATTCGAAAATAAATACCAAGAGTTGTTATTCCTTTACAATCTTATCGACGAGAAGGAAAAGCGACTCGGAAATATGCCCGAAATTAAGGCGGAAGTCATTGCAGACGAAATTAAACGCCCCGATATTAACCCAAAATTTGCCAATGTGCTGGAAATGCATAAGGGCGGCAAAAGTATTGAAGAAATTGCGAAAAAATTGGACATGGGCAAGGGCGAAATTGGCCTCATTCTGACTTTGGGAGGGGGGCGCAAAAATGCATAAGCGGGATAGGCGGAGTATGGTTTTCGGAATTGGCATTGGCTTAGTGGTTGCCGTGGCCGTGCTTTTTGTCGTCTACATCATCCAAAGGCAGTCCTATCTAAACGAAATTGAGCTGCTTCGGGAGCGGATTTTAGAGTTGGAGAATGCCGCAGGGGATTATTTGCCTGCTATTCCTATTGAAACCGAGCCGGAAACCGAACCCGAAACTCCGGAGGAGATTCCCGGTCAAGCCGGGAATGACGAAGATGAGCCTGAAACAGAACCCGAAACAGAACCCGAAACCGAGCCGGAAGATGAGCCGGAAACCCAGCCGGAAACGGAACCCCAAATCCTTGCGCCGCCCCCACCGGCGGCGTTAAATCATGTTTGGGTGCATATTCCCGTGGACATAGGTTCGTTGCAAATTGCGCAAATTCTGCACGGGGCGGGCGTTGTAACCGATTTGCAGGGCTTTTTAAACCATGTGGCGGCGGGCGGCTTTAACACGGGCCTAATGGCGGGCGATTTCATGCTCCCGCTGGGCGCAGATTTCGAAACAATTTTGGATGTGATTTTGGCACAAAGCCATAGATAGAAATCAGAAATCAGAAATCAGAAATCAGAAAAGGAGATGTTATTATGTTGGTAAATGCAGGAGAAATGCTTAGGGTGGCCCGCGCGGGCGGCTATGCAGTCGGACAATTTAATATTAACAATTTGGAATGGACAAAGGCCATTTTACAGGTGGCTGAGGAGCTTAAAAGCCCCGTAATTTTGGGCGTTTCCGAGGGGGCGGCCAAATATATGGGCGGCTTTGGAACGGTTGTCGCCATGGTTGGCGCAATGATTAAGGACTTGAAAATCAGCGTGCCTGTGGCCACGCATTTAGACCATGGCAGCTATGAGGGCTGTTTGGCCTGTATTGACGCGGGTTTTACAAGCGTTATGTATGACGGCAGCAAATTGCCCATTGCCGAAAATGTGGCGAAAATGAAGGAATTGCTTGCCATTGCGCATCCCAAGGGGATTACAATGGAGGGTGAAGTTGGCTCTATAGGCGGCGAGGAGGACGGCATTGTTGGCAAGGGCGAAATTGCGAGCGCCGACGAATGTCGTCAGCTGGCCGAAACCGGCGTGGACTTTTTGGCGGCGGGAATTGGCAATATTCATGGGGTTTATCCCGAAAATTGGGCGGGGCTGGATTTCGAGGCTCTGGAGGCCATAAACGAAGTTACGGGCGGAATTCCGCTGGTTTTGCACGGCGGAACGGGAATTCCCGAAGATATGATTAAGCGGTCAATTAGCCTTGGCGTCAGCAAAATCAATGTAAACACCGAAAAACAGCTGGTTTTTGCGGTGGCGACGCGCAAATATATTGAAGAGGGCGGCGACCTTAAGGGCAAGGGATATGACCCGCGCAAGCTGCTTGCGCCGGGCGTTGAGGCGATTAAGGCTACTGTTCGTGAGAAGATGGAATTATTTGGCTCAGCCGGAAAGGCTAATTAAGGAGGGATTATGAAAAAATTTGCAAAACTTATAACGGCGGGTCTGCTGGCTTTGCTTGTTTTTGCCGCCTGTGGCACGAATGATGCCGATGTTGATGCGGATTTTGGCGCATTTGCCGAATATTCCGCCGCCATTCGCATGACAAATCTTTTGCCCGGCGATTTTGGGGCGGTGGACGCAAGTGTTCAAGTTACGGGACAAATTGAATTTGATGACGGAACAACCCAAAATAATGACCAAGAGAGAACCCTGCGCATAATTGCAAATGGGGACGATTTTCGGCTGCGCTCGGCACATATGAGCGGCGAACTTTTCGCCCTTGATGCCGCAATTGACATAATTGGCGGCGAGGCCGTCCGCGCCGAAATGGTGTGGAATACCGGCGATGTAAGCAATTTCTTGGAGGACGAGGGGGATATTGACATCGGGCAATTAATTCTTTCCCAAGGCCTGCATTTCAACCTGGTCGAAATTGCCGAATCGTGGCTTATTTCCGCGACTACGGAGATTGTCGGCGGGCAAACCCATATAGACCTGCTTTTTGAAGGGCGCGGGCTGTTGGATGCCATGATACGCATGGCCGAAGGAGTGGGCGCGGAATATCTTGAAGAGGGACTTGACCATATAACTATTGAGGATTATCGCGTTAAGCTGGTTTTGGGCGAGGACGGCCTGCCGCGCACAATGACGACTTATATGGAATCGAGAGCCGCCGAAGGTGTCGGCGAAGATGTGGGCTTTGCTGTGGCTAGTAATCGGTTTCATGTGGTTTTTAATGCGTTTGGTAGTGATGTAATTATCGAATAGTGAATCGTCATTCCGCGCTTGACGCGGAATCCCCTGCGCGAAGGTGGGGGATTCCCGCTTTCGCGGGAATGACGAAATGCGCGCGTCTGCCCTTGGCTTGCGTTTTGCCAACAAGCTCGCCAGAGCTTCCGTCATGCCGGGCTTGACCCGGCATCCCCTGCGCGAAGGTGGGGGATTCCCGCTTTCGCGGGAATGACGGATATACTTGCTAGCAATTATGGCTAAGTTTAAGAATAGGAGGAAATATGAATAAGACTTTAATAATTTTTTTGGGCGCAATTGCGACCATTGCCGTTGCGACGGTTGTAATCCTGCTCATCATAATGATGCGCGAACCCTCTGCCGTTGTTGCGCCGCCGGCAGCACAGCCGCAGGAAATCACTACGCCAATTCCACAACAGGAAATCGCTACGCCTTCGCCAACAACCCCAATTGAAACGCCAACACCAACGCCAACAACCCCGGTCGAAGCAACAACCCCGGTCGAAGCGACAACGCCAATCGAAACCACAACCCCTACGCCAACAACGCCAACAACCCCGGTTGAAACGACAACCCCAACGCCAACAACCCCGGTTGAAACTACAACCCCCGCCGGAACAGTAGCCACCGGCAATATAACCATTCCGGGCAATATAGTACCAAGACCCCCGGAACGCACGGGCGGCCCTGCAAGCCCCGCAATTTCCGCGCAAAGGGCGGCGGAGCTGGCTCGCGACTATCTTAATGCCGCGGGCGTAACCGACGCGCGTTTTGACTATATTTACATGGATTTAGAGCGCGGGCAATGGGTTTGGTCTGTGGAATTTGACGGGCGCGGGCGCGATTTTGAATTCTACATAGATGTTGAAACGGGTGAATTCATTCGCGCGCCGCAAATTGCAGGCGGAGCAGCTCCAAGCGGGCAACAAGGCCAAGGCCAACAAGCCCAACAGGGTCAACAAGGCAATTGGCGCGGCCCCGGACGCGCGCCCGATAATTGGCCCGCCCAGGTGAATTTTACGGCGGAACAGGCCGTTGAAATCGCGCTGGCGCAGGTTTCGGGCGAAGTTCGCGAGGTTGACCACGATTGGGAGCGCGGGCGCGCGGCCTGGTGGATAGAAATTCGCGCGGGAAATCGTACCCATGAAATAAAAGTCGACGTTATGACTGGCGAAATTCTTGAGCATGAAAGTTAGTAAATTTTAGGAGGCTTAACATGAAGAGATTCTTTATGCTATTAACGATTTTAATAAGCCTGGCGGGCTTAACCGCCTGCCGCTCGAATAATATCGACCGCGAGGCCTTTCAAATTTATTTGGACGCTATGGCCATGGCAAATATCGCGCCCGGCGACATTGGCGCGGTTGACACAAGCGTCTATATGGTCATGGAAATGCAATTTCTCGGCGATGTTATGTCCACGGGCGTAATTTCGCGCTCGCAAATGATTTCCGACGGGCAAAGTTTTTGGCTTAATAGCGTGCAAGAGCTGGACATGTTCGGCGAATTGGTTATGCACCATATTCGCATGACAATTGAGGGCGACGAGGTTACTTTTATCAATGTTTTAGAGGATGGCCGCCCAATTGACCCATCCTTGGTTTTGGGCGAGGATTTTTACAGGCGCGCGCTTAATCCCGGCGGAATGCCGGAATTTGACGAAATTTGGCTAACTTATGCATCTATGCGGCCCGACGGCCAAAATACCGTTATAGAGCTGGTTTTTGACGGGCCGGGTATGCTTGAGGGCGACGCGCTTAGAGAGCTTGTGCCGCCGGATTCGGATACGGTTGTGTCTGATGTTGCGGTCAGCTTGGTTTTGGGGGCGGACGGAATGCCGTCGTTTTTGGCCATGGAAATGGTTTTGGGAACGACTGCCATTGGGCAGCCCACGGATATGATGATGCGGGTAGTTTCGGTCTTTCACGCCTTTGGTGATGATGTTGTAATTACGCCGTTTAGTTAGCTAGAGCCTGTTCCCACTATAAGATTCTGCAGATTTGCGGAGCGTTTTTCCGCCAATCGAGGAAGCGACGACGCGGCGTGCCAAGGGCACGCAAGGAGGAGCTGACGAAGAGTGGCGGAAAATAAGCCCGCAAAGATGCGGAATCGTTAGTGGGAACAGGCTCTAAATTAAATACATCATAAAAGAGGAGGATATTATGTCATTATTAGGAAAAGGCAAGGGTTTGTTGGCTTCTGTGAAGGAAAAGGCCGCGCCCGCTTTGCAAAAGGCGGCGGAGGCCACAAAGGACGTGCGGGAGAAAATTTCTGTTGCGGGCGCGCAAAGCAAAGAGGCGAAAGCGCCCGTAGAGGGCGCAATTGTGCGCTATGGCGTGGTGTATTTGGGCGGGCTTTCGCAATATCCGAAGACGCTTTCATATGAAATTGGCTTTAATATTTTGCCCGACAAATTTGTGTTTAAGCCCACGGCCGCCGCAAAAGACCATTTTGCGGACATGGAGATTGCCTATGACAAGGTGAGTAAATTCGAGATTGTCAAGAGGCAGGTGTCTTTGGCGGAATCCTTTATGGCGGACGGCAACACGCAGTCGCTTGAATCTGAAAACAATATTGAAATTACCTATGATGGTGATGATTATGAGGTTGTGCTTCGTTTGGAGATGCTTACGGGCATGTCTGTTCACGGGCAGGCGCAGAAATGCCGCGAAATGCTTGACCTTTTGCGCCAAAATAAAATCTATGACAAGCTGAACAAGCCCAAAGACGCGCCTGCGGCCGCACCCGTCGTTGACATAGCCGACCAAATTCAAAAGCTGGCGGGGCTGAAGGATGCGGGGATATTGACTGAAGAGGAGTTCAACACTAAAAAGGCCGAGTTGTTGGCTAAGATGTAAAACACTAGGGGGCAAAATGAGGAAATTTTTGTTAATTCTTATGGCGGCAGCTGCCTTATTCCTAGTAGGCTGCAGAAGCGCGGACACGACATTAAGCGACGCTTTTGCGGAATATACTCGCGTTTTGCGAATAGTTGCCGACTCAAATGACGCGCATTTGCCGGAATCGGCGAATTTGCCGGAATTTCGCGAAGAATGGCTTGTTCGCGCAATTATCGAAGATATGCGCGGAATTAGATTCGTTACTTTGGTTTTTGAGAGCGGGGGATATTCGGAAGATTTTTCGAGTGCCTATGTGGAGCTGACCCTGGACGAAAATCGGCTGCCCCTAAGCCTGGTTGCGGAAATTACCCCTTTGGACGCGAATATTGCCCCCGTGATTATCTCGTTAAGCTTTGGCGACGCGCCGATTGAGGACTAGTATGAGAATTCTACACACAGCCGACTGGCATTTGGGGGCGTATTTGGGGCCTTATAGCCGCATTGCGGAGCAGGCCTTGTTTTTGGCGCAATTAAACGAAATTGTGGACGATTGCGGGGCCCAGCTGGTTTTGGTGGCGGGGGATATTTTTGATACGGCCAATCCTTCGGCCGCGGCAGAGCGGCTTTTTTTCGATGCCATGGCGGGGCTTACGGCGCGCGGCGTGGCCGTGGCTTTAATTGCGGGGAATCACGATAGCCCGGAGCGTTTGTCCGCCTCGTCATCGCTTACTGCAAAGCTTGGAATTACAACATTCTCGCGACCCGGCGTTTGCGAAATTGCCGTGGGCAACGAGGTGGCCGCAATTGCCGCCATGCCCTTTATCAGCGAGAAACGCCTTAACGAGGCGATTTTTAGCGGCGGTGGCGAGCAGAGCGAGGCCGACATGCAAAAGGATTTTTCCGCCAAAGTTGGCGAAATTTTTGCCCGTCAAGCGGCGTTTTTCCGCGCAGATTCGGTGAATATTGCCATGGGGCATTTTCATTTGCGCGGCGGCGAGGCGGGCGGCGGGCTGGAGCGGGATATTTTGCTTGGCGGCAGTTTTGCGGTGAATAGCGCGGATTTGCCGGCGGCGCAATATATTGCGCTGGGGCATTTGCATCGCCCGCAAAAGGTCGGGAATGCCCATTATTCGGGCTCTCCGCTGCCCTATAGCCTGCACGAGCGTTATCCGAAGGCCGTGTTTTTGGCGGAAATTGCGGCGGGACAGGAGGCACGTGTTGAGAAAATCGTGCTAAATTGCCCGAAGCCTGTCGAATTGTGGCAGGTTAAGACGGCGGCGGAGGCGTTGGCGCGCTGCAAAATCCCGTCGAATTCCTATGTCTATATTAATATTACGGACGAAAGCGCCCTAAATCCGCATGACATCAAGGAAATGCACCGCCTGAAGTCGGATATTGTCCAAATTGGGTTGGCGGGAGGCGAAAGTGGCGGCGAAGCCCCGATTTTCAGGGAAAAGCCGCTTACGCCGCGCGAGGAATTCATTGATTTTTATAGTACCATGAAGGGTGCAATTCCGAATGATGAGATTTTGGCGATTTTTGGCGAAATTTTAACATCTCCCGAAGGAGGTGATAATTCATGAAGCCGATTTTGTTGACATTTTGCGGCATAAATAGCTATCAAGACGAATTCTCCATAGACTTCGAGAACCTCGCGCAGGGCGGGATTTTTGGGATTTTCGGGGATACGGGTTCGGGCAAGTCCACGATTTTGGACGCCATGACGCTGGCACTTTTTGGCACGGGCGCAGTTTCCCGCTATAAAGGAACTGTTGGTACACCTTTTATTAATACAGGCATGGACGCGGCCTATACCAGCCTTGCCTTTGAGGTCGGCGGCCAAAAATACACCGTAGAGCGCGGTTTTAAGCGCAAAACCAAGGGAATTGACACCACAAAATGCCGCCTGACGGCCGCAGACGGCACAATTTTGGCCGACCGCCTGTCAAGCGAGGTTACGGCGGCGGTTACGCGCCTTTTGGGCCTGAATTACGAGGATTTTACCCGTTCGATATTGCTGCCGCAGGGCAAATTTAGCGAATTTTTGTTCCTTAAGGGCGAGGAGCGGGGGAAAATGTTGGAGCGGCTGTTCAACTTGGAAGAGTTTGGCAAAAGGCTTCAAAATCGTATACGAGATTTTGCAACAAAAGTCGGCGGGGAAATTCAGCATTGCGAGGGGAAAATTGAGGCCTTGGGCGAAATTTCCGCTGAAGACCCGGCGAAAATTAAGGCGGCGCATGAGTCCCTGCTTGCCGAAATCGGCGCATTGGGCAAGCAGAAAGAGGATTCCTTTGCGCTTTGGGAGCATCACAAAGTTTTAAATGCAAATTATACCCAGTTGAAACATTTTTTGGAAGAACAAGCTCGCCTACAGGCGGCCGCGCCCCTTGCGGACAAGCATCGCGAGGCCGTAGAAGCCGCCAATCGTGCGGAAAAAATCCGCCAGCCCGTGGAGCGGCTGTCGAAGCTTGAGGAGGCGCGCCGCCATGCCGCGTCGAATTTGGCGGCCTGCGACAAGCTTCTTGCGCAAATTCGGACAAATTTCGAGCGCGCAATTAAGGAATATGCGCAGGCGCGCAAGGCCTTGGAGGACGAAGCCCCGATTTTACAGGCAATTTTGCGGCTGGAGCGGGAGCGCGCGTTGCTGCGAAAAGAATACAAAGAGTTGCAGGAGGGGCTTCGCGCCGCCGGGGATAAATGGGCGGCCATGGCCTTGGAAATGGCGCAAAACCTGCGGGCGGGGCGGCCTTGCCCGATTTGCGGCTCTCGTGAGCATCCGAATCCCGCAACAGGCGGTGTAGATTCTAAGGTTATCCAAGAGTTGGAAATTTCCGAGAGAAGGGGCGCTATGTCGCTGATTGAGGAGCAGGGTCGCAGGAAAAGCGCGGAAATTGAGGATTTGCGGGAGATTTTGCGCGGCGCGCCCGGCGAGCTTGAGGCCTTGGAAAATAGTGTAAAAATCATTACAATTCGTGCGCGTGAGGCTGAAGACTTAAAGAATAAATATGACGCAGAATATCAAGAAGCGGCCAAAAATCAGGCTTTGGCGCGGGAGCGGGCGGAGCGGCTGGCGGAAGATTTGGCCGAGCAAAACGGGCTTATTGGGGATTTTTTGGCGCAGGGAAAATTCGACAATTTAAATTCGGCGCAACAGGCTCTAATGCCGCCCGAGCAAAAAGCGACTTTAGAGGCTAAAATTGGGGCTTTTGAGCAGAAGTGCGCGGAAGTTTCCGGCGCGATTTTGCGGCTGGAAGAAACCCTTGCAGGCAATGATTTAGAAGAAATTCCCAAACAGCTTGAAGCGGCGCGAAAAGCCTATGAAACCGCCGATTTGTCGCTTATTCAAAAGCGCGAACAGGCCGCAATTCTGCAAAAACAGGCCGAAACGGCGGAGCAAAATTTGGCCGCGCTTCAGACCTTTAACAAAGAACTTGCCTCGCTTAAGGCACGGCATGGCCTAATCCTTGAAATTCAGGGGCTTTTTAAGGGTAATGCCTTTATAAAATTTATTGCGCGCCGCCATCTGCACTATATCACAACCGAGGCCACAACCCGCCTAAAGACCATGACTGCGGGGCAATATGCCATCGAATATGACGACGACACGAATTTTTTAATTCGCGACGACAAAAACGCGGGCAAATATCGGCCCGCAAGCTCGCTTTCTGGCGGCGAGGCGTTTATGGCCTCGCTTTGCCTTGCCCTCGCTCTTGCCAATAAAATCCAAATGCACAATGCCGGCGGCCTGTCCTTCTTTTTCCTGGACGAGGGCTTCGGCGCGCTCGACAAAACCGCGCTGGACACCGTGTTGACCGCGCTCGAATCCCTGGCTGCCGAAAATATGACCGTCGGCCTAATTTCCCATGTAGAAGACCTAAAACACCGAATTCTAAACAAAATCGAGCTTTAGCGCAACTTACCACTTGCGCCGCCCTTTGCGGTATTCTTGCAAGCGGCAGTAGAATGTCGTTTGTTTTAACCCCGATTGCCGAATAATCTCCTCGCGGGAGATTTTTTTATTGTCCCAAAGTTTGACGAGTTCACCGAAGTTATCGGGCGGCAATGTCTGTGGGCGGCCGAACTTTATGCCACGCGCTTTTGCCGATTTTATCCCCTCAGCTTGCCGTTTACGAATATTCTCCCGCTCGCTTTCTGCCGTGAAGGACAGGATTTGCAGCACAAGGTCGCTGATGAAAGTTCCCAGCAGGTCTTTATGGAGCGTGGTGTCAAGTAGCGGCATGTCCAGCACCCTGATGTCCGCCCCTATGTCTTTGGTGATATGCTGCCATTGTTTAATCGTGTCGGAATAGGAACGCCCCAGCCTGTCAAGGCTTGCGATATAGAGCAAATCTCCCGCTTGAAGCCTTTCGACTAAGGACTTGTAAGCCTTGCGGTTAAAATCCTTGCCGCTCTGCTTGTCTATGTAAATATTGCCCTCCGGGATTTCGAGCTCCTTCATAGAATCCAATTGCCGATTTTCATTTTGGTCGACGCTGCTCACTCGAAGATAGCCATAAATTGTCATCATATCACCCGCCCTTGTTTTGTCGAAAATAAACAGCCCCGCACAAATTGAATGTGCGGGGCTACTACCTGCCCGTATCTTGTGATAAGAAAATTGCAACATGGCAAGAATCTCCACAAGATGATTATACCACCCGGCGGGGATTATTGCATTAAAATCTCATTTGACATCGCAATCGATAATTTGATTTTTAGCAATCGTTTATGGCTTATGAATTATCCCTCTCTAAATTCAATGCGCAATTTTCCGGCGGCAAGCTGTTGTAGCGTGGCGATTGTGGGGCACAATTACCGCTGTAAGTCGGCATGAAGAATGTCAAAAATCTGCATGAAGAATGTCAAAAGTTTTTGCTAAAAAGGCCGCCTTGGTTGGGCGGCTTTTTTGTTTTTAAATGGGGTTTAAATGGGGTTTAAATTGCGGATGGTCAAATTTCGGTTCGCGGATGGTCAAATCAAACAGGGAGTCGCTTTAGTGGCCGTTTCTTGATTTTTGGCTCGCTGCGCCTTTCGGCTTCGTATTCTAAGATGTCGCTGACTTCGCAATTCAGGGCTTCGCAAATTCGGCTTATATAGTCAAGATTCA
>JAITMQ010000169.1 GCA_031277225.1 Clostridiales bacterium | reverse complement strand
AAAAGCTTGCGATGCGCCGGCTTAAACCCGTCAATCTCGGGAATGGCCCGTGAAACAATCACACTCATGGCATAGGGCATATAATTACTCTCCAAGGTTTCGACAATCCCCTGCAAAATGGGCGCGGCCTCTTGAACTATCTCGACTTCCTTTTTCTTTCGTTTGGACATATCAAATCCCCCTTTGTGTCTAGTATACTCGGAAAAGGGTTGCGGGTCAAGGGGGGTTGTTGTATAATATCTAAAAGGAGTTGATTTTATGAAAAACGTTAAGAATATCCTGGTTGAGGTCGGCGCGCTGTTGGAGGGGCATTTTGTGCTTACCAGCGGCCGCCATGCTGCGCAATATATGCAATGTGCCAAAATTTTACAGTGGCCGGAGCATACGGAAGATATTGCCGAAGATTTGGCCGAAGCCTTTGAAGACGACGATGTGGATTTGGTAGTTTCGCCGGCCGTGGGGGCAATTGTGCTGGGCTATGAATTGGCGCGACATCTGGATTGCAGAGCCATTTTTTGCGAGCGCGAGCAGGGCAAAATGACCCTGCGCCGAGGCTTTGAAATTCCGAGGGGGGCGCGGGTTTTGGTCTGCGAAGATGTTGTAACCACGGGCGGAAGCGTTCGGGAGGTTATGGAAGTTGTGCGCGCGGCGGGCGGCGAGGTTGTCGGCATCGCTCTGCTGGTTGACCGCAGCGGCGGGGCTGTGGATTTTGGCGTAAAGAAGGTCGCGGCCTATACAACGGCCATTGAATCCTATGAACCGGGGGATTGCCCGCTTTGTAAAGAAAATAAGCTACCGGCGATTAAACCCGGGAGTAGGAGCAACTAGACCCTAGAACAGGGTCAGCTGCTCCGTTTCCGGGATTCCGTCCAGCACGCCATTGTCTTTTAGCAGTTGTACGACATTTTTATTGACTTTTGTGCGGTTTTTTAGGTCTTCTATTGAGAAGAATTCGCCGTCTTCGCGGGCTTCTACTATAAGTTGCGCCACGGCATCGCCAAGCCCCGCAACCGAACAAAGCGGCGGCATTAAGCCGTTTTCGGTGATTATAAATTTGTCGGCGGAGGAGGTGTAGAGGTTTAGCGGCGCGAAATTTAGGCCACGCGCATACATTTCGTTAACCAGCTCCAGCAGGGTTATGGATTTTTCTTCCTTTTGCGTGGCATCCTTGCCAAGCGCCAAAATTCGACGAATTTCCGCCTTTACGCGCTCCTGCCCCTTGCACATAATTTCATAATTGAATTCGTCGGACTTCACGGAAAAGGCGGCGGCATAAAAGGCCATGGCATGGTGAATTTTGTAAAAAGCAATGCGCACGGCCATCATAACATAGGCCACGGCATGGCCTTTTGGGAACATATAGGCAATTTTTCGGCAAGATTCGATATACCAGCGCGGCACGCCCGCCGCCAGCATAATGGCCTCCTCCTCGTCCGTAACGCCACGCCCGCGGCGAACCTGCTCGGTAATATTAAAAGCGTCCTTTTCGGCAATTCCTTTGGAAATCAAATATAGCATTATATCATCACGCGTGGAAATAATTTCCTGCAGGGTTGCAACTTTTTGTCGAATGAGTTCCGCGCCATTGTTAAGCCAAACATTCGTGCCATGCGAAAGCCCCGAAATTCGCACCAAATCGGCAAAACTTTTGGGCCCGGCCTCCGCCAGCATTTCACGAACAAAGCTTGTGCCAAATTCCGGCAGGCCGAGCGAACCCGTCTTATTGTTGATTTCGCGCTCATTCACGCCGAGTTTTTTCGTACTGCCAAAAAGCGACAATGTGTCTTTGTCGCCTAAATCCACACTCATGGGGTCAATTTTTGTAAAATCATGTAACATTTTAAGGATTGTTGGCACATCATGACCCAGAAGGTCTAGCTTGAAGAGATTATTGCTAATGGAATGATAATCAAAATGTGTAGTAATTACATCCGACTTTTGGTCATTGGCGGGGCGTTGAATTGGCGTAAATTCGTAGATTGTGCGGCCTTTGGGCACAACCATAAGCCCGCCGGGATGCTGCCCCGTTGTGCGCTTAATGCCCTCACAGCCCGCCGCCAGTCGGTTAAGCTCCGCCTTGCGCTCTATGAGATTTTTGCCTTCCAAATATTTCTTGACATAGCCAAATGCCGTTTTATTCGCAATTGTGGAGATTGTGCCGGCCTTAAAAACATAGCCCGTGCCCAAAAGTTCCTCGGCATAGCCATGCGCCCGCGCCTGATATTCGCCCGAAAAATTCAAGTCAATATCGGGTTCTTTGTCGCCGTCAAAGCCCAAAAATGTCTCAAAAGGAATGGAATGACCCTCTTTTGTCAGCGGAATTGCGCAATTTGGGCAATTTTTGTCGGGCATATCGCAACCGGAAGCTCCGGCGAAGCGGCGCACGACTTCGGAATCAAAATCGCTGTAGCGGCAATGCGCGCAGGAATAATGCGGCGCAAGCGGATTAACCTCGGTAATTCCGGCCATTGTGGCCACCAGACTGGAGCCGATTGACCCGCGCGAGCCCACGAGATAGCCATCATCCATGGACTGCCTAACGAGCTTTTGCGCGATAATATACAGCACGGCGAAGCCATTTTTGATAATGGCGGAAAGTTCCTTGTTTATGCGGTTTTCAACGATTGGCGGCAGGGGATTTCCATAAATTTCATGGGCGCGCCCCCAAACCATGCTCTCAAGCTCCTTGTCCGAACCCTCGATAATTGGCGGAAAACTGCCCTTTGGGATGGGGCGGATGCCGTCGTCAATGCTGTCGGCCAGCTCATTGGTATTTTTTACCACAACCTCAAAGGCCTTGTCCTCGCCCAAATAGGCAAATTCTGCCAGCATATCGTCCGTGGTGCGAAAATACAGCGGGGCTTGATTATCCGCGTCTTTAAAGCCATTTCCCGTCTGAATTATGGTGCGATAGATTGCATCGTCCGGCTCCATAAAATGCACATCTCCCGCCGCAATCACGGGCTTATTATACATTTCGCCATATTCGACAATCTTTTTGTTTATATCCTCAAGCTGACTTTCGGTTTCAAATTCGCCTTGGCGCAATAAATGCATATTATTCCCAATCGGATGAATCTCAAAATAGTCGTAAAAATGGGCAATTTCCTCGATTTGCTCAATGGGGCGATTTTCGCGCAGGGCTGTGTAAAGTTCGCCTTGCTCGCAGGCCGTGCCCAAAATTAGGCCTTCGCGCAGGTCGGCCAGGCGGCTTTTCGGAATTCGCGGGTATCTGGAAAAATATTCTAAATGCGAAATCGACACCAATTCATAGAGATTGCGCATTCCCGTCTGATTTTTCACAAGAATTGTGGCATGTTTCGGGCGCAGGGTCTTGACGTCAATTTCCTTGGAATAGCGCAGGTTTATCATGTCCAAAGTCTTAATATCCCGCTGTTTTAGTATCACAATTTGCTGCGCAAAAATTTCGGCAAGGGCGGCCGCGTCGTCGCAGGCGCGATGGTGATTTTCCAGCGTTACATTGTGATGTTTGGCCATGGCGGCCAGCCCATGGCGCGCCAGCCCCGGATTTAGCGCGCGGGAAAGCTGAAGCGTGCAAAGATAGGGATTATCGACCGCATAGCCCAATTCCTTGCCCAAATGCTCTAAAAAGCCCATGTCAAAGTCGGCATTGTGCGCAACCAAGATGGCCTCGCCCACAAAGTCCAGAAATTCGGGCAAAACCTTGTGCAGAGTGGGTTGGCCGGCCAACATTTCATCCGTAATGCTCGTAATTTCCGTAATTTTCGCAGGCAGGTCAATTTTAGGGTCAACAAAGGAGTGGAAACGCTCGCCAATTTGTCCATCGCGCATTTTCACCGCGCCAATCTCTATAATCGTGCAGGCCTCGCGATTCAGACCCGTTGTTTCAATGTCGAAAATAACAAAATCGTCGGATAATTTGGCGTTTTTGGGGCGGCCGGCAATGGAAATTGCCATATCGTCAACAAGATAGGCCTCCATGCCATAAATCGCCTTAATTCCGGCCTTTTCGGCGGCAACCATGGCATCGGGAAAGGACTGAACCACGCCGTGGTCGGTTATGGCGATGGCCTTATGCCCCCAAGCGGCGGCCTTTTTGATATATTCGGCGGCGGGGGTTATGCCGTCCAATTGGGACATATTGGTATGTAAATGCAATTCCACGCGTTTTTCGGCGGCCTCGTCCAAACGCGATTCCTGCGGCAAATGCCCCTCGCCCAAGCGATTTACCATAATATTCAAGTCATTCGTAAATTTATCATAGGCCACCTTGCCCGCAATTTTCACCACGGCCTCCTTGCGAATCAAATCGCTAAAATCCTTGGCTTTTGCCTTGTCCAAGAAATATTTGGCAGTAATTGAGCCCGTGCCGTCGCTCATTTCCATGATATACATCATTTTGCCGCCCCTAACCTCGCGGCTGTCAAGGCGGAAAATGCGGCCTTGAACGATGACCTCGTCGTCTTCGTAAAATTCGGAACTAAGCGGCTTTGAATCTCCCGCTACTTGTTGGATTTTTTTTGGAACCAATTTCGGAGTCTGTGGTGGCGCGGGTTTGGACTTGGCGACGGGAATTATTTTTAGGCCGGAAAGCATGTTAAGGCGGCTTAGCATTGCCGATTCAAGGCTGGCAATATCGGCCGCGCCATCTAGGAGAAGCCGAATTTCGAGCTTTTTGTCGCGGGAAAAATAAGAAATGCCCTCGACTTCGGCCGCGGAAAGCCCCGCGCCCAATTCCGACGGCAAATTCAATTTATCAAATACATGCGAAAATCTTCTATTCATATTTCACCTCAAAATTTTGCTTGACTTTTCTAGGAATCTGTGCTATGATGATTAAAAGGCAATCGCAGAGAGCGGTTGGCGCTATGGATTGATGTATGAATATTTAATAACCGCTACTGTGATGGGGAGCGGTTATTTTCTGCCTGTGGTCATGTCGTATACCAGCCGAATCACCGCCATGAGGAAAGTCAAGGCGAGAAAAATCACGACCAGGATTTCATATGTAGACATACTCATGGTATCACCCCCTTTATGAGGTTCTACCAACCGCTCAACTGCATTTTTAAATTGCCATAAGGCATTATATCACAATCGGCTAAAAGTTTCAACAATTTTTTCGCCGGAAAAATAAGAAATGCCCTCGACTTCGGCCGCAGAAAGCCCCGCGCCCAATTCCGACGGCAAATTCAATTTATCAAATACATGCGAAAATTTTTTACTCATATTTCACCTCAAAATTTTGCTTGACTTTTTTGCAAATCTGTGCTATGATAATTAAAAGGCAATCGCAAGGGCGATTGGCATTGAGGTTTGGAACGGAGTGTAAATAGCCGCAACTTTGGCGAGGGCGGCTATTTTTTGTCTTTCGTCATATCGTACACCAGCCTGATTACTGCCAGGAGAAAGCCCGTGGCAAGAAACACTATGACCAGAATTTCGTATGTAGACATGGTATCACCCCCCTTGAGAGGATTTACCAACCGCCCTGCATTATTAAATTGCCTTTTCACAATTATATCACAGTCTACTGAAAGTTTCAACAATTTTTTCAATTTCCAAAACCAGCGCATCCGCCAATTCCGCTTCGGGGATTTTGCGGACAATTTCCCCCTTTTTGAACAGCAACCCCTCGCCTTTCCCCGCCGCAATGCCAATGTCGGCCTGCCGCGCCTCGCCCGGCCCATTCACCGCACAGCCCATAATCGCAATGGTTATGGGCGTTTTAATATGCCCAATGCGCGCCGTAACCTCGTTGACAAGCGGTATCAGGTCAATTTCCGTGCGCCCGCAAGTGGGGCAGGAAATAATTTCCGGGCCAAAAACGCGCAAACGCAGGGCTTGCAGCATCTCTTTGGCCAGCTTAACCTCCTCGACGGGGTCGGCGGTTAGGGAAATGCGCAGAGTGTCGCCAATTCCGCGCGTCAGAAGGGAGGCCAGCCCCGCAACGGACTTAATTGTGCCGCTATGAAGCGTGCCCGCCTCGGTAATGCCGATATGCAGGGGATATTCCACCTGCGGCGCAAGAATTTCGTGCGCCTCAAGCGTCATCGGGATATTCGACGCCTTCATCGAAATTATAATGTCCCCAAAGTCAAGGCTTTCCAGCAGGCGCACATTGCGCAGAGCCGATTCCGCGAGGCCTTGCGCGGTTACGCCGCCGAATTTGTCAATCAGGCCCTGCTCAAGCGAACCCGCATTAACCCCCACACGAATGGGAATCCCGCGCTTTTTGGCGGTGCGGGCAACCTGCGCCAAACGCTCCGCCGAACCTATATTTCCGGGATTTATGCGAATTTTGTCGGCACCCGCATCAATTGCCGCCAATGCCATATTGTGGTCAAAATGAATGTCGGCCACCAAGGGCAAGGCGATGTCGATTTGCCGCCGAATTTGGCGAAAACCCTCGGCGGCGGCAGGATTATTCACCGTAATCCGCACAATTTCGCAGCCCGCCTCGGCCAGCCGCCGAATTTGCGCCACAGTCGCGGCCACGTCGGCGGTTTTAGTATTGGTCATAGATTCGATGCTGACAGGAAAACCCCCACCAATCGCCACCGCACCCACTTTTACAATTTTTGACTTTCTGCGGTTATACATGAGAACTCCTTTCCGGGGCGGCCTAAGGGCCGCCCTTGCGGGCGCGCGCCATCAGTCCCGCCCACCTTTAGTCCGTCAGCTCTGCTGCGGACCACCCCATTCGGCGCGCGCCCTTATGCTGTGCAACAACAAGCCGACATTTTCTGGCGGCCGATAGTGCCGGGATTTAAGCCTAGACCCCGTCATTCCCGCGAAAGCGGGAATCCCCTCGCGCAAACTACCGCCAACAAACCTCGGCACAAGGGCGGCCTTTAGGCCGCCCTTGTGCGGGCGCGCGCCCTTATGCCGTGCAACAACAAGCCGACATTTTCTGGCTGCCGATAGTGCTGGAATTTAAGCTTAGTATCTAGTTATTTGTCGTGTGTTCGGATGATTGTTGCGCGCTTCGCGCGCAACAGGGGGGATTCCACGTCAAGCGCGGAATGACGGAAGCTCTAGCGGGCTTGTCGGCAAAGCGCAAGCCAATGACGAACGCGCCCATTACGTCATTCCCGCGAAAGCGGGAACCCTCAATAATTACCGCCAACAAACCCCGCACAAGCAACCTCAAACCAACGCAAAGCAACAGTTCGGCCCGGGGATGCAGGGCGGGGTCTAGCCGCTTAAGCCGTCAGTCTGTTTCGGGGGTGGGCATCCCCGGGCCGAACGGCCCAAGGCCGACAAACCGAGCAGTTGCCACGCTTTGCAAGCGTTACTTTAGCCGACTTTAGTCGGCACTACTTTTGCGACTTGTAGAAGTCGACGATATGGGCAAAAGCCGGGTTTTTTAGGGCATCGCGGCCTGCTTCGGATAGTGCGTAGATGCCCCTGTCGACTTTTTCAAACCAACCATAAGTATTAATCCTAAGAATCTGCCCCGCACTTTCGTGGCAGACAAAATCGCGCACCAGGGCGGCAGGCGCAGCATTTTGCGCCCGCTCTAAAGCGCAGGCGATTTGCAACGAGCGTTCTTTATGCGCCGTAATCAGCTTAACGCCGCCCGTTCCGCCGATATTGTCGCCAAAATTCCGCCCGTTAAATTCCGCAAGAACCGCCCGCGAGGCCTTGGTATTGCGCCCCTTGGGCATATTTGGCAAAATATGGGCTTCAACGAGGCGCATGGGGCTGTCCATGGCCACGGTGATAAGCCCCAAATTCAGCCTTTCACAAATATGCAAAATTGGCCCTCGTTTGCGCATAAAAACCGCGCGTGGAATGGCCACAAATACGGCACTCGCCGCCCCCTGCCGCCTTAAGGCCTGATAAATCAAGCTCATATTAAACGACTTCTTCATTTCAACGGCCGACAAAATCCCGTCCTTAAGCAAGGCCGCGTCCATCCCGCGAACCTCGCCCTTAACCTCATAGCCCAAGCCCTCAAAAAACGCCTTAATCGGGGCATACATATCGGATTCTTTAAAGTCCATGATGCCTTAACTCGGGCGACCGAGGGCGCCGCCCCTACGCAGCATATATTCCTCAATATCGGTAGCCTCCTTGATGATGTCCTTGGTCAGAACTTCGCTGCCCGTCGCGGTTACAAGAACATTGTCCTCTATGCGGATGCCGATTGCCTCTTCCTCGATATACAGGCCCGGTTCGACGGTGATAACCATACCGGGGGCCAGCAGAAGTTCGCCGTCCGTCGAGGTCGAACCCGCGCCGACATCATGGGTTTCAAGGCCCAGCATATGCGAAACCCCGTGATAATAATATTTTGCAACATCTTTTTCTTCGGAAATCAAGCCGATTTTGGTCAATTCTTCGGCATAAAACTTTTTAACGGCCTCGTTGAGGTCGGAGAATTTCACGCCGGGCTTAACCATGGCAATCACCCTCTTGCCCGCCTCCAGCACAATATCATAAATTTGACGCTGGCGCGGCGTAAATTTGCCGTTTGCGGGGAATGTGCGGCTTAAATCCGCGCAATACCAATTAATTTGCCCGCCAAAATCTACAAGAACCAAGTCGCCATCCTTGATTTCGCTCGCATTGTCGCGATAATGCAAAACCGTGGCGTTTTTGCCGCTTGCCATTATGGTGCTAAACGCCTTTTTTGCGCCGTTTTTCTTGCAAATATATTCCCAAAACGCCTCCAGCTCATATTCCATCATGCCGGGGCGAACATTGTCCAAAAAGGCGTAAAAGCCCTGCCCCGTGATGTCTGCGGCCTTTTGAATCTGCATAATTTCATTTGCGGCCTTAATCAGGCGCAGGCCGCCAAAAAGCGGATGCGCATTGGTTAGCCCCACGGCGGGGAATTTTTCGCGAAGGCGCGCCGCCAAGTCCAACTCGGGCGTGTTTGGTGCGTGAAAACTGCGGTTTTCCAAGTCTAAATAGACCATTGTGAAACGCTCGCGCACCAAGGTTTTGGCCAAATGCCCGTCCAATTCGTCCAAATAGGAAAATGTGTCAATGCCGGAAATTTCCGTGGCCGCCTCTTTGTTTATGGGCGCGCCCTCCCATTTTGCATAGGTTTCATCGAAACGCTCGATATAAAGGCGGCTTGAAACCTCGCCCTTAAAATTCTTTTTCATTGTGAAAACCAGGGACGGACGCTCAATTCCCGTCATATACAAAAAGTTGCGCTGGGGCGCATATTCGTAAAATTCGTCGCCCCTTTTGACGGGGGCCGCGCCCGCATAAATCACCAAAATACTGCCATTAACCATAATTTCGCCGAATTTGCGGCGATTTTCAATATAAAATTCTTTCATGCTATCCTCCTCAAGATATGCCATAAGTCAATTATAGCAAAGAGCGGCTTGCTTGGCAAGTGCTCTTTGTGTAGAAGTTCATGATAATTGAATATGCCCTCCCGTTTCATCCGCCAAAAACTGCTTATCCGCCTCGGTCGGCACTCTGCCCTCCAGCCGCTGTAGATGGTTGCGGATTAGGGATTTTCTTAGATAGTTCATATCAATGTCTGCGGGCGCGATTAGGCTTGGACATTTGGGCAGGATGATATTTTTGCCCGCCACTTCGTCTTTAGGGTCGCCAAATAGCACGTTTATGCCATTTTGCCGCGCAAAAGACAGCTGCGAGGCGATATGTTTACCCGCGCCGGTATATTCGGTTTCCTGCACAACGATGATATTGTCCTGCGGCATTTTTTGCGCCAGCGCAAAGGCCGCCGCCAGCGACGTATTGCCCGCAGGCCCGCGCTCCAGGCCCTCCAGAGCGGCCAACACCTCCGTCATATAAAAAACCTCGCCCTGGCTGACGGTTACCTAACGAGTCATATAACGCAGCGGCCGCGCCGCCGAGCGCGGCATATCGCTACGGTCGGGCCAGGTCGTGAAGGGGATTCCAAAGCCCGTATGCCCCGTCGTAAAGGATTTACGGTTAAAATGCGCGTCGCTTGCCATATGCAGGCCTTTGAGATTTACGGACGCGGCCACAATTTCCGCCGCGCAATTTTCGCGAATAAGCCCGCGTGCCGTGCCCGTCAAATTGCCGCCACCGGCATGGGTAACGACGACCATATCGGGGTCGCGCCCCGTCATTCCGCGAATTTGCCGCGCAATTTCCACGCCCAAAGTTTCAACGCCGGCTATACCGAAGGGCGAGTAGAGGCTTGCCGAAAAATAGCCTGTTTCTTCCAAAATTGCCAAAAATTTATAAAAAAGCTCCGGCCCGACGCTCATTTGAATAACTTCCGCCCCAAAAGCCTCGCATTTCCGCGTTTTTTCAAGGATTTCGGGCTGCCCGACGCGCTTACCGTCATAGGCCTCCTGCACCACAATACATTTAAGCCCC
>JAITMQ010000095.1 GCA_031277225.1 Clostridiales bacterium | reverse complement strand
CGCAAAGGACAAATCCGTCCAAAGATTGCCTGCCCGGCAGGGCGCGGAAGACTTCCAGCTCTACATAGCTGTCGCCGCTTTCCCTGTCAATTTCAAGCTGCGCCTCGACTTCGTCGCGGGGCATAATGCGCGTGGTTGTGCCGAAGCCGGGGGCTTCAATTCTAAACTCGTTAAGCAGCGGGCGGGTTGGCACTTCAAAGCGGCCGTTTATGCCGCCCGGTATTAGGCCGATTTGGGGAATTTCTCCGTCTTCGACTTCTTCTGTCGGGTCGGGATTATGCCAAAAATGATCGACACCGGTTACGGGCAGGCGATGCCCCCCAATTGTCCAAATGACCTGCGCGTCAAATTCTTGAATGGGGTGTAAGACTATGGTTATAGGCTCGTTCGTAATAGGCCGCCCTAATTCGTCAAATTCTATGAAGTCTGCTATTGCAAGGTTGTATTGATGTTGCCAGCGTTGCGGATATACATCATCGGGGGTTATAATGTCAAAAGTGGCCAAAGCGGATATATCGCCGTCTAAGCCCATATTAATGCCCCATGGGCTTAAGGGAAAATTCGCACGGCGCAATGGTGCGGGGTCAGGGTTATTGTAAAAATTGTAAATGAGTACGCGGTCTTGAGAAAGCCCGCGAGTGTCGACAGGACGGGTTATGACTTCCCCATCAGCATTAAGCTCTTCCGTTACAAAATTTATCCGAATAGGCCCAAAGCCTATATGTTGGGCAAAAATATCCAGCTCCCAATTGCCGCCGCGCCAGACCAAATCGCGCGTGGCAAGGGTTCTGTCCTCATGGCTGCGCAAATGCGCTCTAGCTTCGAGATTATCGCCAATCATGGCATCATCCATGTCGAAGGAGTGGTTAGCTTCGGGAGGTATATTTGTTCTGTCCGGTGCGGGAGGCCTAATTCGGCTTAACGACGCGTTAGCCACAACAGGGCCAAGCGCATCATCAATCACATTCTCATTTTCGGGCAGAAAATCGCGAACCCAAACCCTAACCTCAAAAGGTTCGCGCGTCATTGCCACGCTGTGGGTTGCTCCGCTTACAATCTGAATATTATTCTGGACTGACGGAGTATAGCCAAGCGCATTTACGGTAAAATTCAAACGCGTTTCCTGCGGAATATCCAACGCATTTTGGATGATAAGCATACCCGGATTATCCTGCGCATACGGAATACCATCCGGATTCCTATCGCCCGTAAGCGGAATCGGCGCAAAGCCCGGCATGAACATATCAAAATTATCAAAGCCGGTGCCA
Source organism: Clostridiales bacterium (assembly GCA_031277225.1). GTDB lineage: Bacteria > Bacillota > Clostridia > Lachnospirales > WRAX01 > JAITMQ01. The sequence goes on along the minus strand of JAITMQ010000095.1, from coordinate 15,429 downwards.
AAATCGAATTCAATATGGTCTATGATATATTCCCCGGATTCCGAATCATACGCCCGAATAATGAAACGGTCGGGCAAAGGCCCTGTTTCAAAGGCTATAACATGGTTCGGGCTTATTAGACCTATAGAGGCGGGCAGTGCCGCCGCAGCAGTTCCCCGCACAAAAGGCGTTAAATTGCTTGTTCCCCCGCCAATTTCGGGGAAATTCCCCGCAGACGAGGGCAAATAGGGATGGAAAACCCTTGCGCCATGCAAAGCCACGCCGTGGAAAGTAACCTGGGTTGAGCCTTGGCGGTCTAAGTCCATTAATACATAGCGGCGGTCTTCGGGATTATCGGGGTCAAAGTCCTCGCCCGTCAGTCTTATATGATTAAAGAAGGAGCTTTGCTGCTGTGGCTGTTGTTGCCCCTCCGGAGTGGGAACTTGCCATGTAAAATATGGGAAGGTGCTTTGAATATGGGTTTCAACGCCGTGAATACCCGTCATCCAAACGCCGCTGTTAATCCCCGGCAAAAGTCCGCTTGTTAACAATTCCGTGGTTACGCCGATAATTCTGCCGGAGCGGTTCTGTCTGGCATCGGCATCGTGGCGGCGGGTTTGGCAGCGGGAGTGATGATTAAGCCCGGAATCAACAAAATCACCGGGGCTGGCCGCACTAACCGTCGATAAATCTACATAAACCTGGTCAAAAGTAATGCCCACGGTCATATGCCAGGATAAATTGTGATTTGTTGCGCGCTGCAAAAGGTCTCCGCTGCGCTCGAAAGTCGCAACGGAATAGCCGCGAACATTGGCGGAAACCCATGTCCGTGCAATGTGTACATTTCCGGAAACGCGACGGCCCAAAATTCCGTTACCGCTTCGCACAACAAAGCCATGCACCGTTCCCGTATTGTAAACATCGCGAATTATCAAGCTTCCCGCTTGATTACGCCCGACAATGCCGCCTGTGGCATTTGCCCCTTCAATAAAGCCTTGGTTAAAGCTGCTTTCGATAATTAAATTGTGCGCGCGCGAATGGCCGACAATTCCGCCAACGCCGTTGTGCGCATTATTGTTTGTGCCTGAAAGCACGCTTACATGCCCTGTATTTCCTGCATTTCTAATTAACAAATTATGCCTTTCGCTTCTGGCGACAATTCCGCCCGCGTTTATATTCGCGTGGGATGTGCCTTCTACGCGGCCATGATTCATTACATTGGAAAGGGTTGCATTATTGCCGATGGCATAGGCAAGAATACCCCCCACGCGATAATTCGCCCTTATATGGCCATAGTTTACAGAATTTTCAATTGTAAGACCCCATGCATTAGAGTGGGACACAATGCCGCCGCCGTCTGTTCTTGTGGCGGGCGTGCCTGTCGGCATAATATCGCCGCGATTTTCTGCATTGCGTATAGTCAGACCGGAGCCGCCCGCGCGCCCGACAATGCCGCCCGCGCTTGACGGATTATGTGTTGTGAATCCTGTGGCGGTTACGGCAATGGGGCGTTCGTTAAACGCGCCGTCTATAATCATATTGGGAGAGCGCGCCCAGCCGACAATTCCGCCCGCTTGGCGCGCGCCTGTGATGGTATTTCCGGGCGAGCCAACAAAGTCGGGATGATTGTAATTGCGCACATTGCGCAATGTGGCCACAGCGCGGCCGCCTGCCCACAAATCGCCGATAATGCCGCCCGTAATGTCGCCTGTGGTGCTAATTTGGCCTCTGTTGTATGTATCGGTTATATTCATAAAGCCATTTAATTGCCCCAGGCCGATAATTCCGCCAACGCGGACATTTGCGCCCGTGCCGGCCGTTTTGTTTATATGGCCGTGGTTTGAACTGCGGTTTATGGTTACGCGGCCGCGGCTTCGTCCGATAATTCCGCCAAGATTGGCATTTGTGCCGGCATTATGGAGAACTTGACCCATATTTTCGGTATATTCAATGGTTACAAAAGAGGCGGGACCCGTATAGCCGATAATTCCGCCCAAAGCACTATTCCAATTTTCAAAATTATGTTGTTGAACCCTTGCGTTATTTACGGTATTTGTTATGACAACGGTATTTCTGGCGCGCCCAAATATGCCGCCAACGCGGCCGTCATGCGCCGTACCCCTTGCCGTAACGGAAACAAAAGTCGCATCGTTTATGGCATTGCGAATTGTTACAGAACCAATATGTTCCGAACCGCCGACAATGCCGCCCGCCATGCTTATGGCGTGTATGGAGGAGTTTTCTGTAATTGTTACATCCTCAATGAAGGCATGGCCGGTTTGCAAAAAGCCCAATACGCCGCCTGCGCGATGGGCATTATTTACCAAATTGGTGTCGCCGCCGCCGCGCGTGGTTACGCCAATGGCGTTAATATGACCCGCGCGCCTTGTTATAAGGTTTAACGTGCCGCCGTTCACATGGCCGACAACGCCGCCCGCGGCGCGGATTTGGCCCGTTTGGGAATGAATATCTAAATTTTGTATGCGTATGTCGATGATATTCAAGACGGTGTTAAGGCTGACATCGCCGGCAAGGCCGCCGATTCGCATATTGGGCAGGACATTCGCGGCTGTTGCCCTGTTTTGGCGCATAAGCGTGTGGCCGTTAAGTCGCACATTGTCTATGGTTATTGTGGCGATTGGTTGCCGATTGCCGTCGCGCGGCAGGGCGGCTGTGCGGCCGACTGCTATGCCTACTCCGGTGGTTGTGTTTATCCAATTTGCGCCGGTTATCTCATCAAGCCAGCTTGCGCCATAAAAATTGAGATTGCGGATTACCGCGCCATGGCCTGCTTGCCGAACGAAGCCTATTCCCACTAAGCCCGGCTCAGCAACGGGGCGCAATTGCAAGCCTGTTATTGTGTTGCCGCCGCCGTCAAAAATTCCGGTGAACTCTCCCGGGCGGCCTTGGGTGGGGGTTTGGCCTGTCATGTTTATGTCTTCGGTTAGCCTGAAGTGGTCGTGGTTTTCACCTAATGTGCCGTCTAGGAAGGCTTGCAATTGTACGTAGTTGCCTATTTCATGCGCAGTCGCCGAAAGTGGGGCAAGCGCAAATTCGAGGATTTCTGCATCAGTCATACGCACAGGCGGAGTTTCTTCGGGATTGGCGGTTTCCTCGCCCGGATATGCCGCCATTCTCTCGTCTTCATCTATTCCATACCAATCCTCGTAAAATTCGGGTTGGTCTTCGTCTTCCAAGTAATAATCGCCGTAATAATCGTCGTAAAAGTCGTCAAAAAAGCCGAATTCGTCGGCTGTTTGTGCCCCGATTATCGGGTTAAAATTATCGAGCGGGGCGGCGAGTAAAGCCATGGGAGCTTCCGACACCATTGCCAGCAGCAATACCCAGGCTATCACGGCCTTAATTTTGCTCGAAAACCTTTTAAAAATCTTGCTCATAAAGCTTTAATACCCCCTTTACGTTTGCATCAAGTTATTGATAAAAATTGTGAATAAGTTACCTGTATCATTGTAACATATAATCCGCATTTGTCAACCAAAAATTTGGGTTTGCGGCGGGGAATTAATTGTCGAATGTGGAAAGTCAAAATCTCATGAACCCTAATTTCACAACTTTTCCACAACAATTACCAGCCAATAATTATAATTGCTGCTAATCAAAAAAAGTTAAAAAAATTTGGAAATTTTCATAAAATTTCAGGCAGAAAATTATTAGCCATTAAGTCTATTTGCTGATAACCAAATTATAGCCCTGTCATCCCCGCGAGTAAGCACCGTCATTCCCGCGAAAGCGGGAATCCCCTACCTTCGCGCAGGGGATTCCGCGTCAAGCGCGGAATGACGGAAACTCTAGCGAGCTTGTTGGCAAAACGCAAGCCAAAGGCAGACGCGCCCATTCCGTCATTCCCGCGAAAGCGGGAATCTCCTCGTGCTTTGCAGACGCCACAAATAGCAGGGGATTCCGCGTCAAGCGCGGAATGACGGTTTGTGGAAATGACGAAAAAAATCGGCCGTACGCTTAACGTCTGCCGATTTGCTTCGCCCTTTGTGCGATTTCTTCTATTGTCATGTCCTCATATAAATCCTGCCGCCACTTCACATAGTCGAAAGGCGGTTCTTTGATTATCAAAGAAATGAACTTTTCGGCATCCACATTGCCAAGCCTTTCTATAAGAGTCCTCATCCCCGTATTAAGCAAAATCGCGTCCGTCATGGTCTTCACGTCCTTTCCGAATTTCTATAAAGCCGATTGGATTAACAACGTGTATATCCCGGCCATTATATTTGAGTATTCTATCATCGCAGGTTATAAAATAGTCGCAGCCTGCAACTACGGCGCAGGCAAGGTGCAGAGCGTCAACCTTCTTTATACCTGTCGCCAAAATTTTTGAGGATTTAGCAACAACAGTATCATCAACTTCGACATAATAAGCCATATAATCAGAAAAATCGGTGATAGCCAGCTTGCGTTCGTGGTGAGGATTATCGTGGTTTTCCATGGCTAAAACATCCGACCAAACCATCTCTATCGTATTATCGATAATCAATTTTTGTATGGATAATTTTGCGATTGTTTCAAGATTTATGCGAGTTTGACTTTGGTCATCGAAAGGTCTGTTGTAGCAGCAATTATCTAAGTACACTCTTAACTTTTTGATTCCATCACCCCCCTTTCCTATATACTAACACATTCAATTTCAAATTGCAAGAAAAAAACCGACCCACGAAACAGGGTCGGTTTTTGGGAGGGGGATTATTCTTGTACAGGCTTGGACTTATATTTGGTGTGGAGGAGCTCATAGGCCTTTTCGCCGTAATAGGGCTCGCCCAGGTAGTCGTCATAGAGTTTTTTGACTTCTTCGTTGTCGTGAGAGCGGCGGATGATATTATGCTTGTCAGAGTTGTAAAGTGTGCTTGAACGCTTGTTAATTGTGTCGACAGAGGAGGCGCAATAGGGCTGGCCGCCGCCGTTTACACAGCCGCCGGGACAGGCCATAATCTCAATAAAGGTATATGGCGATTCGCCCGCACGAATTTGCTCCATAAGCTTCGCGGCATTTCTCAACTCGTGAGAAACAGCGACTTTTACGGGAGCGGGCGCGCCGCCTTCGCCGACATTAAGGTCAACGGTGGCTTCCTTAATATAGCTTCCTTCAAAGCCTCTTAAAGGAATGAATTCGACATTTTCAAGCTTCTTTTGGTTTACGATTTCATAAACCGTACGCAAAGCCGCTTCACAAACGCCGCCCGTTACGCCAAAGATTGCGCCCGCGCCGGACTCTTCGCCCATCATTTGGTCAAATTCCTCATCGGGAAGATTCACAAAGTCAATGGCGGCTTCTTTAATCATTTTGCCGATTTCTTGCGTGGTGAGAACCACATCAATGTCGCCGGCCATTTCTTCGCGCTGAGCCTCGTATTTTTTGGCCGTACAGGGCATGATGGACACGGAGAAAATTCTTGACGGGTCAATGGCAAGCTTGGTTGGCAACCATGTTTTAGCAACCGCGCCAAACATTTGCTGTGGAGATTTACAGCTGGAAAGATGCGGAAGCAGGTCGGGATATTTATGCTCGGCAAATTTAACCCAACCGGGGCAGCAGCTTGTAATCATGGGCAAAACGCCGCCTTTGGTTACGCGCTTAATAAGCTCCGTGCCTTCTTCCATAATTGTAAGGTCGGCGGCGAAGTTTGTATTCAACACTTTGTCAAAGCCCAGCCTTCTGAGGGCGGCGTTTAACCTGCCAACAGAGTCGTCGCCGGCTTGCAAGCCAAACATTTGGCCGATTCCGGAACGAACGGCGGGAGCAATTTGCACGATGACATATTTGTCGGGGTCATGCAGGGCATCCCAGGCCTTTTGTGTGTCGTCTTTGATGGCGATTGCGGCTGTTGGGCAAACGGCGGCGCAAAGTCCGCAGAGTACACAGCCCGTGTCGCCAAGGGGCGCGCCTGTTTTGGTTTTAACCATGGTTTCGGCGCCCTTGCCTTGGCATTCCAAAGCGTTAACGGCCTGAACCTTAGAACAAACAGCATCACATCTTCTGCACAAAATGCACTTATTTTGGTCGCGAACCAAAGAAGGATTCGAGCAGTCAATTTCATACTTGGGCTTATCTTCAGCCGCCGCAGGAATTTTTCTGATTCCCATTTCAACGGCCAAAGTTTGCAGTTCGCAAGCCAGATTTCTTTCGCAAGTTAAGCAATCCGGCGGGTGATTGGCTAAAATGGCCTCAAGGCGGCCGCGGCGGGCTTCAAGGGCCAGTTTTGAATTGGTATGTACTTCCAGGCCCTCTTTTACGGGGGCAACGCAGGCGGCCATGACTTTTCCGCCCGAAATTTCGACTTCGCAAACACGGCAGGTTACGGGCTTAATTGTAACGCCTGTGTTGTGCATTTCTGTGTAGCAGAGTCTGGGGATTTTTATCCCGGCGCGCTCTGCGGCCTTCATGATGGTTTCGCCCTTAATGGCTTCCACGGCGATACCATTGATTGTCAAATTGATTTTTTCCATGTATATCCTCCTATTAATAAAGAATAGATTTTTTATTTATTGCTCCGCCCGTTATATCTTGACCCAGATTGCGCAGGATTTTTGTCGCAGGGCAAGGAAGCGACGACGCGGCGTGCCAAGGGCACGCAAGGAGGAGCTGACGAAGCCATGCGGCAAAAAGACAAGTAAGATGGGGCAAGATGTAACGAGCGGAGTAATACAAAGGGACAAAGCCAGTATACATCAAATTTGCGGGTATGTCAAGAGGTAATTCGTAGTAGGGAAAAAGTTAAATATTTAACGAAATTTTTTGAAATTTTTTTGGAAGAGGCGTTGACAGGGGGTGTATATTGTGCTATAATGTCTTTGTGGTGTAAACTTTGATTTTGGCTATACTAATTTTGAGCCGAACAAAGTGTGCGGCACTCCGATCTGATTCTAGTTCCATCAACTTTAAGTTGGACAAAACAATGCCCCGGAGGCTAGTCCGGGGCATTGAACTTTAGAGGAGCTTTAACCACTCAACCAAAGTTTTTAGTGTGTCAAGGATGTACTTGGCAGCTTTGCCGGCTTTCACCACCTTGTACAGAGCCTTTAAACACTCCGATACATAATTCATCATAGTCCCACCTCCTTTCATCAGTTGGACAAACAAATTATAACACAAAATGACAAGCCTTGCAAGAAAAAAGCTTTAAAAAAAGCTTTGACAAGCGCTTACTTTTGTGTTATAATGCTTTTTCGTATCCTTGCTCCCGCTAAGGGCGGGGGCAAATAGTCGTTTCGTTTCAAACTAGGCTTCAGACTGCGCTAAAACGTCGGTGAAGCGTCGACGTTTTAGCTTGCTTCAGCCAGTTTTCAAGCGAAACGACAGACTCAAAAGGAGGTGTGCTTAATGCACAAATATGAATTGGGGATAATTTTGCATCCTCATATGGAAGAAGAGGCCATTAAGGCCGAACATGACTTGATTTTGGAGCTTATTGAACGCTTTGGCGGCGTGGTTGACAAAATCGACAATTGGGGCAAGCGCAGGCTGGCCTATGAAATCCAAAAGGTGCACGAGGGCTTTTATTGCTTTATTTACATCGATGCTCCGCCCGAAATGCCGGCACTTCTTGAGGAGCGTCTGCGCATTAGAGAGAATTTAATGCGTTTTATGATGATTCGCAGGGACGACATTGTTTAGGGGGGCGCGCTATGAATAAGGTTATTTTAATGGGAAGACTGACAAAAGACCCCGAAATACGCTATTCCAGCGCGGCAGAGCCTTTGGCGATTGCGCGTTATACCCTGGCGGTTAACCGTCGTTTTCGCCGCGAAGGCGAGCCCGAAGCCGATTTTATCAATTGCGTTACTTTCGGCAAATCCGCCGAATTTGCCGAAAAATGGTTTAAAAAGGGGCAGATGGTGGCTGTTAGCGGGCGATTGCAAATTCGCACCTTTGACAATGAGCAGGGCCAGCGGCAATGGTTTACAGAGGTTATTTTGGACGACCAATATTTCGCCGAAAGCCGTGCCTCTTTCGAGAACAGGCAGCAGGGCGGAAGCTCTTATGACGGACAGGGCTATAACCAAGCCCAGCCTCAGCAACAGCAGAGGCCGCCCGCCCAACCACAAAATCAAGCCCCACCGGCTTCACCGGGGGATTCGTTTTTTGAGATTGATAATAATGTAAGCGACGATGATTTACCATTTTAAAGGAGAAGTGAGAATATGATGAACCATCAAAGGAGGCGCGGGCGCAGGAAGAAGAAGGTTTGCGTGTTTACCGCCGAAAAAATCACATATATCGACTATAAAGATATTGGCCGCCTAAGAAAGTTTATGTCCGAGCGCGGCAAAATTCTGCCAAGAAGAATCACGGGCAACAGCGCAAAGGCGCAGAGAAAGCTGACGGTGGCAATTAAGCGAGCTAGGCAGATGGCGTTATTGCCGTATACGCAGGACTAGGAACTAGATACTAGAAACTAGAAATTAGAAATTAGAAAAACCCCGTGGGCATTGTGCCTGTGGGGTTTTTTCGGCTGGCCGTCATTGCGGGCTTGACCCGCAATCCCCCCACATTGGCAGGAGATTCCCGCTTTCGCGGGAATGACGAGGTTTGTAGCCGCGCCCGTCGGAATACGGGCGGCCTAAAGGCCGCGATGCCGCTTCGCGGCCGGGCGCAGAGCTACGCTCTGGCCTTGTTATGAGAGCCGGCGCGAAGCGCCGCGCCAGAAGGGCGACCGAGGGCGGGCGCCCCTACGGGCGACCTAAAGGCCGCAGGGTCATTCCCGGCTTGGCCGGGAATTCCATATCTTGTGCCGCCATTCCGCGCTTGATGCGGAATCCCCCTATTTCGTGCCGTCATTCCCGGTTTGGCCGGGAATCTCCGGGAATTGGCAGGGGATTCCCGCTTTCGCGGGAATGACGTGGGGTGTTGGAGCATCCGTTGGAATACGGGCGGCCTAAAGGCCGCAGGGCCATTCCCGGCTTGGCCGGGAATTCCATATCTTGTGCCGCCATTCCGCGCTTGATGCGGAATCCCCTATTTCGTGCCGTCATTCCCGGCTTGGCCGGGAATCTCTGGGAATTGGCTGGGGATTCCCGCTTTCGCGGGAATGACGTGGGTTGTTGGAGCATCCGTTGGAATACGGGAGGCCTAAAGGCCGCAGGGTCATTCCCAGCTTGATGGAGAATCCCCCGCTTATTCATCCACGGCTGAAGCCGTGGATGAAATTATGAATGATGAATGAAAACCCCGAAACTTCATGCTTTTGAACTTAATTCATCATTCATAATTCATAATTCCGTCCCGAAGGGTCGGACAAGTCGGGGGATTCCCGCTTTCGCGGGAATGACGGGGTTTGTTGCCGCGTCCGTTGGAATACGGGCGGCCTAAAGGCCGCAATGCCGCTTCGCGGCCGGGCGCAGAGCTGCGCTCTGGCTTTGTTATGAGAGCCGGCGCGAAGCGCCGCGCCAGAGGGCGACCGAGGGCGGTCGCCCCTACGGGCGGCCTAAAGGCCGCAGGGTCATTCCCGGCTTGGCCGGGAATCTCCGGGAATTTGCTGGGGATTCCCGCTTTCGCGGGAATGACGTTTTTCGTGCTTTTCGTGGTTAAAAGGATTGTACCACGAAAGGCACGAAAATACACGAAAATAGTCCTATTTGTCGTCATAATGCCCTCTACATTGATAGATGACAACCTTATCGTCAAATATCTGATAAATCAGCCGATTTTTCTCGTCAATCTCTCTGCTCCATTTGCCCGACAAATTGCCTTTAAGCGGTTCGGGATGCCCAATTCCGCTGTTGCCATTCCTAAAAATGTCCTTTATAAGCTTGTTTATTTTCTTTAACGTCCGCCTATCTTGATTCTGCCAATAAACATAGTCATCCCAGCCATCGAAGGAAAAGCCCAAATTTTCAACCATCCGCCATCTCCTCCAATTCCGCCAGAGTTTTTACGACAATCTCCCCCCGCTCTGCTTGCGCTATGGAGTTCATTAGCCTTTTCATATTTGCGGGATTAAAATATTCGTCATACTTCTCCTCGGCGGTTTTGGCGTGGATTGCAAAGGGTATACCTTGCTCCCTAATCGCTTGACGGAAAAAGACATTAATCGCGCCCGAAACGCTAAGCCCCAGCTTGCTAAACAAGGTTTCCGCCTCGCGCTTAATATCCTCGTCCACTCTAATGGTAATGCTTGCCATTACAGCACCTCCTCATTATTTGTACTGACATTATACATCATTATACTATACAATGTCAATACTTTCAAAGCAAAGACAAGATTATCGAAGACAGCGGGGTTATTACATCCTCATTTTCTTTTGTCCGGTAGATTAGATGCGGCGTGGTGCTTAGGGTGAATTTTAGGCGGCCGGCCGAGGCTTGCACAGCGCGCGCAATTGCCATGGGGTCTGCCTTTGCGTCTGCCTTAAAGGTCATGACGACCTTCCCTGCGCTCTGTTTGATGGAAAGAATATCCAGCGCATGGGCGCGCGCCTTAAGCAGCGCAATGTCCAGCAAATTCTGCGCCGACGGCGGCAATGTGCCGAATCTATCCTCCATTTCCTCCTGCACATCATAAAAATCCGCCTCGCTTGCAATATGCGAAATCTTTTTGTAAATTTCCAGCCGCTGATTCTCGCTGCGGATATATTCCGCGGGAATAAAAGCATCCAGCGTCAAATCTATCAGCGTTTCAAAATCTTTGGGAATTTCCATGCCGCGAAGCTCGCGCACGGCCAAATCCAGCAATTTACAATACATTTCATATCCAACAGCGTCCATATGCCCATGCTGGCTTGTTCCAAGCATATTTCCCGCCCCGCGAATCTCCAAATCCCGCATGGCAATTTTAAAGCCCGCCCCAAATTCTGTAAATTCGCGAATGGTTTGCAGGCGTTTTTCAGCCACTTCCGTCAAAACTTTGTCCTTGCGGTACATTAGATAGGCGAAGGAGGAGCGGCCGGAGCGGCCAACGCGCCCGCGCAGCTGATAAAGTTGCGCCAGACCCAAAAAGTCCGCGTCCTGTATTATAATTGTGTTAACATTCGGTATGTCCAGCCCGCTCTCGACAATTGTCGTGCAAACCAGCACATCAATTGCGCCGTCCACAAAGTCCAGCATGGTATTTTCCAGCTCTCTCTCTCCCATTCGCCCATGCGCAAAGGCGATTTGCGCCTCGGGCACCAATTTTTGAATTTTGTCCGCCGTGGCCGCAATATTTTGAACGCGATTATGCAGATAATAGACCTGCCCGCCGCGATTAATTTCGCGCAAAATGGCGGAACGCACCATTTCGGGCGAATATTCCAGAACATAGGTTTGAATGGGCTGTCGCGCGTGCGGCGGCTCATTTAGAATTGACATATCGCGAATTCCCGCCAGCGACATATGCAGGGTGCGCGGAATTGGCGTTGCCGTCAGGGTCATCACATCCACCTGCGGAAAACTCTGCTGAAGCTTTTCCTTGTGCATAACGCCAAAGCGTTGTTCTTCGTCCACGACAATTAGGCCTAAGCTCTTGAATTCCACATCTTGCGAGAGCAGCCTATGCGTGCCGATTAAAATGTCCACGCGCCCCGCCTTCACGTCCTCAAGAATCCGCTTCGCCTCCTTCGGCGTACGAAAACGGCTTACAACTTGGATATTTATGGGATAGTCCTTCATTCGCTGCACAAAGGTATTATAGTGCTGCTGCGCCAAAATCGTGGTCGGACATAGGAAGGCCACCTGCTTTTGGTCGCAAACGGCCTTAAATGCCGCGCGAATCGCAACCTCTGTCTTGCCATAACCCACATCGCCGCAAATCAGCCTGTCCATGACCTTTGGCGCTTCCATATCCCGCTTAACATCTTCAATTGCCACAAGTTGGTCGTCGGTTTCCTCGTAAATAAACAAATCCTCAAATTCGGACTGCCAAACCGTGTCCGCCTCAAAGGCGTGGCCTTGCAGGCTTTCGCGCGTGGCATATAATTCCACCAGCTCTTTTGCGACTTCTTCCACGGCGGCGCGCGCCTTGGACTTCGCCCGCTGCCAGCCCTCGCCGCCCAATTTGCTAAGCGCGGGCTTTGCCCCCTCGCCGCCGATATATTTTTGCAGCGCGTCCATTTGGTTTATGGCGACATAAAGATTGGCCTCGCCGCGATAACCAACCTTGAGATAGTCGCGGAAAAAGCCGTCAATTTGGATTTTTTCAATGCCTTTGTAAATGCCGATGCCCTGCGCGTCATGAACGACATAGTCGCCGATATTTAGGTCTGTAAAGCTGTCGATTATTGCGCCGCGTTTTTTCGGGGCGCGGCGCGCGCGCCTTCGGCGTGGCTCATTCGTGCTTGCGTGGTCGCTAAAATTTATAATGGCGAACTTAAGTTGCGGATATTCAAAGCCGGCGGAAATTTCGCCGGGCTGGATTGAAATTTGTGTCATTGGGAAGCCGATTTCCGTAAGTTCGTCTGTTAGGCGGCGGGCGCGTAAGGGCGCGCCTGCGAGAATCAAGACTTGATAGTTTTGGCCTGTCAAATAATTTAAATCTTCGGCCAAAAGGTCTATGCGCCCCGCAAAGGTTGTGGCGGTTTTGCCCTCGAAATGGGCGATTAGGGTTGGCGTGAATTCTCGCACATTTTGCGCCATTAGGCTAAACAGCAGCACATCGAATTTTTCCGCCGCCTGCGCTATGGCCGCATAGTCAAGGGGAATTTTGCAATCCTGCGGCGAAATTCGGCCTGTTTCAAGCATATCCTTAACGAATAGCGAATATTCGTTTTGAACTTCGTCCAATTGCGCGGCGCTTCGCGCAGGCTCGTCAAACGCGATAATCGCGTCTTCGGGCAGATAGTCAAAGAATGTGGCCTCTTGCTCTCCAAGCAGCTCTCGCATGGGGTAAATTTGTGCCACGGCGGGCTTTTCGTCAAGCGAGCGTTGCGAAATGGGGTCAATCAGCCGAAGGGAATCAATTTCATCGCCCCAAAACTCGATTCGGTAGGGATATGCCGCCAAGGGCGAGAAAACGTCCAAAATTCCGCCGCGAATGGCAAATTGTCCGTGGCCTTCGACTTGTGCCGACCTTTCGTAGCCCAAATCTACCAGCCTAGTCGCCAGCTCGCTTAAATCGATTTCATTGCCAACCTCCAGATTTATTACCGCCTCATAAAACTCTTTCGGCGGCGAAATCGGCGCAACCAAGGCCTCGATAGTGGTTACAACAAGCCCGTCATTCCGCGCTTGACGCGCAATCCCCTGTTGCGCCAGGGTTGCCAAACGCTCCCGGATTATGTCTTTACTCGCCACGTCTACGAATTTGGCCATAAAGTCTAATGCGGGGAATTTTTGTGGCGGCTTTTCGTTGTAGAAACCGAAGTCTTTAACGATTTCCGCCGCCCTCGCCTCGCTATAGGTAACAAAAACCAAGGGCCGCCCAAGCTCACCCGCCAGCGACAAAGCCAAATGGCATTTCTGCCCGTCAACCGCGCCCGTACATAGCGCAGTCTGTCTTTTGCTCTCCTTAAGAGCGTTTAAAACCCTCTCAAAACTCTCAATTTCGGGAAGGTTTGCAAATAGGTCATCTAGCAATTCGATTTACCTCCACACCATCCATAACAAAAATCGGGCTATATTGCGATTCCGTGCCGCCGTCGCCAAGCTGACCGCGACTATTGCCGCCCCAGGCATAAAGCCGCCCCGCCGTGGTTACGGCCAAAGTATGGTTATTGCCCGTGGCAACGGCGGCCACGTCGGGCATTATGGCCATGGGCGCGGTTTGGCGGGTGGCCGTTGTGCCGATGCCAAGCTGTCCATCGGAATTCGCGCCCCATCCCCAAAGCTGCCCGTCATTCGTAATCGCAAAACTTTGATTAAAATTCGCATTAATATATTTCACTTCGTCCATAATATGGAAAATCTCTGTATTATCCTCCCAAGAATATAGCCGCCCGTCTGTCGTCAAAAGCAGCACATGGGTCTGCCCTGCGGAAATTTGGGCAATGTCGTCCATAATGTGCGCAATTCCGGGCGAGTAAAGTCCAAAGTGATCAGCATACTGCCGTCAGAGCCTATAACGCCGTTGCCGCTAATATCGGCGGCATTTTCGAATGAAGCAATCCAGCCTTCCGGCGCGCTTTCCCAAAAAGTGCCATACTCATCAATCGCCCAAAATCCCCAATGAATTGTTTGGTGGTTTATGGGCAGCCGCCAGCCCTCGTCGGCTATGGGTAGAATTGTTGCGCCGGGGGTTGTAATCTCGATAATTTCTTCGCAGTCCGGCTCGTAGGTTCTTGCGCCGCAGGCTGTGAGGATTAGCAAAATTGCCGGGGTTAGTAATTTACTCCACTTCATTTTCCGCCTCCTCAATCGCCTTTGGTTTGGCATTATATTTATTCATAGCAAAAGTTGCGCCATGGCGCACAATGTCCTCCAGAGCGTCCGCCGCGGCTATTATGCCCGCAACCGCCGCATCTTCCTCGGACTTCGCAAAGCGCGACAGGACATAATTTGATTGGGTGAAACCTTCGGGGCGGCGGCCTATTCCTATGCGAATTCGCAAAAATTCGTCGGTTTCAAGCTGATAGAGTATGTTTTTCATGCCATTGTGGCCGCCCGCGCTGCCGCGTTGCCGAATTCTAATCTGGCCGGGATTTAAGTCGCTGTCGTCATAAATCACAATAAGCCGCTCCAAAAAATCTTCGGGCGGCATTTTATAAAATCTCGCAAATTTTTTGACCGCCAAGCCCGACAAATTCATAAAAGTGGTCGGTTTTGCCAAAAGCAACTTTTGCCCGGCAAAAAAACCCTCGCCGCCATAGGCCTCAAATTTTGTGGCCTTGATTTTAATGCCATGGCGTTTTGCAAGCAAATCCACCACCTCAAAGCCAATATTGTGGCGAGTGCCCGCATATTGCCGCCCGGGATTGCCCAGGCCGAAAATTAGGAACATTGCTATTCCCTCCTTGAAATGCTGAATTGTGCCGCCATGCCACGCGTGCGTTGCAACGTCATTCCGCGCTTTACGCTTTTCGTGTGTTTCGTGCCTTTCGTGGTTAAAAAGAATTGAACCACGAAAGGCACGAAAGTACACGAAAATGCCATCCGCACATAGCGTCATTCCCGGCTTGACCGGGAATCCCCCGCCATTGGTAGGGGATTCCCGCTTTCGCGGGAATGACGGGGTTTGTTGCAGAGCCAGCGCGAAGCGCCGCGCCCCTACGGGCGGCCTAAAGGCCGCACAACGTCATCCACGGTTTGTTGATAGGGAATCCCGTATCTCCTGCCGTCATTCCGCGCTTGACGCGGAATCCCCTGCTATTTGTAGCGTCTGCAAAGGATGAGGGGATTCCCGCTTTCGCGGGAATGACGGAAACTTCCGGCGGGGGATTTGGCTTGCGGCTAACGTCATCCGCGCTTGATGCTTTTCGTGTACTTTCGTGCATTTGGTGGTAAAAACAACAAACCCCCGAATGGCACGAAAGTACACGAAAATGCCATCATACGAGCGGCCTAAAGGCCGCGAT
>JAITMQ010000011.1 GCA_031277225.1 Clostridiales bacterium | reverse complement strand
TCTGGGGGCGACCCGGGTACATATACGGGGGGTTTCCCCCCCTTTTTTTGCGGGTTACCGCGGCCCGGGGGGGGGGCGCCATTGCGCCCCCCCCGCCCCTGTCAAATCAAATCTACTTTTTGCGAGAGCGAGAGCGCGGTTTTTTGGCGACCACGTCTTCGCAATATTCGGCCGAATCTACATAGGGATAGATTACCTCACTTTTATCGGCCGATTCTTCGCGCATACAGCAATATTTGAGATTCAGCTCTCTGGCCGCGTCTTTAAAAGAGCCAAATCGCGGCCAGTCTGCATAGCTGCCGACGACGCTGCCATAGCAGTCCAATTTCGCAACATGATAGTCGCATTTCATTCTGGCGACATAATAATCCAATTGTTCGCCATTATTTGTTCTAAACACGGTATAAAGGGCATTGCTGCCTTCTTTACGATAAACCGAATTCGTTCTGAATCTGGGTTGTTTTATTTGTTTGCTCATAAAAACTCTCCTTTACTTCGCAACCTTAGGGGTTTTGGGGAAGAAGAAATAGGGGATTACGCAAATTACGGCAAGGATTATAATCCTTATTGTATTATATGTAGCGGCAAAACCTAATACACCACCGCGATGGGGGTCATAGATATAATAATTAAGTGAAAGCGGGAAATCAAGTGCCAGGGCATAATCCAGCCTATACATCATGGCATAGAGGAATGCGCCGCCCGCAAAAGCCAGCACACAAGTCAAGAAAATAAGGAAAGTTTGGATTTCTTTTTTATTTCCTCGCGTGTCTTTTTTCAAGAAGGCCAGCGCAAAATGCAGGCCCAAAAAGCGCACATTGCCCGTTGCCATGGCATTGTTTATTTGGTCCATATGGTAAATTTTTCTAAAAAAGCCAAGAGCCGCGCCCGACGCAAAACCTATGACCGTAAAGCCAACCCACGCGGCGACTGTATAGTGCAGCAGTATTGGATAGAGTATTGTAGGGACGACGAAGACCGACCAATTGTAGAAGAATTGATTCGTCTTGTTTTTAAACAGATTTTGGGTAAAAAGCGCAAAAACAGCGCCGCCCATAAAGCCAAAAAACAGTCCTAAATTTTCAAGAAGATAGCGCCATTCGCCAAAGGCCGTGTTTATGCCCATCCAAAGGACATTGCCCGTCTGCGGTGTTACGGGCAGGCTTAAATGGGTGGACAGCATAGCGAGGCCGTTTACATATCCCATGATAAAAATTGTTGCGACTGTCAAGAAGGCAACTTTAAAATTAGCCGTTTTTTCGGCTCTTTCTGCCGACATATTCTCACCTCTCATTTTTGTGGGGCGCATCGCGCGCCCTTAAGAAAAGCGACCGAAGTAAGCCTTTTCATGGCTTCTTCGGTCGCATCTTAATTTGGAATTTTACAGCCAGGTAACAGCACCTGTTCCAACATCATAAATTGCGCCGTAAACAGGATGTCCTTCGGGCAAAGTTTTCTTTAAAGCTTCAACTTGAGCCTTAACATTGACTTCCAAGCCGTCTTTGTTCCAGTCGGAAGCGTCTTTTACGATTGGACGAAGGTCATTTAAAACACCTGTAAGCTCGGCAGGCAAAGTTCCGCCGCCGGCGGTGTCGTTATGCGCATGATAAACCGCGCCACACTCTGTATGACCTACAACGACAGTAATTTGAGCACCCAAAACAGCGGCGGCAAATTGGAAAGACGCGATGGCCTCTCTGTCAGCAAAGTTGCCGGCATTTCTAACTACGAAAACATTGCCTGTGCCTTGGTCGAAATAAATTTCGGGCGAGCAGCGGCTGTCCGCGCAAGTCAAAATGGAAGCAAATGGGCTTTGCTGCTTTGCGGTTTTCGCAAGGGCCTCGGGATAGTCGGTGGGAACAAGATTATTTGCTACAAATCTTGCATTGCCGTCTTTAAGAAGCTTTAAAGCCTCGTCGGGATTGGTTACCTTTACAGCCGGGTCTTGATACTTCATGGGAATCTCCTCCTTAAAATTGGAATATTTAACTAAATTTTACTTCTTGTGTTATGTATTTCCATGATTTAATTATAATCCAAATTTTAACGCTTGTCAACGAAAATATTTTTTATTTTGGGCTTGCATTTGGGAAATTTTTGTGGTATAATGGACTTTCGTGGATGGACTCGCTCCGGGGCGGGTCTAATAAGGGATGTTCCGCTGTGCGGATTGACATATGAACATCTATCGAATAGGAGGAAGTGAAAATGAACCAACTTATGATTAAAGAGCTGGAAAAAGAGCAGCTCAGAGCCGATATTCCCAATTTTAAAGTGGGCGATACGGTGCGGATTCATAATAAAATCGTTGAGGGCGCGCGCGAGCGTATTCAGATTTTTGAAGGCTATGTCATTAAAAGGCAAAATGGCGGAATTCGGGAAACCGTTACGGTGCGCCGTTTTTCTTCGGGCATTGGCGTTGAAAAAACCTGGCCGCTTCATTCGCCGCGTGTGGAAAAAATCGAGGTTGTGCGCCGCGGAATTGTGCGCCGTGCTAAGCTTTTCTATCTTCGTGATAGAGTGGGCAAAAAGGCCAAGATTAAAGAAGCTGTTATGAAGCGTAAGTAAATTGCAATGGGCCATTGCTAAAATGGCCCTTTTTGTATTAGAGCCTGTTCCCGCTAACGATTCCGCATCTTTGCGGGCTTATTTTCCGCCACTCTTCGTCAGCTCCTCCTAGCGTGCCCCCGGCACGCGTCGTCGTCGCTTCCTCGATTGGCGGAAAAACGCTCCGCAAATCTGCAGAATCTTATAGCGGGAACAGGCTCTGGAGGAAACTATGCGTTTAGATAAGTTTTTAAAGGTTTCCCGCCTAATTAAGAGGCGGACGCTGGCCAACGAGGCCTGCGACGCGGGGCGGGTTTTGTTAAACGACAAAGTGGCCAAGGCTTCGGCAAATGTGGCCGCCGGCGACATCGTCGAAATAAAATTTGGCGCGGGAAGCCAAAAAGTGCGAGTTTTGGGCGTTAAAGAGCATGTGCGAAAAGAAGAGGCCACAGAGCTGTACGAGCCAATTTAATGCATGAAGGCCTGCTTGACATTCGCTTCTTTCTATGCTAAACTATCAAGAAAAAGGGGGGATAATATGATTTTTAAGCCACAGGGCGTTTGCGCCGAGGAAATGCATGTTGAAATTGAAAACGGCATAATCACCGATTTAAAGGTTATTAAGGGCTGCCCGGGCAATGCGCTTGGGATTTCGGCCTTGATAAAAGGGCGTAGCGTGGACGAAGTAATCGCAACTTTAAGCGGCATAAAATGCGGCAATCGTGAAACTTCCTGCCCGGATCAGCTGGCACAAGCACTAAGGAGGTATTAATGAAGCGCAACAAAACCGCCATAATCCTGCCGATTGCGCTGATGGTCGTCGCATTTGTGTTTCTTTTGTTTAGAAGCAACGAGCCGCCGCTTGGCGCGTTTTGGATTGAGGGCGTCTATGAAATTTCCGAAAATCTGCTTGAAAGCGGCATTATTCTGGCGGACATCCGCCTAAGCGACCTTGTTGAAACCAACGAAATTGCGGGCATTTTTGAAACCCAAATTATTGACTTCGAAGTCCCGCAAAATCACGGATATTTTAAGATTGTCGTATATCAAAGCTATCCTCGGCCGGCCAATATGGTTTGGCTGGCTTTTTCAAATGAGCAAGACTTTGAGCTGGCTCAAGGTCTTGCTCAAGGCAACACCCATATTTTCTACACAACCGAAGCTTGGAGCGCGGGCAGGCACTCCATCAATATTTTTAGCCAACGCAACGAAAATATTGACCGCTCCGAGCTTACGGGTCATCTTCATTTGCAAATTATAGCGGCCGGTGATTTTGAAACCATTTCTTGCGGCCTGAATTAAAAGAATATTTCTATCATTTTGCCTTCGATGCTTTCGCCGCTTGGGGCTTTGATTTTAAGGCTGTTTTTAGCGATTTCGGCTACTGATTTGTGGGCTTTATTGTCCAGGCATATTGTGGTATTATATATTCCGTCGGGCGGCAAAAGCTTGTCGGGATGGGGAATTATGGCGGGCGGACTGCCCTCGGC
>JAITMQ010000077.1 GCA_031277225.1 Clostridiales bacterium | reverse complement strand
GCCAAAAAATTCCAGAATTATAAGGGGCGCAAATGGGATTATGAGCAGCTTGCACGGCTTGATGAGGCTTATTTAGACAAAAAGGTGGCGGAATAATGGAGATTTTTCGGGAAGTTTTGCGGGATTTTGAGAGGGACAAGGCAGCGGCGGCGCGCGAGCTTCGGGCGCGCAAAGAGCTGCTTTATGCCCGTTTGCCGCGCGTTAAGGCCATTGACGAAAAAATGTCGAATTTGGGGCTTAAGCTTGCGCGGCTGATGTTGCGCGACGGCGAGGCCGCTAAAATTGCGGCTCTGCGGCAGGAAAACGATGCGCTGGTCAAGGAGCGCGAGGCCCTGCTCTATGAAAACGGCTATGACGAGGCATTTTTTACGGATGCCTACAAATGCGCATATTGCGAGGATTCGGGCTTTGCGGGCGACGAGCATTGCCATTGCCTAAAGCAGCGCGTGTTGGCGCGCTATTTTGAAATGTCGAATCTTGGCAAAATTTTAGACCATGAAAATTTTGACGCTTTTAATATAAATTATTATGCGGACAGGACAGACCCCGCCCACGGCATCAGCCCGCGCGCGAATATGGAGCGCGTTTGGGATATTTGCCTAAAATTTGAGCAGAATTTTGGCAAAAAATTCGAGAATTTGTATTTTTATGGTGAAACGGGGCTGGGCAAGACTTTTTTGTCCAATTGCATTGCGCGGGAATTGCTGAATAAGGGGCATACCGTGATTTATACAACGGCGGCGCAATTATTTCGTCAAGTTGAGGACATTCGTTTTAATCGCGACAAAACCCGCGCGCAAGCCTTAATTGCCGCCATTTACGAGGTGGATTTGCTGATAATTGACGACTTGGGCACGGAATTTATCACCACGGTAACCGCGTCGGAGTTGTTTAGTTTTATAAACACGCGCCTAATCAACAAAAAGCCCACGATAATCTCAACGAATCTTAGTCCCGCCGACCTGGAGGACAATTATTATGACCGCATAACCTCCCGAATTTTGGGGGAATACACGACTCTGCACTTTATCGGCGAGGACATTCGGGTTGCGAAAAAATATGGGATTATTTCATAGCAAAAAAAGGGGGCGTGCAATGCACGCCCCTTCGATTTTTTAGTTGAGTGTAACAACAATGCCCGTGGACGTTATGTTGTAGCTGAAATTTAAGCCTGTAAGGGCTTGCGCCGCAATTTCAATCAAGCGCATATCCAAATTCAGCATACCATAGATAATATTGCCGTCTACAGACCTGTCTTGAGGAATTGGAACTACGGGGAACATAAAGCGGTCGTTAATCATATACGCCACAAGATGTGTTCCGGCCGCAGGCCCACTTCTTACAAACAGATTTCCGCCGGCACCAACGGCAAGCTCAAGAGTGAAATTGCCGGGGCGAACAGCACCCGAAATGCTTGTTCCAAATGCGGAATCAAAGGCAACCGCTCTGTCTAAGCCATTAAAGCTTATTGTAACAGTAAGCGTGTCTTGATCCCAGCCTACAATGCCGCCATAAGCCTCGGCAACCGCACGCAATGGCAGATAAGGACGGCCATTTTCGATAACGATAAATTGGCTTACATTTTCAACGGCAGCGACAACTTGGGCATTGTCAATGGTTACATTGACGGCACCAAATGCCGTAATCGGTGTGGCCAAAACCACAAGGGCCAACAGGCCCGCAATTATTTTCTTTCTCAAAGAAATTTCCTCCTTTTGTATGCAATTAATATGCAAATTTTAGTCCGGTACCTCGTGGGCACAACACTCTCCAACTATTATACCAAGTCCCCAATAAAATTACAATCCCTTTTTTAAAAAATTTTTATTTAATTTAAGAATCACAGGTGGCTCGTTAACACCTATTCACACCGAATCGTCTTTACGATTGCGCTTTGGAACATTTACCAAAATATGCAGGACAATTCCCGTGATTAGACCGACGGCAGCGCCTTGTGCGAAAATTGTTACGCCCATAATGGCGGCAATGCCTCGGTCTTCGCGGGTTTTTAGCATATTCATGGCGACATAGCCGCAGGCGAAGCCCGTTAGAAGCATGGTTATAATCATGGCGATTGGGAAGACGGGTTCGAGAAGGGTAACCAGCGGGCGCGCGAGGGCGGCGACCGCCATGGCCAAAATAAACGAACTTAGCCCGTCGTGCAGGGAATCCATGGACTTTTTGCCGGTTTTATAGCGTTCGACCGTGGAAACCGTGCCGCCAACCCAATTTGGGCCCGCCATGGGCGGATATGGCGCAATAATCGCCAAAATTGTGTTCCTTATGCCTATGATGACATTGGTGCGGTTTACATTATAGTCCACAATTTCGTCCTTGCGCACCTCGGCGGCTTCTTCGATAACGGTTTTGGTTACGACAATTTCGCCGAAGGCTATTAAATACAGCAGGATTGCGAGCGGCAAGGCCGAAACAAAATGTGAAAAATTCGGGAAGCCTATGCCGAATATAGTGAAATTCGCAAAAAGCTCGCCAAAAGGCAGGGGGGAGATTCCCCATTCGACATTGGGCATGGGCAGCTCGCCTATGATTACGCCGACTATCATGGCGACGATTAGTCCGGCCAACATTCCGGATTTGCTAATCATCCTAAAGAAAAAATTCTTGTCTTTAAGCGGAAGGAATCTTAGCGAATATAGGACAACCACGCAGACCAACATGCCGATTATTCCGCTTATTTCAACGCCAATCAGGCGCGAGGTGGTTGGGTTTACGACACTATACACAGCGGCGATTGCCGCGCCCGTAAGAATTCCGCCCCGCACCGAAGCCGGCACAAATGCCACAATTTTTTTGGCAAGCCCCGTTAGACCCAGGAAAATGAATAAAAAGGCCACTAAAAGTTGTAGGGCTATTAAGGCGTGGATGCGGTCGGGGCCCAGCTCGAATGTCATCAAGTAGGCCAAAACTAGGGGGATTCCTGCGGTTATCCAGCCGGGGAAGACGCTGTCGCCCAATGTTGGATGCAGCATATAGAGCATGCTGAATAAAAACACCATTAGCACCGCAACCTCGGCGGACGCGCCGATTCCCTCCATGATGAAGGGCACGGCGGCAAGGGCGACCGCTACGAGGACGAAGCCTTGAATTCCCTCCGGCCAAGACCACCGCCAGTGGTAGAAGGGTATGCGGATTTTGAACAGCCCTGCGGGAATATGCGGCTGCTCTTCGCCGTCTTTTCTTTTTGGTCTAAATTTCGCCATCATCTCTCCTGCTTTCTTTGCTAGAATATAAATCGTTCCGAAAACGGCTTTGCTTTAATTGTTATTATGATACCATACACAAAAATCGCAACAAGGGCGGTCAGCTGGGAAATGCTGAAAATTTCCCAAATCGCTGCGCCATGAACTTGCTCAATTCCGAATCTTGCGAAAATATTCATGAAAGGATGTACTATGATTGGGATTAGCAAATTTCCGGAATATGCATAGACGGCGGACAGCCCCACCCCGGCCAAAAAGGCCACCACAATCCCGCTAAGGCCATTTGTGAAATGGACAAGCGAGAACAGGAAGGAGGCAAGCAGGACTATGGCCAGCCGCCCGCCCGCTTTGTCGCCGAAATAGTATAGAGGCAGGGTCATTAAAAGGCCGCGCCAAAGGGTTTCTTCCCAAATGGAATTGCCGGGGTCAAAAATTAAGTAGGTTGCGAAATAGCTTAGGATGAAGCCCGCGTCATAATCCGCCTCCGCCAAATGGGTCAACATGCGCGCAAAAGTTGCCAAAATCAGCAGGAAAAGCGCCGCCGACGCAAACAATGCCTTTTTTGAGCCTTTGGGCGAGAATGTGAATTTAAAGCCGTTTTGCGCGATTACGATTCCTAAGACGACGATTACGGGAATGGCGGCCACGGCGCGGATTGCGCCGTCTAAAGCAACTCGATGAAATCCCTGCAAATCAGCCACACCAAGGCCGATTCTTGCTAAAATTTGCCATAAAGCAAGCATGGCCACAGTCCAAACTATGCTGCTGAATATGGGCCTTTTGTGGAAATTTTCCCTAATCCTGATGGCTTCGATTCCAATCGCCTCCTACAAGATAAATCCATGCTTAACAGGGTCGCGGTCGTCGATGATTATGGTATTAAGCCCGATAATATAGGCAGAACCCGTTATTTCCGGGATTACCGCGTCATAGACTTCCACCTTTTGCTTGTCCACAATTTTGGCCTTAAAAGTTGTGCCTAGGATGCTTTCGGTTATGAAGGGTTCGCCCTTTTCGATTTCGCCTTTGGCATAGAGTGCGGCCAGCTTCGCCGCCGTGCCCGTGCCGCAGGGCGAGCGATCCACCTGCCCATCCCCAAAAACCACGACATTTCGGACATTTGCCTCGGGGTTTTGCGGCTCGCAATAAAATTTAACGAGGTCGCAGGTCTTAATTCGGTGCAAAATCGGATGCTCAAT
Organism: Clostridiales bacterium; assembly: GCA_031277225.1. GTDB lineage: Bacteria > Bacillota > Clostridia > Lachnospirales > WRAX01 > JAITMQ01. The sequence continues at coordinate 1,918 of JAITMQ010000077.1, read as the reverse complement.
CTCCAATTGTTCATTAACCGCCGCGCGAATTTTTAGGCCAAGCCTTGAGAATTCGCGCGCATTTTCGGGAATAATCGCCAGCCCCAAATCCTTTGCGCGGACAAGGGCGAAAAAAGAGCCGCCGAATGATATATCAATCAAGAGCTTGCCAATTTTCGGAACATAAATTTCAACATCGCCGCGATATAAAAACGAGGGTACATTCAAAAAAGAAACTTCGCTGACGCGCCTGTCATTTACGATTGCGCGGGCGGTTACAATGCCCGCCGGTGTGTCCATAACAACCTCGGTCAGCGGCTCTGTCGAGTCAATTATGCCCGTTTCAATTGCGGCGGTAACCACGCCGATTGTGCCATGCCCGCACATATTAAGATAGCCGCCGGCATCCATAAAAATTACGCCAAAATCGGCCTCGGCGAAGCCCGGCTGCGCAATTATCGCGCCAAACATGTCCCTGTGGCCGCGCGGTTCGTGCATAAGCGCGGTTCGGAAATAATCCATTTTGTTAATCAAATATTCCTTCTTTTCAACCATTGTAAAGCCCTTAAGGCTTGGAATGCCCAAAACAACGCGCGTGGGTTCGCCCATTGTGTGGGTGTCAACGGTATTAATCATCCTCGAAATTTTCATCGAAATAATTCCTTTCCCTTTCTAATATTTTAAAAGGCTCGGACGAAATATTAAAATATTTGGTGTCGGAATGGATATGTAGTCTCGATAAAATATCCATTCCGATAATGCCGTGTACGCTTGAATCCTCCCAATCCAAAACATTAATCTCCAGATTGCTTATCCCGAATTCTCCGCCAATTTCGATTCTGGAGAGGATTGTTTTGTCCAGATACAGTAAGCCGCCGGCTGTTCGGTTAATGGTGCGCCCTTTGGTTAAGTTTGAGTAATTGAGATTTTCCAGCTCACTTCGCAGCAAGGAAGTGGCCGAGGCTCCGGTATCTATTATTAAGCTTACTTCTCTGTAAGTTGTCTTATCGGGCGAAAATATCTTACATTGTACCCTTAATGTATGTTTGTATTTAATAGGAATCGATAAAAGCAAATCCGAGATAATTTTCCTCATCCTCCTCTCTCACCATCTTGAATACCCCGCAACTCTTTAGATGCTTGCTGTCCGCATAAGCCTCCTTTTCGGTGTCATACACGCCAAAAACCTCAACAGTATCAATGCGCCAGTTTTTCCATTCACTATTAATTGTAACAACCCATTTACCATTATAAATTTCACGTAAATCATCAAACTTATATCTCATAAAAACCCTCCTTAAGCTTAAATCTGCGCGGTGTATTGATAGGGCAGGGGGACTGTCGCCCCCGCTACTTGAATTTCCACCAAATGCGTCAACGCCTCCTTCAAGATTGCGCCTTGCATGGCCTTATCATGCGGCGCGCCCGCATTCGCTCCCATGGGCACAAGCGGTGCAACCGCCCTCGGCGCGCCGTTTTGCCGCGTTACGGGCGGCAATGCCGAAATAATAATAGTCGGGATTCCCGCTTCTTCAATGATTCTTTGGACGACAACTGCCGTCCTATGACAAGTCCCTCAGCCGCCTGTCAGCACAACAGCGTCCACGCCCTCGCTCAACAGGCGTTTGGCAATTTCCGGGCCTGTTTTTTTGGCAAATGCCTCTTGGTCGCCGCCGCCGCCCATAAAACCGTAATGAAAAGGCGCTGCGGCGCGAATAAATCCGTCTGCCGCAAGCTCATTAAGCCTGTCGACAGGGAACATGCAATTGATGTCCTTGTTAACATCGGCATTGTCATAACCGCCATGTGAAACCATCATATTATCCGTGCCCGCGTCATTTGGCACGACGCGAAAGCCCGTGTCGCCCGCCAAATTAAAGCGCGCGTCGGATTTTAAATGAACGCCTGCGGCTGTTGCCAGCGCAACCGTCATGTCCTT
>JAITMQ010000070.1 GCA_031277225.1 Clostridiales bacterium | reverse complement strand
ACTTCCGACAAAAACGACGATAAATGGGACGACTTTTTCGTCTTCGCCGAATGGCGCAAAAACAGCGAGGAAATAAAAATCGACTTCAAAAAATACCCCATATATGCCTAATTTGCCGGGGTCTGCTCAAGGCTTTGGGCGTTGACAATAGAAACGATTTAGGATATAATGATTCCGGGCAATATATATTCCATTGCAAATTCGCCTGAAGGGGGCTATAATAGACTTATGAGGGTACAGCCGGGTGATAGGCATTATGGGGAATATGCCAATTTGCTAACTTTAAGCGATGCACAAGTTGCGAAATCTATTAGAAGTTATAAAAAACAGATTGCCCATCACATGGAGAAGCGCAATAATCCGGCATTGCACGCAATTGGGTGGCATAATCTTGATGACCGTGAGAAAAGCGGGTTGACAAGGTATTGGGAAAAAGAAATCGATGATTTGAATGCGAAGCTTGCTCTTGCGCAGGCTGTCGCCAATGAAAGAGGGCTGTAATATGGATAAATTATTATTAAGTGATTATGTTAAAAGGCTGATTGAGGACGCTGTAGAGGCGCACGAAGGAGCGAATGACGATTTTTCGATGGGAAGAAAATTAGCTCTTTATGAGGTTTTGTCTTCTCTCCAAAATATACTTGTTGTGCATTATCCCGAAGAGATTGACGACTATGGTCTAAACTTCAACATCGACAGGAGGTTTTTGACCAAAACTCCGGAAGTCATTCCTTTAAATTTAAGCAGCTAGGGTCTGTTGACACAAAAAAACCGAGGCAAGCGGCCTCGGTTTTTTGTTAGTCCCTATCCATTTCATGCCTCATAATCTGGTCTGTTCTTGGGTGTATGTAGATTTCGTGCACAATGCGGTCTTCCCACACTTCCACCCGCCACAGCCAGCGAAAGCCCTCCCAATCCAGTTCGGGCGTTGTGGCGCGTCCGCCGGGGGCGCGCGCCTCGGCAATGGCCATAATTTGGTCTTGCCTGGCGACCGACGTGTCGGTAATTGCGAATGTCGTAATGACATAGGCGGCTATCGCAATAACAATAACCCCAATCACCGCCAAAACAATTTTCAACACCTTAAATGCCGACTTAGTGCCTGCTTGATTGCTCATTTTCTCACCTCTTTATATTCTAGTTTAAATTGCTGACAATGTAATGATACCGCACTATGGTTTCCGCCGGGTCTGCAAAGCTTATGAAAATCGCCGATTCGCTTCGCCGCTCAATGCGAATTGTCGGGCCTTCGCTTGGGTTTTGCACCATTAACAGCCCCGCGCCAAAATTGCCGCGCCAATTATTCGCCGTGCCATGGCCCATTCTGCGCCCGCCCGAGCCGATGTCCGCCATCGCCCGCTCATCAAGCACAATCTCCAAAATATCATCCAGCGCAACCGTTGTGCCATAAATGCTTGCAATGCGCAAATTGCCGTCTTCTATGCTGACATTTACAGGCCGCACCCCCTCAAGCATAAGCCAGCCCAGCGGAATCGCCAAAGCCAAAACGGCGACAATGGCAATAATTCCCTTAGCCTTTTTTTCGCGGGCTTTTTTAGGGTCTGTCGTGGCGGGGTCGGGCGGCGCATCGGGCTTGATAAAGCGTTTAGAGCGCAATGAATAAAAATTCGGCACAAGCACGACTACAATAATCGCGGCCAGTCCGGCGGTAAATGCCCATTCGATTCCAATAAATACCAGCAGGGCGGATATTGCGCCCAGAGCCGCCGCCGCCAATGCGGCAAGGCCGTTAAAGCGCAGAAACGCCTTTTGGTCATAACGCGCCTTTTCCTCGTCGCTTTTGCTATTCCAGCCGCCCATAAAGCCGCCGCCCTTGCCAAAAAACCACAAAAGCCCCGCTAAGGCGAATAAAAGCGAAATTGCCGCTAAAGTAATTGTGAAAAATATATTCATCTGCTTCCTCCTCGTTTAGGTATTATTTCGCGGCCGAGCACCAGCGTGCCGACTAAGGCAAGAATTCCCGCCACAACAAAGGCGGTAAACCAATTGCCGATATAGAGCGAATTTGGCGCAATCCACGCCGTAAGCATAAGCGCGCCGGCATCCACCACCACCGTAACGGCAAATAGTATTATGCCTTTCGCCCTTCTAAACAACTTCATAACCATGGGCACAAGCAGGGCATTTATCAGCCCAAAAGCAAGCGCGACGGCGATTACGGGCCAAATTCCCGCGCGCATATTGACCTGAAGAAAGTCAAACCCCTGCAAAACCTCGATTCTGCCGACTAAAAAGGCAATCAGCAGCAGCGTAAGCGCGGTAACCAATCCATTTCTTAACATCCAAACATCTCCTTTTTGCCATATACGCAAATGGCAGGAAAATGTCTGCAACAATTATATCCCTTAATTCATTTCGTTTTTAATCTGCCTAATCACAGACTCGTCAAAGCCCGTAACCTCGGCAATGACTTGAATCGGAACATCTTTTCCCAGCATCCTTTTTATGTGCTCCAGAGTAATTTCTTCAATTGCTTCTTCTCTAACTTCCTCACGATAATACTTCATATGCGTATCAAAATTATACTCAGTAGCCAAAACACTCATCATACTCCCTCCCATCTCCTTCAAAAATTCCGCCAAAATATCGTTTGCAATGCAAAAATCAACAGTCCCTTTTACCGCGGCATTAAAGTCATAAATTTTTTGAAGCTCCCTAAGCTTTGCGCCGAATTCGGAATATTGCCGCAATTGCTCGCTCTTGCTTAAAAGCTCCGAATTGATGCCCTTATTTATATTATACACGGGAACTTCAAGTTCTAAAAAGCCCAATTTCTTGTCTTGGTCAAATTCAAAAGCATCGGATATGCGCAAAACTCCCATTTCGGGCATATCTTCGACACCATTATAAAAAACCACGAATTCAGGGGTCGGGATTTTATACGGGCTTCTTCTGTAAATAAATTTCTCCTCCCCCTGCATCTTTATCCACTTGTCATACAATTGCCCAAGATACATAAGCATCCTTAGGGGCATATTGGGGTTGTGGGTGGACTGATGTTCACCCACAACCAATGCCCGACCTCTGACAACAAAAGCGAGGTCATTTCTAAGCCTGCCCGAAACAATATTGCTTAGGGTAATTATTTGAATTTCGTCGGGACTGCATTTAATCCCCGTAAGGGCATAATAAAGCTCTGCCGCATTTTCCGGCCTTTCAAACAAAAGCTTAAACATGCCGTCTTTAATCTCTCTA
>JAITMQ010000173.1 GCA_031277225.1 Clostridiales bacterium | reverse complement strand
GGCTATGACATCTGCATACCACCCAAAGAATATATTAGGCCACTTCCGCCGCACAAAGTAATACTTTTTTCACATTGACAGGCTTTAGCAAATAGTATATAATTTTTTGGTGGAGGTGTGTTTATGGTTGATTATGGATTGGCGCGAAAGGCGCATTTTGCGGGGCGCGGCATGGTTGCGACTTCGCATCCTTTGGCGGCGGCTGCCGGGCTTGAAATTTTGCGCGAGGGTGGAAATGCCGTGGACGCGGCGATTGCGACGGCGGCCTGCCTGACTGTGGTAGAACCGACGTCGAATGGCATTGGCGGCGACGCTTTTGCGATTTTGTGGGCGAATGGCAAATTGCACGGGCTTAACGGCTCCGGGGCCGCGCCCGAACCTATCAGCATTGAAAAAGTGCGCAATTTGGGGCATGAGGCCATGCCGCGCTTTGGTTTTGCGCCCGTAACCGTGCCGGGGGCTGTTGGCGCATGGGCGGAATTGTCGGCGCGTTTCGGGAAATTGTCGCTTGCGCGCTGTCTTGCGCCTGCCGTGGAATATGCGCGGCATGGGCATCCTGTCGCGTCTGTTGTCGGGAAGTATTGGAAGCGGGCTTTTCGGGCTTATGGCGAGCATTTAAAAGGTGAAGAATTTGCGAATTGGTTTAAAACTTTTGAGTCGAATTTAGAGGCGGGGCGGCCGCCGGCTGTTGGGGAAATTTGGAAGAGTGTTGAACATGCGGCCACTCTGGAAGAAATTGGTCGCGACCCTCAAAGCTTCTACACGGGCGCGCTGGCCAAACAAATTGTGGATTTTTCGGCTAAATTCGGCGGTTTCCTTAGTCTGAATGATTTAGCTTCTTATGCGCCAAAATGGGTTGAGCCGATTTGCGCGAATTACCACGGGCATGAGGTTTGGCAAATTCCCCCAAACGGCCAAGGTCTGGTTGCCCTAATCGCTCTGAATATTCTCGCGGGCTTTGAATTGAAAGACGATATTGAATCGCATCATATTATTTTCGAGGCCATGAAGCTGGCGTTTACGGCGGGTAAGGCGGTTATTACCGACCCCAAATTTATGGCGATTAGTGCCGAAGAATTGTTAAGTTCCGCTTATGCGGAAAAATTGCGTCAAAATATTGGCAAAAGGGCGGCAAAACCCGCGTCCATTTTGCCAAATCAAGGCGGGACTGTATATTTGGCCACCGCCGACGACCAAGGGAATATGATTTCCTATATTCAAAGCAATTATATGGGATTCGGTTCGGGCCTTGTCGTGCCCGGCACAGGAATTGCGCTGCAAAATCGCGGCGCGGATTTTAGTCTTGACCCCGCACATGCCAATGCGCTTGCGGGCGGCAAATTGACATATCATACCATAATTCCGGGCTTTTTAACCCGCGGCGGCGCGCCAATCGGGCCTTTTGGCGTGATGGGCGGCTATATGCAGCCGCAGGGGCATGTTCAGGTGATTTTAAATACGATACATAGAGGCTTAGACCCGCAACAGACCCTGGACGCGCCGCGCTGGCAATGGATGCAAGGGCAGAAATTTGAGGTTGAGCATCATTTTCCAAGGCATTTGGCCGCAGGGCTTAGTGATTTGGGGCATCAAATTTCAACGCCGCCGGATTCGGGCGGTTTTGGGCGCGGGCAAATTATTTGGCGAGCGGAAAACGGCGCGCTGTGCGGCGGAACGGAATCCCGTTGTGATGGGCATATCGCCGGTTTTTAACCTGCGGCTTGCGACAGTGGCGCGGAGCTGCGCTCTGGCTATGGCAACAATAGCCAGCGCGAAGCGCCGCGCATATACGCCCGCAGGGGCGACCTAAAGGTCGCAATGCCGCTTCGCAGCCATGTGCGGAGCTACGCTCCGGCTATGGCAACAATAGCCAGCGCGAAGCGCCGCGCCACGGAATCCGCTTCGCGGCCTTGCGTGTATGTAGGAGCGACCGCTCTCGGTCGCCCGTTTTAGGAGGGTTTATGGTGCTTAGTTACGACATTTCAAAATACGACAAAGGCAAGCCAAATGCCGATATTAGCATGATTACGGACTATGACCAGCGTTATCTTAAGATTATCGGCAAATTTTTTTATAAGGATTTGCCGGGCTGGAATGACAAGACAGGCGAGAAATTTAACGTAATTTTGGCGCGCGGCGGACAAATTGCGGCCTATTGGTATCGAATGAGGCTTGTTGGGGCGGCGGTTTGGGAGCGAGAGGGCGACGATTGGCGGCTGCTGCATATTTGCCTAAAATGGAAGCAGCAGCGGCAAGGCCATGGGCGCGTCCTGCTGGATTTTGTTCTGCACAAAATCCAAGAAACCGCCGCCCAAGGCCAACTTAAAGCAAGCCTGCCCAAAAATGCCACCACAAATTTTTTCAAGGACTACGGCTTTTCGGAAACTATAGATTCTTGATTTTAAACTCTTTTTCAGAAGCCCGGCGTGCGTCTTTTTTGGCTATTTCGTGGCGTTTGTCGTGCAGTTTTTTGCCTTTGGCAAGGGCTATGTCAAGCTTTACATAGGGGCCGGAAAAATAGATTTTTACGGGAACAACCGTATAACCATCGCGGGTTATGGCCGCAAAAAGCTTGTTAATTTCGCGTTTATGCAGAAGCAGGCGGCGTTTGCGCATGGGGTCTTTTTGTAAAATATTGGCATATTCATAGGGCGAAATATGCATATTCACAACATAGGCCTGCCCGTCTTTAATCTCCACATAGCTGTCCGTGATATTGCACCGCCCCGCGCGCAAAGACTTAACCTCCATACCGAAAAGCTCAATTCCGGCCTGAAAAGTTTCTTCCAAAAAGTAGTTATAGCGCGCCTTTTTGTTCTGCGCAATCAATTTATGACGTCTGTCTTTATTCATTTTCTCGCCTCCAGCTCTATTATAACCCAAACTAAAAAATATTGCAATATTTTCCGCAAAAGGTTATAATTGAACAAAGGGAGTGGTGATATGAGCGGATTAAAATGGCGGAATTTGAAGAAAAGGCGGCAAAAGCCGAATTTGTCGGTTATGGACAAGCTTAGGCGGAAATATTTGCGTTTTAAAATTGTTTCGTTGTCGATTATTGCGGTGCTGGCCGTTGGGCTTTTTGTGCTGATTTATACGAATTATGACTATTTGATTTTCAAGACTTTAATTGCGGGAAATTATATTCATACGGACACGCTGGACGAGATGTTTACGGAGCATTTGGGCTTTGTGCCCGCGCGATATGGCAGTCATTTTGACAATTTGGTGATTTCGATTGTAACGGGCGAAATTCGGCGGGTTGGCGGGGATGTATATACTTATATGTATACACCCACGGAAAGGATTGAGCACGAGGAAAGGGTCTTTAGGCGCGCGCAAGAGGCGGAATTTCGGGAATTAACGCCCTATGTGGCCTATTTGCGTCTGCCCAATATTTCTCCTTTTGTAGAGGATTTTGTTTTTGAAAATCGGCGCGAAATTGCCGAATTTGATAATTTAATTTTGGATTTAAGGGGCAATGGAGGCGGCGAATTGGCGGTTTCACAGGCAATTGCGGGGCTTTTTTTGGAAAGGCGGCAAACCGTTGGCTTCGAACAGGCGCGCATGGACTTTTGGCCTTTTAGCCGTGAAAGGCGGGCGCGCGGCGCGCAATTTTTTGAATTTGAAAATATTGTAATTCTGCAAGACGGCAGGACGGCATCTGCGGCAGAGTCGCTTATTGCGGCACTTTCCGGGAATTTGGACAATGTAACCACGGTTGGGGATTTAACCTTTGGCAAGGCCATCGGGCAGGTAACCGTGCCGCTGCGGCGGGGTTTTGCGGTGCGCGCGACGGTAATTTTAATCGAAACTCCGGACAGGGAATCCATTCACAATACGGGGCTTTCGCCGGATATTGGCTTTGGCGAGGGCGACCCGGTGGAATTCGCGCTGAGCTTATTGAATCAGCCTAATAATCGCCATCAAGACCAAAATTAAGCCGGCAAGCAAAGTCCAAAATCGCTGACTTCCTTTGAGTTTAAAGACCGTGGCCAGGCGCAGACCTGCGGCGAGGAAGCCGATTTGGAAGGCGGCCACTAAAAATGGCAGAAAATGTATATTAATTCCAAGCGAGGCGGCGGCAATGCCCGCCCCCATAGAATCCAAGGAAAGCACCAAAGCCAGCTGAACCGAGCCCCATTTCGTGATTTTTGCGGGGTTTTCGGCCAAATCTTCCTGTTTTTTGCGCAATGCGCCCAAGGCAATCCACAGGCCAAGGGCGGCCAGCCAGCCCGCAGCCAGCTTTTCGGCCAAATCTGCGGCCAAAAAAGAGGCGATAATTTCGCCAAAAAAGACCGAAGCGGCCATAACAAGCACGGAAACCACAAAAAGCACCACAAAGGCGGCAATTGTCGGCCTTTGTTTGCGTAGGCCGCAGGAAATGCCCATTCCAAGGGCGTCTATACTAAGTGCAACAGCAAAAAAAACAGCCATCCAAAACCTCGCAAGCATAAGCTTTTAGGTCATTTTATGGGATGGCCTTGCTGAGGGTTACATAATCCGCGAAATTTCAGCCAAAAAGATATGCGCCGCAACATGCCCACGCACCCTACACGGATTGCTTTAAACCCCATAAAATCGTTTACAATGCTTTTATATAGAATCCCTTATTTTCGGCGTTTGTTTGGTATATTGCATAAATGCATACAATGGTTTATAAATCTGTAAAGGGTCAAAATAAGGGTCAAAATAAGGGTCAAAATATTACATATAGTAAACATTTTCGTATAGATTTCTTGTCTGAAAACCAGCTAAGTTTTGTCGTGGCTTTATTTAAATATTGTGCAAGCCAAACTTGCTTACAAGCGTGTTCACACGCTAATTACATGCGTGGACTGCCATGTTTTGATGGTTAAGGTGAAGGTGCTGATAGTGGCTAGGGGTTGGTGGCTAGTAGCTGGGAACAAGTGGTTGGGGAAGTGGCTGGTGGAGTACCTGAAAGTCTACTGATGCCGATAGACTTTGAATTCCATGATGTGGTAGCTGGTGGACTAGGTGCTAGTGGCTTGGGACTAGGAGCTGGTAGCTTGGGACTAGGAGCTAGTGGACTAGGAGCTGGTGGCTTGGGACTAGGGACTGGTGGACTAGTGGCTAGTAACCAGGGACTAGGAACTAGCAACCAGCAACCAGGCACTAGCAACCAGCAACCAGCAAGAGTCTGGCATAGAGTAGGTACTTTGGTAGCAACCGACTCTCCTGTATCTACATGGATATTTTGTCGAATGGGGCGTGCGCTTTATCGGGCTGACAGACGGCGTGGACACCAATGTTAAGGGCAACAAAAAAGCCCGCCAAATTTACGGGCTTGTCAATGAGTGGTTTAGCGAGGATTTGTCGGAAAATATTCGGGCTGTGTTTAAGAAAAAGATGGAGGCAGGGCAGTTTCTTGGGGCTTTCGCCTGCTATGGCTATGAAAAAAACCCGCAAAATCGCCATAAGCTGATTATTGACGAAGAAGCCGCCAAAATTGTTCGCGAGATTTTTGCTTTGTATTTGGAGGGAAAGGGCGTTCATAGCATATCCCTTATTTTATCCGAAAGGGGCGTGCCAACCCCCACCCAATACAAAAAAAGCAAAGGGCTTGCCTTTGCCAATCCCAACGGCGGAGCGTTTAGCACAAAATACGGTCTTTGGGCACCAAATACCGTAAGGCGGATTTTAAGGAATGAAGCATACATAGGAACTTTAATTCAAGGCAGAGAGCGAAAGGTCAGCTATAAATCCAAAAAAGTCGCCATCGCTCCCAAAGATGAATGGATTGTAATTAAGGACAATCATCCCCCTATAGTTTGCGAAAATACATTCCACAAAGTCCAAAAGCTTATAGACCGTAAACGCACAGGATATGCCGGGAGCGAAAATAATCTTAAAGACACAAAGCCTCATCTTTTAGCAGGCAAGTTGGTCTGTGCAGACTGCGGCCATGGTATGCAGCGCAGCGGCTTGTCAAGAAACGGCAAAACCCATTATCTAAGGTGCAAGCTTTCTGCAAAATCTAAGAGAAGGGAATGTACACCGCATTGCATAAGTCAAGAAAAAGTTGAAAATGCAGTGATTGAAAAGATTAGGGGCTTAATCGAAAAAAGTTCCCTTGCGAACGATAAAGACGACATCATCAACTCCGCTTTGGCACAAATTAACAAAGAAGTCAATATCCGCCCGAGTTTGGAAAAGCAGCTCGCTGATGTGGCTGAAAAGCTTGAAAAAATACGTAGTAATATAGCCATGGGTTATGCCGATAAGCTAAACGGCATTATCTCCCAAGAAGATTTTTTAAGCTTAAAGGAGATTTTAGAACAGGAACGCAGCTCTCAATTAAGCAGGAAAGAGCGCATCGAGAGTGAGCTGGCGACTATGGAAACACTTCAAGCATCCCATGCAAATATCAATGCCCTGTTCGAGAAATATGAAAAAATCGACTTCTTAACCCACGAAATAATCAATGATTTTATCGACACAATCCATATAAGCGAAAAATGCCCCGAAACAAATGAACAACCCATTTCAATAATATGGCTAATTTGACTGAAAACAGCCATTTCATCACTAATTTCCGCATGGCTAAGATTATGCACGCCACACATACCATTTTTGGCAAAGCGCGCAATAGTTGTAACCATGGGAAATATTCATCTGACTAAGACTATCCACTCCACACATGGGTTCCGTGGCCATTGTCGTCATAGGGGTGGTTTTGGTTGTTTACGAAGTCTTGCGCCGCCAGGATGCGGTTTTGGGGCAGGGTTAAGTCCATAACCGGGGCTATTCCCGTGTCCAAAATGGCAATGCAAACCCTTGTGCCAACCATCAAAGCCCTCCTTAGTGTCAACAGACCCTAGTTGTATCTAATTATAATATTGCGATAGTATGTATGGGGTGATTTAATTCAAATCCCTCCATCCGCAAGGTTGAAATTACAGGCTTTCAGACCATTCTGGAAGCCTCTTTTTTGTCAAACCTTGAATCTGACCCCTTAAGTTTAGCGCTTTGTCTAACACTTAAATCAAAGCCAAGGTACTTTAAAACAATGGGCAAAACAATCTCTGAAAAAATTTTCGGTTTAATGTCAAAAAAGCTTGAAAAACAGCCTGCAACGCGCTATAATAGAGCTTGACGTGTTTATCACAAAGTTATTTGAACAATACCGCTTCGCAAATCTGCATTTTATTATAGTGGCAACACGCCCTTTATTTTAATGAGGTGATTTTATGGTTAAAGCAGGAACTTGGGTAGAAATTCGGAATATAATTCTTGAAGCAAATGAGCGGGCAACAAATTTGCCGGAGGACACCGCCGCGAAGCCGCTTATAATGTGGGTTAAGGGGAATTTAATTCAAGATAGCAAAATCGGCGAGCCTGTGCAGGTGCAAACGGCTACGGGGCGACTTGAAAGCGGGATTCTGGAGAAGATTGAGCCTGTGGTCGATTTAGGCTATGGGCAATTCGTAGCGGAGATTTTGGAAATTAGGGCGAAAGTTAGGGGGGCTTTAAATGGCTAAAGATATGAGTTTTGCGGCTGTTATGGCGCGCAAGGGCGAAATTTTGCGACGCTCGCTCAATATAGACTTTGAAAAATTTGAAACAGAAAATATTTCCTTCGATTACGAGGGCATGATGTCAGCCATAAGCTTGAGTTTTGGCGAAATTACGGCGATTCAGCGCGCCGCAGGCGTTGGTGAAACGCCCATGTGGGAATTGCCCAATATCACGGCCTTAGCCCGCAAATTCGCGCCCGCAGGCTTTGGCGCGCGAATTTTTATTAAGGACGAGGCGGCGAATCCCAGCGGCTCTTTTAAGGACAGGCGCGC
>JAITMQ010000138.1 GCA_031277225.1 Clostridiales bacterium | reverse complement strand
TTTTCGCGGCCTCGTTGGTTTTGGCATCCTTAAAAATTGTGCGCGGGCTAAAGCCCTGTTTTTTCAGTGCATTCGCCGAAGCATATGCCTCCCAACAGCCGCGCCGCCCGCAATTGCAGGCCTCGCCGCCAACCACAATCACATGATGCCCAATTTCGCCCGCCCCAAAAAACGGGCCCGAATAAATTTTGCCGTCGATAATAATTCCGCCGCCAACGCCCGTTCCCAAAGTTACGGTAATTGAGGATACGGCACCCTTGGCCGCCCCCCGGCTATGTTCGCCCAAAGCGGCGCAATTGGCGTCATTCTCAATAAAAACGGGCAAATTTAGCAGTCGGCTAAGCGGCTGGCTGATTTCAATGTTAAAAAGCCCTAAATTTGGGGCTTTAACTAGAATTCCTTCCTTCGGATTGACAATTCCGGGGCAGCCTATTCCTATGGATACGATATTTTCAAAATCCGCCGTCAATTCATTGCAAAGCCGCGCAATATCGGCGATTAAAGCCCCTGCGCCCTCTTTAAAATTCGTCGCCACGGACATTTTATGCAAAATTTTGCCATTGTCTACAATCCCGGCCGCCAAATTTGTGCCGCCCAGGTCTACACCAATTGTGAGCATAACAGCCTCCTACGCGATTTCGCTGTTTATATTCTACAACATTTGGGAAAAATTTTCAACAAAATAATTAATTTAAAATAAAACTTGTTATTTTTGGGAAATTAGTATACAATGTAATATAGAAAAAGTTGTACGCAAAGGATGGTGCATTATGAAAAGATTAAAAAATTCTAAACAAGAAATGATTTCCATTCCTCAAGAGGTTGGCTCGATTTTGGCAGAGGGCCTGACCTTTAAGGGCGGCAGCCTTTCGGGCGTGGGTAAAATAACTTTAAACTGCTATTTCGTGGGGAATATATCCACAAATGACCTTGTAATTGTGGACGAGGCAGGAAATATCCTTGGGGATATTGAGGCGCAATCCGTGATTATTCGCGGCAATGTTAAGGGAAATATTGTGGCCGTCGAGGGCGTTCAGATTCAGTCGGGCGGCGTGTTAAACGGCAATATCACCTGTGCAGACCTTAATATCGCAAGCGGCGCTGCCTTCTCCGGCGAATGTAATATGACCGCCTCAAAGAAGGAGAACAATATTTTGGTCAGCATTGCCGACAAATCCGAGGAAAAGCCGGTGCCGCCACTCGCTACGGGCGTGATTCGCAAAAGCAGCCCCGCCGGCACTAGTTAAGTTCGGCAACGGTTAGGCCGCTGTCGCCTTCCCCAAATTCGCCCAGGCGAAAACTTTTGACATTTGGGTGCTTTTTCAGGTATTTTTGCACGGCGGCGCGCAGAGTTCCCGTGCCTTTGCCGTGGATAATTTCAATTTTGGAAATATTTGCTAAATATGCATCGTCAATATATTTGGACAATTCTTCCAAGGCCTCATCAACCAACATTCCGCGCAAATTTAAGCTTGAAGACACATTTAAAGCCTTGCCCGCGCGAACAGTCCCCATGGGCTGAACGCTTGCGGCGGGCTTTTCTTTTTTCCGCGCATCAAAGGACAAATCCGCAATTTTAACCTTCATTTCCATTGCGCCAATGGCAACCCTTGCGGAATTTTTGTCGGAATCGATAATATGCCCGCTTTGATTCAAAGAGTTGATAAAGACGGCATCTCCGGCAACCAAAGGACGGTCTATCGGGCGTAAATCCGTGCGCGGCGCTGACGCGCTAGCTCCTATATCGCTAACTTCCAGCTCTTCCATTTTGTCGCGCAGCCTCGTGCGCGCGCCTTCGGCGTGGCTAAAATCCGCCCCCTTCGCCATTTTGCGCATTTCCTTGATAATTGCGTCGGCCTCCTCTTTTGCAGCGGCAACAAGCTTACGCGCCTCGGCCTTCGCCTCATTCATAACCCTATCCCGACTAAGCGCAAGCCGCTTTTTTTGGCCGTCCAAATCATGCGCCAGCCGCTCGGCCTCCATGCGCAGAGCTTGCGCTCTGGCTTCCTGCTCCTCAACGGCCTTTTTGGAAATTTCAAGGTCGGTTATTACGTCCTCAAAGCGTATATCCTCGTTTGTCAGCAAATGCTTTGCTTGGCTAATAATTTCATCGGAAAGCCCCAAACGCCCCGCAATCGCAAAGGCATTGGACTTGCCCGGCACGCCAATAAGCAGACGATAAGTTGGCGCAAGCGTGGCAATATCGAATTCGACAGCCCCATTCTCCACGCCCTCTGTCGTAAGCGCGAAAAGCTTAAGTTCGGCATAATGCGTGGTTACAGCGCAACGAATCCCACGATTCAGCAGATTTCGAATGATTGAAATGGCAAGAGCCGCGCCCTCTGTAGGGTCTGTTCCCGCGCCCAATTCGTCAAAAAGCACAAGCGAATCATAGGTGCAAAGCCCCAAAATCCGCACAATATTGGTCATATGCGCCGAAAATGTCGACAAGCTCTGCTCTATGGACTGCTCGTCCCCAATGTCGGCAAAAACATTGTCAAAAACTGCCAGCGTTGAACCGGCGCCGGCGGGAATAAACAGCCCCGCCATGCCCATAAGCACAAAAAGCCCCAAAATCTTGAGCGCGACGGTCTTTCCGCCGGTATTCGGGCCGGTGATGAGCAGGGCCGTAAAATCCTGCCCAAGATGGATGTCCATAGGCACGATTTTTTCCACATTAAGCAGCGGATGCCGCCCCTTGATGATATTGACCTGCCCAAAATCGTTAAATTCGGGTGCCGTGGCCTGCATTGCGGCGGCCAGCGAGGCCTTCGCGAAAATAAAATCCAAATATATCAGCGTTTCCGAATTTTCGGCCAGCATGGGCGCAACCTCCGCCACCTGCGCGCTGAGAATGGTTAAAATCCGCTCGATTTCTTCCTTCTCCTCGGCCTGCAATTCCTTGATTTTATTGTTCAGCGCAACAACCGACATAGGCTCCATAAAAACAGTCGCTCCGCTGCCCGACATATCGTGAATCATGCCCGGAAAAACGCCCTTAAACTCCTGTTTTATCGGCACGCAATAACGCCCGCCGCGAATCGTAATCACGGAATCTTGAAGCATATTGCGATATTGCGAGGAAGAAATGACGGAATTCAGCGCGTCGTTAATGCGCCCATGCGAGGT
>JAITMQ010000161.1 GCA_031277225.1 Clostridiales bacterium | reverse complement strand
CCGACCTATGGAATTCCATACAATGCAGAAACCCAGGCGGCTTTTGCGGAAACAGAGGAGATGATACGGAAAATAAAGGCGGGGGAATATGTGCCGAGATATAGCAGCTTCAAGGATATTTTAGCCGAAATAGACGCAGAAATCGCGGCTGAAGATGGGGGATTATTCTATGAAGGAAGTTAGGCAATCCGGTCAATTTAAGCGCGATTTAAAGAAATTGAGGCGACGCGGGTATAATATGGATTTACTGGAAGATGTTGTAGAAAAATTGCGGATGGGTATACGTCTGCCGCCAAAAAATTTCGACCATAAGCTAACGGGCGATTGGAAGGGCTATAGAGAATGTCATGTAGCACCCGACTGGCTTTTGGTTTACAAATTTGAAAATAATACGGTATACCTAGTCTTGCAACGCACGGGCACGCATAGCGATTTATTCAGAAAGTAGGGAGTCGAAAGACCTTAATCCCGATAATTATTAGAATTTTGACCCGTCATTCCCGCGAAAGCGGGAATCCCCTCTTGCTTGCGCAGCTGCTAACAAATCTGCAAACGGAATTGCTATAAGAGGGGATTCCGGGCCTGCCCCGCACTTGATGCGGGGTCAAGCCCGGAATGACGTTGGAGGGCTATGAATTATCCTGTTTTACAAAGCGTTAGGGCTTTGGATGATTATACTCTTGTTTTGGTATATGGCGCAACCGACAGCCGTGTTTTTGACGTTGCGCCATATATCAAGGGGGATTGGTATGGGGAGCTTCGTGATATTTCGTACTTTAAGTCTGTGCGCATTGCCGGCAAAACGGTCGCATGGCCTGACGGGCAAGACTTGGCTCCCCACGAGCTTTACGAAAATTCCATGCCACTCGGACAAGTTAGGGGGAAATTATGAATTTAGGATTTTATGGGCATACGCGCACATTGGTTTTTACTTACAATATTGATGGGCGTTATATTGACGAGGCGTCGGCCACGGGCATAAGGCTTATACATTCTGCGGCAAGGGTCGCCACAAGCGCGGACGGCAGCGGAAGCTACAGCTCGAAAGAAGACGTGAATTCCGATACTTATCAAAGGGATTATCTTGAATTGCAGCGTTTTGAAGACGGGGGCAACGGCTATTATGCCGCCAGCCGCTATTTAGGCTATAAAGAGGGCAAAACGCCGCATAATATTTTTAGCGACCTGCCCAAAGACCCCGACGCGATTATGGACATTTTATTCGTATTTGACGACGGCTTTGGCGGCCTTGAAATTCCCACAAATTGTAAAAATGTTTTTTGGGCTTCAAGCAGATGCCTACCCGATAGGGCGCAATTTGAAAAAATTGCCGACAGATGCTTTTTAATGCTGGATGCGGGCGTTTTGCGCCGCGCGGGGGCTATGATAAGCCGCCAAATTTCATGGGAGCGCACAGCAACGGAGCTTGTTGAACAATTGCAGACAAATGAGGCTCTAAGCTATCTTTTGGCCGCCAAAAATATTTTTATAACTTTTGAGGTGGACGGCGGCGCGCTTATCACGAAAGAAAGCGGCGATTTTAAGGCATATTTAATACTTACGCATGGCGGGGCAGAGGGGGCTGCCGAAGAAAAAATGCAGGGACTCAATTTCGGCAATTTCCAAATTATGGTGCTGATGTCCCTAAGGGGTGCGCCGCAGCTTTTCTTTGAAGGCATTTCCGACAAGGCCATTAAGCTCAGGCATATTTTGGAAATTGGCGAGGCCGCCGTGCGCGCCGGATTTTCCGGCGACGCCGATTCAAATCTCAATATAACGATAGAAGTAACAGGGAAAAATTGGGATGCCTTTGAGATTCCGACCGTGCCGCGCGGCGATTTTCTGCTTGTGCCCGACGATTGGATTATTACAAATAGTGTAGAAAATAAACAGCTGTTTGATATTGCTTTTGACTATGTAAAGCAGGGCGCGACTGTCATTGACGGCCTGCCGCAGCTGTCTTTTGGCGCACTTACGACAATTGACCGCTGGGAAATCGAATCCTATCAAAATATTCGCAATCTCATTCTAAATTATGCCGCAGGCGACAATGTGAAACCGCTGTCAATTGCCGTGTTCGGCTCGCCGGGCAGCGGCAAATCCTTCGGAGTTACAGAAATTGCTAAAAATATCCTGCCCGGCAAGGTTGAGAAGCTGGAGTTTAATGTTTCACAATTCATCAGCCCTGCCGATTTAGCGGCGGCCTTTCAAAAAGTTCGCGATGTGATTCTGGAGGGCAGGCTTCCGCTGGTTTTCTTTGACGAATTCGATTCGGACAAGGACGGCGCGCCGCTTGGCTGGATTAAATCCTTCCTTATGCCAATGCAGGACGGGCGTTTTAGGGACGGCACGGGCGAACATCCGCTGGGCAAATGCATTTTGGTGTTTGCGGGCGGCACGGCGGCCACTTTTGAGGAATTCGCCGCCCCGCTCGGCACGCCCGAATTTAAAAATGTGAAAGGGCCGGACTTTTTAAGCCGTCTAAAGGGCACAATCAGCATTTTGGGGCCAAATCCCAAAAGCGAGCACGATAAAAACTTTATTTTGCGCCGCGCGCTACTCCTGCGCTCCTTGCTTTTGCGGAAATTGGGCGAAAACGCCACAATTGCCGACGGCATAATCCGCGCCATGCTCCTAGTGCCGCGCTATAGCCATGGCGCGCGCTCTATGGAGGCCATAATCGACATGTCCCGCATTGAAAATAATACCCTCGAACCCGCCGCCCTGCCCTTTAACACGCAATTAGCACTGCACCTCAACGCCGATGCCTTCATTAAGCTTGTATCGGGAGGCGAAACTATTCGGCAACCACTTTCCTAATATCCAGCTCATAACCTATGGCACTTAGATATTTCACCAAAGTCCTAAGATTGGGGCTGATTGCTTTATTTGTTTCAACCCGGCTTATGGCTCTCTGGTCAAGACCCGTCAACATTCCGACGGTTTTTTGCTGAAAGCCTGCATTTTTCCTGGCCTGAACCAGCTTCTTGCGGAATTGGGCTTCTTTGTCGAGTTCTTCAATATGCTGCTTTACCTCAGGGTCTTGCATAAGCTCTTCAAAAATTCTGTCCTCTTGCTCGGGATTAGATGGCATAAATGGCATAAAATCAACTCCTTT
>JAITMQ010000145.1 GCA_031277225.1 Clostridiales bacterium | reverse complement strand
CATGCCCCGCATTTGCATACCAATCAAAAATCCGCCGCACAACGGCCGCCTCGGCGGCATTAATTTCCAAATTGAAATAATCGCCTTTTATTTTATCATAGCCATACACGATATTAGGAACCCGCCCCTTTTCCGCATTCTGCCGCTTTCCGAATTTTACGCGTTTTGACGTGGCGGCACTCTCCTCCTGCGCCAAAGCCCCAAAAATTGTAAGCACAAATTCCGAATTTCCCAAAACAGTCATATTTGCCGTTAAAAATAGCGTCTCAATCCCAAGCGCCTTAAGCCGCCGCGTGCTATTTAGCAAATCCACGGTATTACGCGCAAAACGCGATATATCCTTAACCACCACCATGTCAAACAGCCCATTCTCGGCATCCCGCAAAAGCCGCAAAAATTCGGTGCGATTGCGCATACGCGTCCCCGAAATCCCCTCATCTGCGTAAATTCGCACCAAATTATAGCGATTCCGTTCCGCATATTCTTCAAAGAATCGCTTCTGCGCCGCAAGGCTGTTAAGTTGGTCTGTACCATCTGTAGAAACCCGACAATAAGCCGCCAAATTCATTCGCGACACCTACTTTTTAGGAAAATTAGCAATATATGCCTCAAGGCCGCCTCAATCCCATTGGGATTATGGAAACGCAACTTCAATTTCACAAAATCACCCCCTAAGCTTGTCCTAATAAATATATGAACACAGGCACGAGTTTTATGTCGTCTGAATATTATGCATAAAGCATATTTTAAAAGGGAGTGTATTTATGGTTCAATTTTTGTATCTGGAGAGGAAGGACCCCGGGGTTATTCCGGTTAATGCGGCGGTCGAGTTTGATGAACCGCTTCAAACCAGCGGCACCGACATCACATATGACACCGAAACGGGGGAAATTACTTTTGTTGTGCCCGGCGACTACCATATAAATTGGTTTGTGGCGCAAATGACGGGTCTTGCGACAGACGGCAGCAATTTCGCCATTGTAACGTCAAATGCCGCAGAAGATGTGATTGGCAGCAATCATGTGAAGGTTTCACAAACAAGCGGTTTTGCCTTCGTTAAAACCGCAACGGCAAATGTTACGGCCAAGCTTGTAAATGCGTCGAATGCAGCGGCCACTTTGTCCGACACAACCGACGTAAAGGCCGCTTTGGCGGTTTTCGGCATGGCGCCGCCCGCCGCACCCGCCGCGCCCTTGGGCTATTTCCAAGCACAGGTTTCCGGCGAATATTTTATTGTTGAACCCGAAGAGGCCGTCGATTTTGACCAAGATGTGGCCTCTGACCCCGGCGGAATTATCACGAAGGAAGATACGGAATTCACCTTGGCAAATCCCGGAGTTTATCATGTAACCTGGGAAATTCCCGTGGATGCAACGGAAATGGAAGGCTTTGCCGGTTTCACCCTAACGCTTAACGGAACACCTCATTCGGCCATGCGCGTTCCGCTGGCAATTGGCGTGGTTTCCGGCAGTGCGGTTGTGGTAACGACCACCGCGGACAGCGTGCTTGAGCTTGTAAATTCTTATGAAGATACGGTCAGAATTACCGAGCAGGCGAATATAGTTATAGTACAAATTAGTTAATTTTTAGGAGGGGCTTCTATGGCTAATAGAAATTGTTTATGCCCCGTGTGCGAAAGGCATTCCATCCCAAGGCGTTGTAATGCCTTTCGCAATACATGCAAGCCCGCCGAAAAGCCCGATTACGATTGCGCCCTGCGCGGCATACATGCCCAATTGGCGGACGAAAACGACATTATTATTTCGCAGGGCGAAAATGTTGTCTTTAACAAGATTGTTGAAAGCCACGGGGATTTGGTTGATTATAACGCGGGCGAGGGCGTATTTCGCCTTAGGAAAGAGGCGGCCTATTTGGTGAATTGGAGCGTTGCCGTTGAGGGCTGCGACACCAAGCCTTTTGTGCGTTTTGCGCTTAAGGTTGACGGGCGGACTCATTCCGATGCCGCCATGCCCATAACCATAGGCATGTTAAGCGGCTCGGCTCTTGTTATGGCGAAAAAATTTACAAGCCTTGCGCTGACAAATGACACAGACGACAGGGTTCGCCTGCAGGCCGTTGCGCCTGTGGCGAATATTACGATTGTTTCTATGTGAGGGGGGAGAATATGTTAATTACCTCAAAATGGAAATATGAGGATTTGGAAGGCGGGGCAAATTTCTCCTCCTTGGCTTTTGATGGGCGCTTCTTCTTCCTAGCAGGTTTGAAAGCTGTTTACATCTATAGTAAGGATTTTGAACGACTGGACTTTGTGCAAACCCCCGAAATTTCAACCCTCTGCTACGACAACGGCGAAGACTGTTTTTGGGCCGCAGCGGCGAGCGGACGCGAAATTCTGAAATTAAGCCGCCGCTTCGATGAACTAGCGCGCATAGGCCTAGACCGAGCGGTTTACGATTTGTCCTATTTTTGCGCCCATGACTCCCTGCTTGCGGCCACGGCCTGCGGCATAATCGAAATTTGTAAACATGCGGACATGCGCGAAATTCGCGCCGTTTCGGGCCATTTTAATGTCCTCGCAATCGCCCCATTTTACGCCATCCACGAAAAAGACTCCATCTGCTTCTACGCGCCCGACGGCATATTACATTCGACACTATTCATTCCAAAAGACCATGAAGTTTTGGACATTTTATTCTATCATCCCGAAAATGAACTTCTGGCACTTGCCCGCCCGAAATCGGGAAAAGGCGCAAGAATTTTGCGCCATCCCATGCCCTGTATGGATATTTGCGATTGCAATTACACAATCCCTAAAACCTGCGTTTTATAGGCTGTAGACACTCAACCCGGCCTTGGATTTAACCGCGCCCGACAGCACCAAGGCCTCGTCAGAAATATTTTCCAGCTTAACGGTTTCGCCCACGGCGGCATTAATCAATGCAAAGCCGCTTGTGGGTGAAATTTTTGTGTGGCTTGAGCCTATAAATTCAAGGTCGCTTATAGTCGTTACAATTGCCCAATTGCTGCCATTAAG
Organism: Clostridiales bacterium; assembly: GCA_031277225.1. Lineage (GTDB taxonomy): Bacteria > Bacillota > Clostridia > Lachnospirales > WRAX01 > JAITMQ01. The sequence goes on along the minus strand of JAITMQ010000145.1, from coordinate 2,659 downwards.
CGCAAGCCCCGTCTGCGTTGCCACAAACCAATCGATATAATAAAATCCCTCGTCATTAAAAGTAATCACGCCCGTTTGGTCGCTATAAGAAATCGCCGTGCCGTCCATCGCCGTAACGGTATCAAAAACAAGCGCGTCGCCCGCCTCAATCCTAACTTCTTCATTATGCGGAAAAATTTTCGCCATAACCATATACGAAATCATTGTGAATCAACTCCAATCCTAAAAATTAAAATGCCCGCCGTTACCTTCGCCACATGGGACAATTGCAAGCTATTGTCAGAAGCATTGCAAAGCTTCATTACAGGCGGCGGCCCGTCAACCTTAATAATCGAAACCCCCGAAACCGCCGAAATTTTCAGATGCGCCGCCCCCGGCGAATCTTCGCTGCCATTGACGCAAATTGCGAAATTTGCGCCGTCTGTGCTTAGACCCGTCTGCGGCGCAACAAACCATTTAACAAAATAGACCCCGCAAAAATTCAGCATAAATTCGCCCGTTTCGTCCAAATAGCTAATGCTGCCGTCGTCTGACAGCGCGTGGTAAAACAACACGGCCTCGCCGGGATAAACCGCGCTGTGAATCAGGCTTTCCCGCTGCATATGCGGAAAGGGTTCGGCATCAATCGTAAAATCCCTAATCAGCACCGAATCTTGCGGCGCGGGCGGGTTTTGGCCGTCGCCCAAATATCTGTACAAAATGTCAACAACATAAAATCCCTGCAACGTAAAGGTATAGCCCGCAATCAGCTGTTGCAGGGTTACGCCCGTGTTAATGCCGTCGCGATAGACCGTGGCCGTGATGATATTGACGGTGCTAATCGGATTAATTGTAACCTTAAACGCCGCATTAAGCATACATGCGCCGATTGGCACATCTATGTCCAGCAGCAAATTGGGAATAAATGGGCTGTATTCGGGCGGCGGCTGTGGAAAAGTGGGGTCGGTTTCATTTTCCGTCCATTGGTCGTGAATTCCAACGGGGTCGCCAAAGGTGATGGCATTGGGCGTTGCGGGGCCCGAGCCGGGATTATTCATCGTCCAACAGCCCGCCTCCCAAATTTGCACTTCATATTCATAAACAGTATTGGAAAAAACAACATAGAGCTTTATGCGCCGCCCTTCCTGCTCCGGCCCAAAGCAAATTTGAGTCCGCGTATTGCCGCCCGAACCCGAGGCCGTAATCTCAATCCCCATAAATTCGGGATTATTGTAATAGCGCGTCGCCGCTATATCCGAAATTACATAAACCTCGCCGGCCTTGGGCGCAACATAAGAACCCGTCAAAGTCTCGGACGTAGGAAAAGGCACGTCCGAAGACGTAATCATCCGCCAAAGTATAGTAAAAACACCCTCATTCACAAAACCACCGCCAAACAAAACAACTTCAGCTCATCCTATGCAAGCCCGAAGCCTATTGACACAAGTTTAAATAATATGAAGTGAAAGGGGGAAGATAATAGGGGCTGATTCGATAAGAATCAACCCCTCCAATTTGTGACGGCTATATGTACGGTAGATTTTGATATTCCGAATTTTTTTGCTGTTTCTCTTACGGTGGCATTGCTTGAAATGATGAAGTTTGCAACTTCTACGGCTCTTTCTTCTATATAGGCCTTCACGAAATTGCCCCCTTAAATTTTCGCTCCTTACAATAATATGTCAGGGTTTGCAAAGTTATGATAGAGGTGCTTATGGCTAGAAAATTGATACTATTGGTGCTGTTTTTTGTAATTTTTATGAAAATTTTTGCGCTTGCGGGGCCGGCCAATCCCCATCCCATGGAGTTTACGCAAGACGACGGCTCGGTGATTCGGCTTTTTTTGCGCGGGGATGAGTTTTTTTCGTGGTGGGAGGATGCGCGCGGCTATATTGTGCCGGGCGACGGCAAAACCCGCGCCGACGCGCTTTTGCCGCAAATTCAGCGGGCTTGGCGTTTCAACCCCGCAAATCCCGCGCCCAAGGCGAACGATGCCCCCGTTATTGCCCCGAAAATGCCCGCCGTGCCGCATATTGTGCTGCCTCCGGGCACAATTTTGCCTTCGCCAACTTTTGAGCCCCCGCCGCCGATTCGGCAAACGCCGCTGCGCGACCCGATTATAATCGGCATGGGCGGAATCGCTGAGCCTAGACCACCTGTTCTGACAGAACAAAAGCTGCTGCTGGTGCTGCTGGAATTTAATGACATGTCCTTGCTTAATTCCGACGAATTTTTTTATGACAAATATTTTAATTCCGACCCCGATGCAATTTCCGTGGCCAATTATTTTCGCGACATGTCGGGCGGCCGCGAAATTTTTGTGCCTGCGGGAATTCGGCGCGTGCGGCTGGACATGCCGCATCCCATTGCCGACTGGCAAAATTCTCCAAATGGTCATGAGGCCGCGCGCGCCGCGCTAATGCAGGCTTTGGCCGCAATTCGCAACACGGGATTCGACTTCACGGGCGTGCATATTGCCGCAATTTTCGCAGGGGGCGAGGCCTCGGACAATTCCAATCCCGGCGGGCAAATTTGGGCGCATACATGGAATTTTAGCGGCGCGGACATCGGCGTGGCGGGTCGGCCGCGCTATATCGCCTATGGCGAGCAGCAGCGCGGCAGAATTGCTACGGGCGTGGGCATTGCCGCCCACGAATTGGGGCATATTTTGGGCCTGCCG
>JAITMQ010000009.1 GCA_031277225.1 Clostridiales bacterium | reverse complement strand
CTCTTCGGCAACCACGGCAAAGCCGCGGCCATGCTCGCCCGCCCGCGCCGCCTCAACCGAGGCGTTGAGCGCAAGCAAATTCGTCTGGAAGGCAATGTCTTGAATTGTTTGGATAATTTTGGATATATTGCTACTTGATTCCTTAATTTTAACCATGGCCTCAAGCATTTGCTTCATGGCCTCATTGCCCTTTTGCGCATTTTCCGTCGAACGGCCTGAAAGCACATTCGCCTCCTCGGCATTTGTGGCGTTTCGATTGGTTTCGCGGCTGATAATGTCCATAGTTGCGGTAAGTTCCTGCACAGAGGCGGCCTGGCGCGTAGCACCCGTGGCCAAATCTTGCGCGCTATTGGAAATTTGCCCAACGCCTGCCAAAACCTGGTCTGAAACCGTAAAAATCTCGGACATGGTATTGTTAAGGCTTGAGCTGATATTGTTAATCGAGTCCTTAATCGCCGCAAAGTCGCCAATATAGTCCCTTGTGATGCTTTGCGTCAAATTGCCTTGGGCAATTCCCGCCAAAACGGAGCTGATTTCGTCGATATAGCCCTTAATAACCGCCACGGACTTCTCCAAAACGGACTGCATATGATTGAAGGCAATCGCAATTTCCCTTGTGTCGTCGTCATATTCGCTGGGCGGAATGTCAATGGTCAAATTGCCTTGCTCAAAGGCCTCGGTGATAATTCCGAGCATTTTTTCAGACTGCGCCTTGCGGAATTGCGCCAATTTGTCATTGCGCTTTATGGCATCCTTAACGGCCGTAAAGTCTGTCAAATGCAGGGAAATGCCCGAAACGCTGCCATCTCTGTCCCAAAGGGCCAGGGTTACCAATTCAAGATTATAGAGCTTTTCGGTATTAAGCGAAAGCTGCATTTCGCCCGTGTCGTTTTTGCCATGCTGTATACAATCGACAATAAGCTTGCTTTGAGAAATTTCCGCCCCCATAATCTCGTCAATATGCTTGCCGACCAATTCCTTGGTGCTTCGCCCTGCAAGCTTGTTAAAACCGGGATTTGTGTAAGTAACCTTATAATTTCTGTCAAAATTAACCATGGGATTTGCATAGTCCACATAGTCCACCATTTCGTCAATAAGGCCATTTATGCCCTGCTTCATTTCGGCAAAAATGCCCTCGGCATCCGATGTGTCAATGCGATAGGTCAAATGCCCTTCGCGCAGGACTTTGTCCGTGTCTGTGAAATTTTCACGAAGATGGCTAAGGCTTGCGATAATGTCCTTAAAGGCGAGCGAAAGCTGACCAACCTCGTCTTCGGCGGCAGTGTCAAAATTGGCGCGAATATCGCCTTTTGCCACATCATTTGCCGCAACAACCAAATTGCGAACGGGCTTAACAATTGTGCGGGCCATAAATATGATGATTACAATTGCCAGCGCAATTGCCAGCGCAAAGGCAATCAGCAACATATTTCGAACGCCGTAATAGGACGCAAGCAATTCGCCTTGCGGAATTACTGCCAAAACTTTCCAATCCGTATTTGAGATGGGCAGCAACATTCCGCGCATTGTAACGCCGTCGACCGCAAATGTATGTTCGCCCATTTGCCCCATCATCACGGCATTTACAATGCTTTGTTCCAAATTGCTTTGCGCAATCGGCATTTCGATAAGATTCGCATTGGGATGATAGACAATCATGCCGTCTGCGCTGATAAGCATAACATAGCCCGTTTCACCAAGGACATAGCGCGACATAATCGTCGACAAATCTTCAATTGTTATGTCAATGGCGACAAGGCCAAGCAAATTACCGCCATCCCAAACGGGCGCCATTATGCTTGTAACCATAACCTGCGTCGTTGAATCCAAATAGGGCTCTGTAACCGTAAGCGCCCTATTTGCCATCATTTGCGGAAACCAATCCCTTGTTGTCATATCATATTCGGGCAGACCGCGCACCACGCCGCCGGAGCGTATGCTTTCGCCCGAATCAAAGGCCGCATTCCACACCAGCGTAATATTATCGCTGCTTGCCAAAATATTGTCATAAGTTTCCACAACCCCCACAAATGAAGGGGCATCCGCACCGCGCGCGCCCGGCGGCAATTCTAAAAACAAATTGCGCGACTGCACATTATGCGCAATTCCTTCAACGACGCTTATATAGTGGCCAAAAAATATTTCCACTTCTTGGGCGGCAATTGCAGACTGCGCCTCCAAGTCGTCATTTGCGGCATCAAGCAATGCCGCGCGGTTTCTTTGGATAACAAATATGCCAACCACAAGCAGAATCAATGTAATGGGGACGACAATCCCCGCTACAAGTCTTGAAGTAATGCTTTTCCTCCAAAACATAGGCAAACCTCCTTATCATTTTATCTTTGCTTTTTTATGTTAAAGAACGCAACTTTTTGTCGCAGAAGCTCGGCTTGGGAATTTAGTTCTTCCGAGGCCGCCGCCGCTTCTTCGGCCGCCGCCGATGTGTCTGTAACAACATTGCTGATTTCCGAAACGCTGGCATTAATTCTTGCAATGGACGCCAATTGCTCGTTAGAAACTTCGGCAATATGCGCAATAAGCCCGGAAATTTCGCCGACATTGCCGGAAATTGTTTCAAATGACTTTGAAACATCCGCCGCGGCATTCATGCCCTCCGCCACAAGTTTTGCGTCATTTTCCGTAATTTGCGAGGTGTCATTTGCGGATTGCTGGCTTCTTCCGGCCAAAGTGCGCACCTCGTCCGCCACAACCGCAAAACCGCGTCCATGTTCGCCCGCGCGCGCCGCCTCAACGGACGCGTTAAGCGCAAGCAAATTCGTTTGGAAGGCTATGCTTGTTATAACATCGAGGATTTTCGTAATATCCGCGCTGGAGGCCTTAATTCTGTCCATTGTGTCAACCATAGAGCTAACCATTTCCCCGCCCACAACCGCAAATTCCTGCGCGCGCATGGAATTTTCGTTGGCAATGGCCGCGTCATTATTGGCTTCCGTCGCTTTTTCATGCACAAGTGCCACGGCAGAGCTTAATTCCTCAATCGAGGAATTTTGCTTAACCGCGCCCAAAGCAAGGTTTGCGGCACTTATCGAGATTTGTTCCGAGCCCAACGCGACATGGTCAACCGCCATTTGAATTCCGCCCATTGTGTCGTTTAGGGACTTTAGAATTGTGTCAAGCGCATTTTTTATGGGGGCATAAGAGCCGATATAGTCGCGATTGATTTCTGCGGTCAAATCGCCCTTGGCCATGCGGCCCAAAACCTCTGAAATTTCGCTGATATAGGCCAGGGTGATTTCGTCGGCTGTATTAACGGCATTTTTGATATTTTCAAAGACTCCCTTAAAGTTCTTGGTGATATGCGTTTCAAAATTGCCCTTTTGCATTTCGTTTAGGGAATATTCGATGGCGGCAAGCGGCTCGGCCACGGCATCAACAAGATTATTCAGCACGCTGACAAGCTCGCCCCAGCTGCCTTTGAATTTTGCGGCATCCACTTTTTGGCTAAAATTGCCGTCAACGGCATTATTCGCCAAAAGCAGGGCCGAATCATAAAGGCTTTGCAAATTGGCGGAAACCGCACGAACCGTTTCGGGGACAACCTTCTTTTTGCCGGGCATGTCGCGAATTTGCACATTAAAGTCGCCATCGGCCAGCTGATTAAGAATCTTAATTATCTCCGAAACATCGCGAACTTGATTTTCCAAAACGCTGTTTACGCCACGGGCAATCTCTCTAAAAGAGTTTTGATAGCGGGCTTCGTCGACCCTGTGGTCCATTTCGCCATGGAGATTAAATTGCTTGTCGGCATTGATTAAATCGTCGGAAAGCGAGCGTATATTATTGACCAAACCGTCCAAATCCTGCGCCAAAAGGCCAATTTCGTCGCCTGAAAGCTTGCTCTTGTCGATATTAATATTCAAATTGCCCTCGGAAACGTCTTTAACATTTTTTCTAATGCCTTCAATGGGCTTGATAATCTTTCTGTTTGTGAAAATAAACACGGACACAGCCGCAACAATAAGCGCAACAGCCACCGAAATTATCGCCGTCAGCGCCATTCTGAAAATCGGATAGTCTATAACCGAAGTGGGCACAACGCTAACCAAAGACCAGCCTGCGGCGGGCAAATCAAAATAAATAAAATAGGACTCCTCGTCATATTGGTTTTGGCTAATCAGCATATTTTCGCCCGCACGAAGTCTGTTAAGCATTTCCGAATGGCCTTCAAATATTGAAATATTTTGAATTTGTGTTAAAGTTGGCATAAAACTTTGGTCGGGATGGATTATAATTTCGCCGCCCGGGCCAAGCAGCATGGAATAGCCCTCTACGCCAATTTGAAAGTCATTTATAATTTCAACCAATTCATCAAGGAAAATATTCAAAGCAATAACCATGGACTGACGGCCCTCAACCGCAACATAGCGCGAAATTGGGGCAACTTGCACGCCTAATGTTGTATGTACATAGGGCAGGGCAAAGACCGGCTCGCCCCGCGCCGCTTCTGCGGCCAGCCACCACGGTCTTTCGGTTGTGATAAAACCCTCCGGCGGAACCCAAAGTGTCGAGTCGAAAAATTGTCCGGCCTCGGTTGCCACCCAAAGGCTTTCAATAAAGTCCAAGTCATGCGCAAGAGAAACAACAATATCTTGAATTTGCGCCGTGGTTAAATAGGGCAATGCGTCATAAACGCTGTCTACAAGTTTCACGCTTAGGTCAAACCACGCGTCAATTTGCTGGGCTTGCACCATTCGACGATAATAGACCGCATCCGACAAATAGCTGTAGGAGCGAAAACGTATTAAATAAAAACCCATGAATGTGGAAATTGGAACGAGAATTGCGAGAATTATAGCAATTCCAATCAGAAGCTTTTGCGATAATTTCAAACTTTTCTTGGTTTTCATATCCTTCTCCTTATAAAATTAAATTTATTTAATACCATTGTAACATTGTTGTCCGGCAATTGCAACACAAAAAAACAGGCCGAACTTAGTAAGTTTGGCGTGTTTTTGTTTTAACAAAGCTTGCTAAGTAGAACTTTATGCAATATCCCGAATGTCAGGCGTATCAAGGTCTTCCTTAGTGATGTCCTTATCTTTATGGAACATATCATACATTATCGGCACAACAAAAAGCGTCATAAATGTGGCATATAGCAGGCCGCCTATGGTTGCAACGGCCATGGGCTGCATCATTTCCACGCCCTCGCCAATGCCCAGAGCAAGCACGCTCATCGCAAAAATCGTTGAAATTGCGGTCATAACGATTGGGCGCAGGCGTTTGCGACCCGCGTCTATAATCGCGTCCTTTTTGCTCATGCCCTCCCAGCGTTCCTGCGTTATACGGCTGATTAGGACTATGCCCGTATTAATCGACACGCCCGCCAGCAAAATTAAACCAATCATGGCCACAATTGACATGGGCATTCCCACCAGCATTAACGCCGCAAAACCGCCCGTGAAGGCAAGAGGAATTGTGAACATTATAATGAAGGGCGACAGCAGGGATTGAAATTGCGCAACCATAATCAAATATGTGAACACCAAGCCAAGGGCAAGCATTAGCATAAGGTCGCTCATGGCATCGGCCATGGCCTCCGCCTCGCCGCCGATTATGACGGTGCAGCAGGCCTGCGGCACAAAATTCTCCAGCGCGCGCTCAATTTCGGCATTAACCAAGCCGACATTATAGCCATCTTCAATTTCGCCGCTGATTGTAACAAAGCGATTGCGATTTATGCGGCTTATGCTTGTAAAACCAATGTCTTCATGGACTGTCGCAATTTCGCCAAGCGCAATATAGCCATCCGCCACGGCAATTTGCATATTTTCAATGTCGGCCCGTTCGGGAATGATGAAATCCCCGTCGGACACGACAATTTCATAACTTCGGCCATTTAGGGTCATATTCATGGAACGCTCCGGCGGGCTAATGCGCTCCATGGCCGCCATAAACACCTGCGCCACGGTCAGCCCATGCGACATTGCCGCGTCTTTGTCGACAACTATGCGCAATTCCTGTGCGGCATCTTCGGCGAAGTCCGTAATATTCGCCGTGCCGGGAATGGATTCTAATAGCGCGGACAGCGCAATCGCCGTATCCCTTATGGCGTCCAGCTCGCGACCTTCAATCCGCAGGGAAATAGGGTCGCCAACCATCATGGCCATGCCGCCGTCTGCGCCGTCAACACTTGCGTCAACGCCGAATTCCTCGCCTATGGCGCGAATTTCCGCCGACAATTCGTCAAAAGTTATGCTTCGGTTTTCGTGCAGAAGCAGATTCATGTCTATATTATTGCCGCCTCCACCGCCGCCCATGCCAAAGCCCATGCCAAGCATGGCCATCATTCCGCCGCCGCCTATATTCATGCCGACGGTTTCCACATCGGGTATGGCAAGGATACGCTCGGACACCGCATAGGCGATGACCTTCGCCTCTTCAAAAGTGGTTTCTTCGGGCGTATCCACATCCACCGAAATCATAGGCATGTCCATGGCGGGGAATAATTCCATGCCCTGCCGATTAATTGCCCAAAAGCTTATGACAAAGGCCGCTACGGAGAAAATCAGCACGGGCCACTTGAATCTTAATGCCCAACGCAACGCCTTCTCATAACCATCCACGATTTTAAGGAATAATTTGCCTTCTTCTTTCTTAACCTTGCCGAACAGCGCGCTTGAGGCCGCCGGCACGACAGTCATTGCCACAATAAGGCTGGCAATAAGCGAAAAGGCGATTGTCAGCGCGAAATCGGCAAAAAGTTGGCGGGTTATGCCCGTTGTGAAGACTATGGGCAGGAACATTGCCGAAGTTGTAAGGGTTGCGGCGGTTATTGCGCCAACCATTTGGCGCGTGCCATAGACGGCCGCGCGCGCGGCGGAAACGCCCATGCGCTTCTTGCGGAAAATATTTTCGATTACGGCAATTGAATTATCTATAAGCATACCCACAGTCAAGGCCAGGCCGCCCATTGAGAGCATATTTAGGCTTATTCCCATGAAATACATGAGGGTGAAGGCCAGCATGAGGGACACGGGAATGGCGACGGCCACAACGAGGGTCGGGCGAATGTCGCGCAGGAAAATCAGCAGAACCAAAACCGCCAAAATTCCGCCAAAAATTAGGTTATTAAGCACAGAACCAACGACGATTCCAATCATTTCACCCTGGTCCATTAAGACGGCAAAACCAAGGCCGGGATTGTCGGCTTCAAGCGCGTCCATGCGATTTCGCACGGCGGCGGTTATGTCGGCGGTCGTGAACTCGCTTTGACCCTGTATGCTGAACATAACGGCAGGATTGCCGTTAACACGCGTAAAACTCAAATGACTGTCGTCTGTGGCGAAAACATTGGCCACATCGGAAAGGCGCACGGGCTCCATTCCGGAAAGACCCATGGCCGCAGGGTCAAAAATCAGCAGATTTGCGATTTCTTCGGTGGCCTCGAAACGGTCGCCCACGCGCACCATATATTCAACATCGCCGTCAAAAATCATACCCGCAGGCATGGCAAAATTTTGTGCTATAAGTATTCCGGCAATAGTTTCAACGGTCAGCATCTCTGCGGGAAGTCCAATCGGCTCTTCTTCAGGCGGCTCGAAACCCTCCGGCATTTCGGGCGGCTCGAAACCCTCCGGCATCATCTGCGCCATTTGCGCCATCATAGCCGCAGCCGCAGTCGCTATTTGAGTGTTTACGGCCTCGATACGCGAATTTTCGATTACGACATGGAGCTGATTTTGAACAAGCCCGGAAAGATTCACCACGGCCACGCCTGCCACGCCCTCAATCGCAGGGGCGACGACATTTTGCGCAAATTCGGACAATTCGTCAATTGCCGCGCCCTCCATAAAGAGATTTGCCGTCATAATCGGCAGCATTTCGGGATTCATGCGCATTGTCATCGGGCGGGACGCGCCCTCCGGCAGGGTCAGCATGTCCAGCGCCTCGCGCAATTCAAGCGAGGCCGAGTCCATATTTGTAACGCCCGTAAATTCCAAAATAATCACGGAAATATGTTCGTTTGAAATGGACTGAACCGTTGAAATTCCGCTTAAAGTTGACAGGCGGGTTTCCAGCGGAATTGATATGTCGCGCTCAATTTGTTCGGGCGTGGCACCCGGATATGTCGTAATTACCGCCGAAAACGGCAAATCCATGGACGGCAGTAAATCCGTAGAGGTATTGGCGAAGGACACGAAGCCCAAAATTATAATCAATATGACCCCCACCAGCACGGTGAGCGGCTTTCTTACG
>JAITMQ010000174.1 GCA_031277225.1 Clostridiales bacterium | reverse complement strand
GTGGCAGAAGGCTTTGAATAGCCGCAAGAATTGGTTTGTTGTCATATTATTGTTTGGCCTGCTTCTTACTTTTGGCTTTTCTAATATGGCGGCTTTTGATGAAATTCGTCAGGATGAGGCGATTCGGTTTGAGCAATTATCGAATGAGAATGCACAATGGGCTAGGCATAATTGGAATTATTCGGCATATTCCGGCCGGGTATATGACCCGACAAGCCCCAGAGATATGAGGTTTGGGCGACGCAGAGTAGAATATATGGCACAATATTCAAATATTGTCTTTCGACACCATGACAGAGCACAGGTTTATGCGCAAAACCTTTCGGACGCGATATGGGAAAACAACAGGCGCGCCGAATTGGAATACATAACCAATATTCATGCGTCTTTGATGACGACATATATGCGACTCTTTGAAAATGGCGATTTTAACCAAGTTTCGGCTCATCACTTCGAGAACGGAATATCTGTCTTTTTTGAGAACAGAATAGACTTTCACCGCAGCTATTACGAATTTTTTCGGCATTTTGTGGACAATGATATACATTTTTCATACGAATCCGAAATGACCGGCTTTAATTTTGTTTATCAAATAATGAGGCAGCTTTTGCCGCTGATAATTTTAGTCATTGTTTTTATGGCCATTGGCGATGTATTTACATCCGACAATAATTCGGGCAGCTATAAATTCTTGCTTTTAAATCCCATATCCCGCACCAAGGTATTCTTGGCGAAAATCGCCTCGGCATTTTCCATTGCCTTTGTCATGATTTTCGTCCCCTTGATACTTTCGGGAATAATCATGGGCGCGATAAATGGTGCAGGTTCGGCCAATTATCCGATTATGGTGCAAGGCGACGCTTTTTCCTCTTTTGTTCCATTACCGAATAATCTGGCTACGGATACCCGAACAGGCTATGTAACAGGGGAAACTTTTTTCGGAACATTTAGGTTTCGCTTAGGGTCGTTTAATTTCACGGGCGCGGGCTATATTCCCGAAAATCCCGCGCTTGGCCTAACGCGCTTTTCATCCCATGCGCCCTATGCAAATTTCTTTACGCCCCACGAAAATCTGACATTCACGCCAATGCTTTCGATTATGCTAATGACACTCCCTCTATACGCACTCCTAATCTTGACGGCGGTGGCGTTTTTGGCCTTGATGTCCGTAATATCCCAAAGAAGCCTGCCGACCATAATTATATGCTTGCTTATTGGCATGGGCGCGCTGGCCTTCCCAAGTCCCGAGGCGGATTTAAGCCTACTCGCAAGGCTTAACCCGTTCGCATATATAAATCCCGTAAATATTCTAAACGGCCTCGGAAGCACCACCATGTTGACGGGAATTGTGGTTTTAGCAGGAATAAGCGCAATATTTCTAACGGCGGGGATATTGATTTTTAGGCGGCAAGACATAAGATGTTAAGGGGGTTCATTATGAATATTCTGGAAATTCGGGATTTGGACAAAAGTTTCGGCACGGGCAACAAGAAGGTTAAGGCCGTCGACAATGCCTCTTTTGATGTAAAAAGCGGGGAAATTGTCGGCTTTGTGGGCCCAAACGGCTCCGGCAAAACAACGACCCTAAAAATGGTGGCGAATCTGATTTGGCCCGACAAAGGCAGCATTGTTGTGGGCGGGCATGACCTTTTTAAAGAGCGGGAAAAAGCCCTGGCTTGCATGGCCGGCATTGTTGAAAATCCCGGGCTTTATCAAAATATATCGGGCATGGCAAATTTAAAATTTATACAGGGCATCCGCAAAGTTAGCAAAAGCCGCCTTGATGAATGTATTGAAATTTCGGGGCTGGGCAAGCATCTTCGGCGCAAGGTGCAAGAATATTCGCTTGGAATGAAGCAAAGGCTGGCCTTGGCGATGTCGTTGCTTACTAATCCGAAATTGCTTATTCTTGACGAACCCACAAATGGCCTTGACCCCACGGGAATTTTGGAGCTTAGAGAGATGCTTACGGCGATGAAAGAGGCGGGCGAAATATCCCTGCTGTTTTCCTCTCATAAATTGGGAGAAGTGGAAAAAATTTCTGACCGTATCGTCTATATTCGCAAAGGGCGCATTATAAAAGTGCAGGAGGGTTCGGAAACTCATTTGGCGTTTTACACCATAACAACGCAGGGTCAAAGCAAGGAGGCCTTGGATGTGCTACAGCCAATTCAAGGAATTAAGACCGAGCTTATTGACGAGCAGAAAATAAGACTGACTTTGGAGGAGCTGAATATCGGCAATATTATTGATGCCCTAAAAGCCGCAAATATCGGCATTGTGGACATTGAAAAACGCCAATATGACCTTGAGGCCGTCTATGAGGAGCTTTATCGCAATAAAAGCAAGGGGGTTGAATGATGTTTTGGCGATATATAAAATTCGAATTGAAATATCAATTTACCGCCAAAAAAAGCCTTATTATCGCCGCCATTTTAATGCTTGGCCTAATTGCCTATTTTGTGTTTAATATAACCATGCATCAAGAGGCGGAAAACGTGCGCCGTGAAGCCCTTTTGGAAGAACAAGTCCTTTTGGGCCCCGATTTGATTTTTTATCATCAACGCCCCGTGCCGGGTTTTGACCCGGAAATATCGGATATTCTTCGGGATATGCTGGAAGCGGACAATATGCATTTAAGCAGGCAAATAAGCCTTATAAATTGGGGCAGACCCATGATGCCCGGCGCGGATTATCCTTGGCAATCCGACCTTATTCACGTAATAAACAGAAATGAGGCCATTTTAAGCTATTTTTATATTTGGCGGCAGGCGAGGGCGGCGGAACTAGGCATTGACCCCTTAGAGGTCAATTTTACCGACGCAACATTGCCCACGCAATATAGGCTTAACCACACGGAAGCAAGCCTAATGACCACAATAGCCTTTCATAGATATTTGCAAAATGCGGGGCTTAGACCCATTCATTCCGAATATGACCCGCAGGCATTGCAATTGATGTATAGGCTGATTGCCGGATTTACGCTCTTTGTCTTGCCTATATTGGTTGTATTTTTGGCGGCCGACGTGTTTTCAAGAGAAAATGACAATGCAAGCTATAAATTCCTGTTATTACAGCCCTTGTCGCGCATTAAAATCTATCTCGCAAAATATTTAAGCAGCTTTGTTTTATGCCTTGCGGCCTTTATTGTGCCCGTTTTGATTCTTTTTGTCATTTCTTGGATTATTTTCGGCATGGGTCAATTGGGCTATCCCGTCGAATTCGCAATAACACAGCCCCAATTGGCCGCGGCCTATGAAAGCCCGGCGGCGGTTCTCGCCCGCCTAAATCCTGCCGAAATGCCGCAGGGTTTTGTTGCAATCGAGGGCTATCTGCTGAGGGCTTTGCCGCTAATCGGCCTATATATCGCCTTTATGGTCAGCCTAACCACTTTTATTTCAATGGTCGCAAAAGACAGCATTTTTGCCATTGCGGCTTCAATGGGCTTGGTTATGGCGACTTTGGCGGGCATTGAATATGGGCAGGGCGTAATTGCGGCCATAAATCCGATTGCCTTTGCCGATATAAATGGCTTGATGAGGGAATATTCGGGAGTGCCACTTGCATATCTCGCGTTATCGGCTCTAATTGTAACAATAATTGGCTTGATTTGGTTTAGAAGAAAAGACATAATTTGTTAAGAGGTGATTAGATGAGAAAATTATTAGCGATTCTTGTTTTGGTGGCGGTTGTGGTATTTTTAGCGGCTTGTCGAAATGTTGCGAATGGGCCTGCGATATATATTCCACCCGAAGGGCCAATCCAGCTGGAAGACCCTCAAATAGGCGATACCATCGCCATCATCCACACCAATTTGGGCGATATAACAATCCGCCTTTTCCCGCAATATGCGCCAAGGGCAGTCGAAAATTTTACAACACTTGCGGAAAGCGGCTGGTATGATGGGCTTACTTTTTATCGCGTACTTCAGGAATTTGTGATACAGGCGGGGCAGCCAAATACGCAATATTCCATATGGAGCGGCCCTTTTATGGCGGAATGGGACGCGCCGTTGCATCATATCAGGGGCGCTGTGGGGCTGGCGGCATATATGGGTCTGTCCGTTTCGTCCTTTTATATCGTTCAAAACAGCGATATGGACAACGAAACCCCCATGCGCCATAATTTTCGACATTATATCGAAAATCCCGACACCGTCCTATACGATGCCGACGGCAACCCCTTCATAATCACCG
>JAITMQ010000152.1 GCA_031277225.1 Clostridiales bacterium | reverse complement strand
TAATGCATTCAGCTGACTCGTACTAATAGGCCGAGGGCTTGTTCAGCTAGAGAATGAAGATATTAGAAACTAGAAATTAGATATTTGATGGATTTTCGTGTTTGGTTTTGGGGGTTTGGTTATGTTGCGGGAAATACAGGCAGAAGTTAGGAAGCGCTGTGAGAGCGAGAATAATTTCTTTGGAATCGGGAATTATTACCATGTTAGGGATGTCGCTAAATATGCGGTGGAATTGGCCGAGCTTTATGGTGCTGATGCCGAAATTTGCGAAATTGCGGCTTGGTTGCACGATATAGCGTCGGTTACCGACTACAGCTTGTATGAAAAGCACCATATACATGGCGCAAATATGGCTCAAGAGATTCTTGAATCATATGGCTATCCTCAAGAAAAAATTGATTTGGTTAAGCTGTGCATATTAAGCCATCGCGGAAGTGTTCCGGGAGAAAAGTCTACAAAAGAGGAAATTTGCGTGGCCGATGCGGACGCAATATCGCATTTTGACACACTTCCTGCCCTGTTTTATTTGGCATATGTGAAGCGCGGCCTTGGCTTGGAAGGAGGCCGAAAATTCGTTAGGCAAAAATTGGAAAGAAGCTATAACAAAATGTCCGATGAAAGCAAAGTTCACTATAAAAGCAAAAAGGACGCGGTTTTGGCTTTGTTGGATGGGCGCTATGAATGAGCACAAGATTATTGAATAAGTCATAATTGTTAAGCCAGCTTGTTTACTTTAATATTCCTCGATAGCTCAACGGTAGAGCATCCGGCTGTTAACCGGAGGGTTGTAGGTTCGAATCCTACTCGGGGAGTGAATAAAAAGACCCGCAAAAGCGGGTTTTTTTCTTTATATTTCAAACATCACAGGAGAAGTGATGAATATTTAATCTACCCCTCCATGCCCTCAAATTCCCATATATGCCGCGCCAAATGTGCCAAAGATGTGCCAAAACTAAATAGAGAAACCCCCTCATTGAATAGTGAGGGATGGGGAAAATGAATGAAACAACTAAATTGGTTTTGAGAGATATAGTACACAACATTTTGGAAGAACTTAACGAAATAAAATCCGGCACTCGCGATGAATATCATGGAGGGCAGATTAACGCTTATACCCACATATTGAGAACAATGACGGGCTATGCAGATGCAGACGAACTGCGGGATATTGGCCTGGATTTTGATATTGATAGGAAATATGCATAGTTCAAAACAAAAGCTGACCGCCTTTATAAGGGCGGTTTTTTATTGCGGGGATTATGGCTTATAGTGTGGAAATTGTAAGCAATAAGGCGGCTGTGATGGCCGAGCTTAACAAAGCCACGGGCAAGGCTTTACACACAATCGGGCTGACCTTCGTTAGGCTCGCGGGACATGAAGCCGACCGCCTTATTTGCCGTGTGGTTTAGACAAACAAATCAAGAGCAATGGAAACAAGTAGCAAAATACCGCGCCGCGACGAACCCCGAAAATCCCAGCTATTTCCCTAAGCTCTTTTTCGGAAAAGTTGCTTCTTTTAAATTTGTTGTAAATATTAGCGGATGAAGTTCCGAGCATTTCGGCTATTTTTGCCTTTTCTTCATGAAAATCAGGCCCAGGGTGAAGAAAGTTATGGCGCTTAGGGTCAGAACGGCGGCGGAATGCCAAAAGTTTATGATTAGGTCGCCAAAGGCATAGGTTATGCCTTGGGAAAGGCGGAAATTCTCGAGATATTCGGCGGGCGCGCCGTAGAAAAGTTGCTCAAGCTGCTCGTCAACAAGGATTTGGCGGAACATTGCCGCAGAATGGCTCATTGGGAAAATTCGGATAATCCATTGAACGGCGGCGGGCATTGTTCCGATTGGCACAAAAACCCCCGCAACAAAGCCAATTAGCGAGCCAACCACGGCGGAAACGGCGGCATAGGCATTTGTGCCATTTACGAATTGGATTATGAAAAACACAAAGGCATTGCCGCAAAGCACGCTTAAAATCACGGTGAAAAGCAGGAGTGCCATATTTTGTAAGCCCGGCAGGGGCGCGCCGTTAAAAGTCAAATAGGCCATAACCAGCACAAGCGCGGCAAGGGTCATTATCAGCCCCACCACGGACGAACCGAGGACATATTGTAAGGAGAGCTTGCGGCGGCTTGTCGGGCTTGTCATAAAGTCCATGGAGGCGCGCTTTTTGTCGGACACGAAAATTTCAAATGCGCCAAGGCAGCCGGTTAGGGCGGCGACGGCGACGAGGCCGCCAAGCATAAGGCCGCCGACTATATTGTCAATTCCTGCCACGTCGCCAAAAAACGCCCGCAGGGGCTGCGCCAGGACATTTCCCAGAAATAGGATATAGAGTGCGAAAATCATAAGCACGCTCATAAGCGAGAAGAAAACGGCCGCTCTGTCGCGGAAAAATACCAGCAGTTGGCGTTTAATCAGCATTTTCATAGCCCTCCGTCAAATTCAAAAACACATCGTCCAGCGTCCCATTGATAATCTCAATATTTTCAATGCGCCCCTTATAGGCCTCGGCGGCGACCAGCGCGTCGACGGTCGAGGGCATTTTCTTTTCGATATATTCGCCGTCCGTGGTCGTGATTTTAAGCAAATCGTGGCAATATCGCTGCTTAAGGCACAAAGGCGTGCCCTGCGCGCGAATTTCGCCCCTGTGAATCACCACAATATCGTCGCTTTCCGCCGCCTCTTCCATATAATGCGTGGTCAAAAAGACCGTCATTCCCGTGTCTCGCTGCAAATCGCGAAGCATTTGCCACATGTCCTGGCGTGTCTTGGGGTCAAGCCCGGTTGTCGGTTCGTCCAAAAACAGCAGTTTTGGCGTATGTACCAGCGCGCGGGCAATGTCGGTTCGCCGCCTCATGCCGCCGGAAAGCTTGCCATAGCGGCGATTGGCGAATTCGGAAATTCCCGCAAGTTTAATGGCATTTTCCACGGCCTCTTTGCGTTTGCGCGCAGAAAATCCGTATAAACCCGCGCGAATGTCGAGATTTTCGCGAACGGTTAAAAGTTCGTCCAACACGGCAGTTTGGAATACAACGCCTATAAGTTCGCGCACTTTTTCGCCTTGACGCGCCACGTCAAGACCGCCGACTTTCGCGCTGCCGGATGTTTGGGCCAAAAGCGTGGTTAAAATGCCGATAGTGGTGGACTTGCCCGCGCCATTCGTGCCTAAAAACGAAAACAAGCTCCCCTCCTTGACGCTAAAGCTGATTCCGTTTACCGCCTTGACATCCGCATAATTTTTACGCAAATTTTCCACTTGAATTATCATAAAACACCTCATATGTAATTAGGGCATATCAATTAAATCCGTAATAAGTTTGCCGAAATCGGCGTTATTTTTTGAAGTTATGACGGGCTTGCCCGTGCGTTTTTCGGCCTCAATTCGGGCAATGCCGGCCACTTCGCCGCCGCTTTTGGCAACCTGCATATTCTCCTCAAAAGTTTCGGGCTTTTGCTCCTTTGAAATTTCGGTCGTCGTGGCCTCGGCCAGTATATTAAGCACCAATTCAAGCGTCGACATATTATCCCGCAAATTTTCTTTCTTTAAGCCCTTATGACTTTTGTATTGGCGTGTGGTCATGCCCGACCATGCCTTAGAGATTTCGTCTGTGAGAATGGCGTATTCAATGCCTTTCTTAACGCCGCGGTCTTGCCATTCGTCCGTTAATTCCTTGCGGACTTGAATAGCCTGCAGTCGCTGATTAATCCATTCGCGGGAATAGCCCTTTTTGAGATAGGTTTCAAGTGCGCGGTCAATAATCAATTCGGGGTCAATAACCTCGTCAATGCGCTCGCGCCCGACGGACGCAAGCCACATCTTAAAAGGCTCGGCTTTTGGTGAAGGGATTGACTGGATAATCCGCAAAAGTTGTTCGGTATTTGCGACATCCGTAAGCCGCATTTTGCCGTCGGCGGCCTTCATTTTCAACTGCTGACAATTTGTCAGCAGTTGAAAACCCTCTGCAATCAAACGTTCCTTAAGTTTTGCCCAATAATTGCTTGCTCCTCGTGGTGTCGGCTGCTCGGTCAGCGCGCCGACGACATCCACCACGGAAAACAACCATTCCTCATTCGCCTCATCCCAAGCCGTGCGAATTCGCTTGCTTTCAAAAATTTGTATTTGGTTTTTGCTCATAATTCACCCCCGCATATTTTCGTGGCATTAACATCTCGAATATAATTCGGCAGGAGGATGGGCGAGGTTGCGCCTGTTTCCAAGCCCGCTTGGGCGATTTCTTGCTCATAGTCATGCACATGCTTCAGCGAAGCATTGCCGAGATTCACATTTTTTGCCATTTTTGCGGCGTTTTGCCCCGCTAGGCGGCCAAAAACTATAATGTCCAGCATGGAATTACCCAGCAGGCGATTTCGCCCGTGAATTCCGCCCGCGGCCTCGCCCGCAACGAAAAGATTCTCAATTTTCTTCGTATTGCCCTCATTTTCGATTTCGATTCCGCCATTTTGATAATGGAAAGTCGGATAGACGAGAATGGGCATTTTTCGCAGGTCAATTTGATAATTTAGGAACATGCGCAACATTCCCGGCAGGGCGGAAGCGATTTTGCCCTCGCCGTGAATAATGTCGATTAAGGGCGTGTCCAGCCAAACCCCCGACGCTCCGCCCGGAATTTCAATGCCCTTGCCAACTTGACGACATTCGCGAATAATCGCAGAGGCCGCCACATCACGGGTTTCCAGCGGATGCACAAAGGCATGTGCTTCAACATTAAGCAGCTGTGCGCCAAGCGAGCGGACTTTTTCGGTTACAAGCGCGCCAAAAAGCTGCGCGGGAAAGGCCGCACCACTGGGATGATATTGGATTGTGTCTTGATAAAGCAGGTTACAGCCCGCGCGATAGGCCATGACGATGCCGTCGGCGGTTGCGCCATAATGATTTGTTGTCGGAAAGCCGTGATAATGCATACGGCCCGAGCCGCCCGTGGCCATAATTACGGTTTTTGCGCGCGCCACGGAATATTCGCCCGTCAGCATATTCATGAGCACAGCACCGGCGGCTTGCCCATTTTCATCCAACAAAAGCTCCAGCGCGGCAGTATATTCCACAATTTGTATGCGGCGGCCATGCACTTCATCCCGCAGAACTCGCGTAATTTCCGCGCCCGTGTAATCCGCACAGGCATGGAGGCGTTTGCGCGAAAGGCCGCCGCCCGGAAAGGTCATCATTGTGCCGTCTTCGTGCTTGTCGAACATAACGCCCAGTTCGTTCAGCCATTTCAAAGCACCCGGCCCTTCCATTACAAGGCGGCGCAAAAGTTCGGGCTTGTTTTTATAATGCCCGCCGCCCATGGAGTCCAAATAATGCTGCATTGGGCTGTCCGTGTCTTTATCGGCGGCCTGAATTCCGCCCTCGGCCATCATGGAATTGCTGTCGCCCATGCGAAGCTTTGTTACAATCAGCACATTTGCGCCCGCGCCCTGCGCCTCTATGGCGGCCGCCGCACCCGCGCCGCCGCCGCCTATAATCAGCACATCCACGTCATATTCGACATTTTCCAAGTTCAGATTTACGCCCGACAACTTGCTTTTGGAATGGAGCAGCGCGGCCAGCTCTTTGGGGGCTTTTTCGCCCGAATTTGCGCCAATGCGAATTTCCGCAAAGCCCTTGTCGCCGTAATCGGGATGGAATTCTTCCAGCAAATCCCGCTTTTCGTTCGCGTCAAGGCGGCGCGGTTCGCTCTCTAGGCGCGCGGCGCGATTGGCCTCGACTTTTTCAATAGATTCCAGCATATGTGGCAAGAATGGTGTTTGCATTTTCTACCTCCTAGTTTTTGTAATTCAAACTATATCTCATGTGAATCAATAATTTTTCCCCTTGAATATCTTCCTTTTCTGCTCCGTCGTGCGCAAAGCCATAACTTTCATAGAATCGCCTTGCGCGTGCGTTTTCTCGAATAACCCAAAGAATTACCTTGCGAAATCCCATACTTTTCAGCTTTTCCACGGCAAAATCCATCATTTTGCGGCCAAGACCCCTGCCCCAAAACTCGGGCAGAAGGTAAATTGAGGCAATCAGCCCCGTTTTGGGCTGGGTTTCGTCGTCATTTTCCCCGAAAATTAGCCTGCCAATCATTTTGTTGTCGAAGGCGGCATAATAATAATGCCATCTCGCCTCGTTAAGGCCTGTTTTGATGCTTTCGACCCGCTCTTCGACTGTATTCGACAAATCGTCCAAAATATCGTCGGGAACAATGCCCCGAAGGGCCGCCTGTTTGCTTGCTATATGGCAAACAACATATTCATGAACATCCCCGTGCAAAACCTTGTGAATCGCAAATTCCATATCCCTACTCCCCTAAAGTCCCCGCTTGTCTACAGTCCCGTCATTCCCGCGAAAGCGGGAATCCCCTCGTGCTTTGCAGATGCTACAAATAGCGGGGGATTCCGCGTCAAGCGCGGAATGACGTTGCAATTCCTGCTCTACTTACTTCTCCAACTCCAAATATTGAAAATCCCCGCCGACTTGGATTTTATAGCTCAAATACCTATGCAAAACCGAAGTGCCCAATAGATTATTAGTTTCTTGGGTTGCGTGGCAAATTACGCCGGTTTTGGCGAGAAGATTTCCGTTGGAATATAGCGCAATATCACCCACTTGCTTGAAATTTGAGCTTGTACCATCTGCCAATCTTCCCGGCATCGAGGGCTTATTCCGCATGGCTTTTGAGGTTGTGTCGATTCCGAAGGCTTGCAAAGTTTTATGTTTTAAGACCACGGAATTGCAACCGGTGTCCAGCTTAAACGGAATATCGGCCACTTTATTATTTATTACAACAGTCAAAGTTACAAAAATAACATTAGACTGCTTGTCTATTATAATCGGAATCTTTAATTTCGCCATAAAAAACCAAACCCCCCACATAAAAATCAACATCCGGCATTGCGTCTATCACCAAAGCCCGCTCGCCTTTTTCGCGGGCTTCAAAGGCCATATCCTCCGCCACATAAACCGAAGGGGTTATCGCCAAAATCTGCCCACCGACAACATGGCCGTCCTCGTTGGTTGTTAGCGGCGAAAGCGTAACAAAATTACTCCTATCCTTGCGGTTTATAACATCTTTGAGAGTTATCATTTCTCCAATCTTCATACATACCCATCCTTTCATTATGCAAATTCCAAATGCTAAGCAACCAAAAGCGGCTCACAACCATACTCGAAATGGCCATTGTCCACTACTAAGCCGGTAATAATAATTTCAGTATCGGGAAGTCCGGCCAAAACCAAAGACCTGTCCCCGTTTTCGCGAGCTTCAATAGCAACATCTGTTGCTGCACTGCTTAAATCGGAAACCATGGCAACCCGGCCCCCATTCACAAAACCATTTTCATCAAGAGTAAGCGGCGAAAGAGTTACCCATTTATGCTCACTTT
Source organism: Clostridiales bacterium (assembly GCA_031277225.1). Classification (GTDB taxonomy): domain Bacteria; phylum Bacillota; class Clostridia; order Lachnospirales; family WRAX01; genus JAITMQ01. Next base: position 10,505 of record JAITMQ010000152.1, on the reverse strand, counting down.
GGTTTTTGACATCCAAAATTGAAACCATATCCCCAACTTTCATATCAAACACCTCCTACTTCTCAATCTCCCTATTATCATACATTTCCTTAAGCTTTTCCATAGGCAGGGCCATGATTTCGTCCATTTGCGCGTCGAAGCGGCCTTCGGCTATGGCGGCTGCGGCGGCGGTGTTGTGGGCGGCTTCGGGCTGGATATATTTTCCTGTTAGGCGGCGCGCCAGCAGGCCAACGAGATTATGGGAAATATTTGCGGGGCAACGAGCCGAGCATATGCCGCAAGCCGTGCAATCAAAGGAAATATGCGCGCAGGCCTCAAAACCGCCGCGTTTTGCCATGGCGATATATTGCATGACATTAAGCGCGCGCGTGCAAGATTTTGTGCAGGCATTACAGCCCACACAGGCGTAAATTTCGGGGAAAAGCTCCATCATAATATTATCCGAGGGCGTAAGCTCGTTGAGGTCATAATCTTTTTTGTTAAGCGGGAAAAAGGGCAGGGTTGCGACATACATCTCGTCCTCAACCTTGGTTTGGCAACTAAGGCTGAAATGCGGCCTGTTTTCGCCCTTAATCCGATAAATTGCTGCACATGCGCCGCAAAAACCGTGGCGGCAGCCACAGCCGCGAATCAGCCGAATTCCGGCATATTCCATTGCCGTCATTATAGTCAAATCATCCGGCACCAAATAATGCTTGCCGTCAAAATAAACATTTGCCATTTTTTGCATAATATCACCTCATTAAAATTCGTCAGGAAGATTGTCAAGTTCATCGGTGCGGAACACGGGCCCGTCCACACAAACCAGCTTTGGCCCTATATTGCAACGCCCGCATTTGCCTATTCCGCATTTCATGCGAAGCTCCAGAGTGGTATAGACCTGCTCTTTTTTAAAGCCCATTTCAAGAAGCAGAGCCATTGTAAATTTAATCATAATCGGCGGGCCGCACATAACGACGAGCTTGTCTGTCGAAAAGCCGATTTTCTTGAAATAATCGGGCACAAAGCCGATATGCCCGTCCCAATCTTCGTCATGTTGGTCAATGGTTAAAAAAACATTTGTATTCGGCTTGTCTGCCCACGATTTTTCGATTTCCTTGCGATAAACCAGGCCTTCGGGATTGCGCGCGCCATAGAGAATGTCGACATAGCCATAATCGGCGCGATTGTCGAAGACATATTTAATTACGCTTCGCACGGGCGCAAGCGCGATTCCGCCCGCCACAAAAAGGATATTTTTGCCCTTAAGCTCTGTATCCACGGGGAAAAAATTGCCATAGGGGCCGCGAATGGTAAGCTTGTCGCCGGGCTCCAATTTATGTATATGCTCGGTGAGCACGCCGACGCGCTTTATGCTAAACTCCATAAATTTAGTATTCGTGGGCGAGGAGGCGATGGAAAACATAGCCTCGCCCACGCCGGGCACGCTAAGCATGGCGCATTGCCCGGGCATATGGTCAAAGGCCTTAGCTCCGCTTTCGTCCACAACCCGAAATGTCTTAACATCGGGCGTTTCCTCGAAAATTTCCGTAATTATCCCAACTTTTGGTATCTGAAAATCTCGCAATTTACTCACCTCCCAAGCTCTTGATGATTTTGACAATATTTAGTGAAACGGGGCATTTATTGACGCAACGCCCACAGCCCACACAGCCATATTCTGCAAATTTTTCGGGGTGATAGGCCAATTTGTGCATGAAACGCTGGCGAAAACGCTCTTTTTGGCTTATGCGCGGATTGCCATGCGCCATAAGCGTAAAATCGGGATACATACAGGAATCCCAACAGCGGAAACGTTGAATTTCGCCGCATTTCGCCTCGAAGTCGCGGATGTCATAACAGCCGCAGGTTGGGCAAATATAGGTGCAAATTCCGCAGCCGAGGCAGGCCTTATACAAAATATTCCAATTTTCGTGATTAAAGAGTTTAAGCATATTTTCGGGCGTAAAATTCTCAAGGGGCAATTCGCTATAAGGCAAGGCCGCAATTTTTTCGCGGATTTCTGCTTGGATTGGGGCAATCTCGCCCTCTTCGGCCTCTTGTAGCAAATGGGCGAATTGCTTAATGAAGCCCTCTCCCTTCTCATTTTGCGCCTGTAGGTATAGGTATTCATTACAAAGCCAAGTAGCAATATCCCCACCCGGAGCTGCGGCATCGAGGTTAAAGGCCGCGCAAAAGCAGCTCATTCCGGGCTTATTGCAGGCCAAAGAAACTATAAGTGCATTTTCGCGGCGCAGCTTATAGTTATGGTCAACAAAATCGCCCTTTAGGAAAATATTGTCCAAAACGGCGGTGGCCTTAATGTCGCAGGCCTTGACCCCAAAGACCACAAAGGGCGCAAATTCCGCCTCGGCGGGGTTGATTTTAATGTCGCCGCCCTTAAGGCTTGCCGAATACAAATCCTCGGACTGCGGCAAAAACAGGTCTTTGGGCGTATTGTCGGTCTTTAGGCCGTGCAAATCCACCGTAACACTTGCGCCCCATAATCCAAAATTTAATTCATTCCCCTGCCGCAAAGGGGCGTAAAGCCGCATTTCCCGGGCAATCTCAGCAAAAAGCCCGTCCAGCTCCCCCGTTGAAATCTTATACAATCCCTTCATCTCCACCATCCTTTTCCGAATTTTCGTCCATTAATTCAAATATTTTTTCTTTCACCTTCTGAACAATTTCCGGCTTAACCCGGCCAAAATGTTTTTGCACAATGCTCTGCGCTAAAGTATAGACTCTGTCCGCCCTAATGCAGGAGTCCTTTTTCAACAAGCCCTCCAGCATATCTTCTTTAGTGATTCGGACTTCATAGGGCTTCATGCCCGGGCTTGATGTTATAGATACCACAACCACATCATCAGCCACATCATTGTAACTTCGTTTGGACACCACAAGCACGGGACGTCTTTTGCTTGCCGATAAATCTGTAAAAGGCAAAGGAACAAGAATAATATCACCTTGATTATGCATCATTCCACACCTCATCATCTATATCGTTATACCAAAAATCCATACTTGAGGCACTTAAAGCCATCATGTCGTCAACTAATTTTTTCTCCCTTGCCCTCACATACTCGGCAAAAACCACAATATGCGCCATGTCATGCTCATGCATACCCTTAACGGCTTCATCCAATCTCTGCTTCAAAGCTCCCATAAAAATCACCTCATTTTCCTATTTACATAATCAAAATTTCATGGTATATTAATTATAACATATAGACTAACGATTGACAAAGGGAAATTATTATGAATTTTGATTATTATCCGGGATGCACTTTAAAAACCAAGGCGGCGGGGCTTGAGGCCGGTGCGCGTCGTGCGGCGCGGGCTTTGGGTTTTGAGCTTTGCGAAATTGCCGACTGGCAATGTTGCGGCGCGGTTTATCCGCTTGGAAAAGATGCCCATGCCGAAAAACTGCCGTCTATACGCGCGCTTAAGGCCGCCGAAAACGCCGCGCGTCCGCTGGTTACGCTCTGTTCGGCCTGCCACCATGTGCTTAAGCGCGTAAATGACGATGCTGCCAAAAATAAGGATTTTCGGGATACTATTGCCCGCTATGACGAGGATTTGGCCTATGGCGGCGGTGCAACGGTTCTGCATTATCTTGAGGTTTTGCGGGATTTTGTCGGCTTTGAGGAATTAAGCCGCAGGGTTGTGAAGCCGCTTACAGGCCGCAAAATCGGGGCTTATTATGGCTGTATGCTTCTGCGTCCAAGTGTTGTAATGGCCTTTGACGACCCCGAAAATCCCACGATTATAGAGGATTTCATTCGCGCGCTGGGCGGCGAGGCCGTAAATTATCCCCTTCGCGCCGAATGTTGCGGCGGCTATATTTCGCTTAGTAATGAGGCCAAGGCCAACGAGCTTAGCCGCAAAATCCTTGCGGATGCGGCGCGGCTTGATGCGGAATTTTTGATTACCGCCTGTCCGCTATGCGCCTACAATATCAGAAAGCAGAATCAATTGCCGATTTACTACTTCACCGAAATTCTGGAGGAGGCCTTAGATGTTAAATTATGAATATCAACTGGAAGAAATTTTGGATATTAGCGGAGTCGACATTGGGCGTTGCATGAAATGCGGGCGTTGTTCGGCATCCTGCCCGTCATATGACGAGATGGAGCATAGACCGCATCAATTTATTACTTATTTGGCGCGCGGCGATGTGGCGGCGCTTTTGGAAAGCGACGCACTTTGGCAATGTTTGGCCTGTTTTTCTTGTGTGCAACGTTGCCCGCGCGATGTTAAGCCTGCGAATCTGATTGAGGCCGTGCGGCTGGCGGCAATTCGGCCTAAAGGGGCGGAATTTCTGACCGTAGAAGAAGTAGAGGCGAAATTCGCGCCGGATATGCCGCAGCAGCTGCTTGTGGCGGCTTTTCGCAAATACATGAGGTGATATAGATGGAAAAGATTGGTGTTTTTATTTGTCATTGCGGCTCAAATATCAAGGCCACGGTGGACGCGGATGCCGTAATCAAGGAGATTAGAGGCATTACGGGCGTCGCCTTCGCCGCGCAATATCCCTATATGTGCGCAAAGGCCGGTCAAAGCCTCATTGAGGCGGCCATTCGCGACAATTCCTTGGACGGCATTGTTGTGGCGGCCTGCTCGCCGCGAATGCATGAGGCGACATTTCGCAAAGTCGCCGAGAGTGCGGGTCTGAACCCCTATATGGTAGAAATTGCCAATATTCGCGAACATTGCTCGTGGATACATAGAGATGGCGGCGAGGCCACGGTCAAGGCCGTCGAACTGACCCGCGCGGCAATCGCCAAAGTTCGCCTTAACGCGCCGCTATTCCCCGAGGAAAATTCGGTTGTGAAGCGCGCGCTGGTTATAGGCGGCGGAATTGCGGGAATTCAAGCCGCTCTCGATATTGCCGAGGCGGGCTTTGAAGTCGATTTGGTTGAAACAACGCCAAGCATTGGCGGCAAAATGGCGCAATTGGACAAGACTTTCCCCACGCTGGACTGCTCTGCCTGCATTTTAACGCCGAAAATGGTCGATTGCGCCTCTCATGACAAGATAAATATCTTAACATATAGTCAAATTGAAAAAATTGAAGGCTTTGTCGGCAATTTTACGGCGACAATTCGTAAGAAGGCGCGTTCTGTTTGCATGGAGAAATGCACGGGTTGCGGCGATTGTTGGAATAAATGCCCCGTCAAAAAAATTCCCGACGAGTTTAATACAGGCCTGTCGAATCGCACGGCGATTTACATTCCCTTTGCGCAGGCTCTGCCCCTTGTTCCCGCCATTGACCGCGAACATTGCATTAAATTCAAGACGGGCAAATGCGGCCTCTGTCAGACTGTTTGTCAGCCCGGCGCAATAGACTTTGAGTTGCAGGACGAATTCGCAACGGAAAAATACGGCGCAATCGTTGTCGCCACGGGCTTTGAAGTGATTGAACTCGGCAAATTCGGCGAATTTGGTTATGACAACCCCGATGTGATTACAAGCATGGAATTCGAACGCATTACACATGGCGCAGGGCCGACGGGCGGCGAATTGGTGCGCCTTTCCGACGGGCGCAAGCCCAAGAGCATCACATTTATTCAATGCGTGGGCAGCCGCGACATCACCGAGCGCGGAAAACCCTATTGTTCCAAGATTTGTTGCATGTATACGGCAAAACATTCCATATTGATTAAGGACAAATATCCCGATATAGATGTAAATATTTTCTATATCGACATGCGCACGCCGGGCAAGGCCTATGACGAGTTCTATCGCCGCAGCGAAGAGGATTTCGGGGTGCGCTATATTAAGGGTCAAGTTGGGCGCGTGATGGATATGGGCGACCATTTGGCCATTAGCGGCGTGGATTTGCTGGATAATGTGAAGCTTGAGCTTAAAACCGACATGGTTATTTTGGCCACGGCCATTCAGCCCGCAACGGGCATAAAACCCCTTGCTTCCATGCTTTCCGCCTCCATTGACACAAATAATTTCATGACCGAGGCCCATGCAAAGCTTCGCCCCGTGGAATCTCCCACGGCGGGCGTGTTTTTGGCGGGCGCGGCGCAAGGCCCAAAGGACATTCCCGAGACCGTCGGACAGGCGGGGGCGGCCGCCGCAAAGGTTATCGGCCTTCTGGCGAAGGACATTTTGCTAAGCAATCCCTGCACGGCCACGGTTGACATAAATTCCTGCAATGGTTGTTCGCTTTGCGGCCTCGTCTGCCCCTATGGCGCAATTAGCTATGGCCCGACAAAAGTCGACGAATTCGGCTATAAAACGCTGGAGCGCATTTCGCATGTCAATCAGGCGCTTTGCCTTGGTTGCGGCGCATGTGTCGTCGCCTGCCCCTCGGGCGCTATGAATTTACTTGGTTACACAAATTTACAATTACAAGCGGAGGTGGATGCACTATGCCTAATGAATTCAGACCGTTGATTATCGCGTTTTGCTGTAATTGGTGCTCATATGCGGGGGCGGATTTGGCGGGAACAAGCCGCCTAAATTATCCCTCAAATGTTAAAATTATCAAGGTGCCATGCTCCTGCCGCGTTGACCCCATTTTTGTGCTTCGCGCCTTTGGCAAGGGCGCAGACGGCGTGATTATTTGCGGCTGCCATCCCGGCGATTGCCACTATTCCACAGGCAATTACCACACGCGCCGCCGCTTTGCCCTGCTTTTTTCGCTATTGGAATTTATGGGAATCGAGGCCGGGCGTATGCGCTTGGAGTGGATTTCCGCCGCCGAGGCACAAAAATTTGCGCAGGTCATGAATGAATTTACCGAAACAATTCTGGCTCTTGGGCCGAATACGCGGATTGTTGACATTCGCAATATGCCCTCTGCCGAGGGCGCAAATCCCACAGGCCGCCCATTTAGCCGCCCCTATGTCTATCCGCCGATTAATCCCGAAAATGCGCCAAAAATCGCCGAAATTGAGGCGCAGATGAAGCGGCGCGCCGTGGAACTTCTGGAAAGCGGCGAGGCCGACCGCATTGTCGCTTGGAAAAAGTCCGATTTTGAAATGCTGCCCGAACCCGCCTCATTCCATAGTGTCGAATCCGTTGAAAACATGGTCTATAACCGCTTTTGCAGCGCGAATCTCAGCAAATATTTGATGGACTCGCCCTGGCTTGGAGACCGCAAATTCGAGGGCAAGACCGCCGTCTTCCTTAAACCCTGCGACTCGCACAGCTTTGACCGTATGCTCAAAGAACATGTTATCGACCGCGACAAGAAAATTATAATCGGAATTGGTTGCGGCGGCAATGTTCATGTTGACGAAATGGAAGAAGTTGGGCTATTCGAAAAATGTCAAGTTTGCCGCAAAATAGAACATGCCGTGTTTGACGAAGTGATAGGCGGCGATTTGTTTGAGCGCGTGGCGCAGGATGATAACGAGCGTTTTGATTGGGTTGAAAATATTGAGGAGCTGTCAAGCGAAGAAAAATTTTTATATTGGCAAAAACAGCTGTCAAAATGCATACGCTGTAATGCCTGCCGAAATACCTGCCCCGTCTGCAATTGCAAAAAATGCGTGTTTTCCAGCACAAAATTCGACATGGCCGCAAAGGTTAACACAACGGATTTTGAAGGGCAGATGTTTCACGCCGTGCGCGCCTTCCATGTGGCCGAACGCTGTACGGACTGCGGCGAATGTAGCCGTGTGTGCCCGCAAGGAATTCCGCTGCATTTATTAAACCGAAAATTTATAAAAGAAATTAAAGAAAAAGGTGATGAAATTTGGACACCGCCTATATCGCCCTGATAATTATCGGGATTGCGCTGGTTTTTTATATCACGGATTGGATTCCCATTGCCACAACGTCAATTTTGGCCTGTCTGGCTTTGGCTATTTTTGGTGTAATCACGCCGGCGCAGGCCTTTGGCGGCTTCGCCAATGATATGGTCTTTCTTATAATCGGAATGGTAATCGTTGGAAACACCCTCTTTGAAACGGGCGTTGCGCAAATTATGGGGCGCGGAATTTTACGAATAGTCGGCGGCAATGAAAAGATTTTCATTGTGGTGCTAATTTTGGTGGCCTCGGTTCCTGCCGCATTTTTAAGCAATACGGCCGCCGCCGCAATGATGTTGCCCGTGGCCGCCTCGGCCGTGGCCGCCTCTAATGGCAAATTCACGAAAAAAAATACTTATATGGTGGTTGGCATGGCGGCGGTTACGTCCGGCGGGCTGACTTTGGTGGGTTCAACGCCACAGCTGATTGCGCAGGGCATTTTGCAAACGGGCGGGCATGAAACCATGGGCTTTTTCGAGCTTGCGCGCGTTGGCGGGCCTATAATTGTCTTGCTGATTGTCTATTATTTGACGATTGGCCGACTAATTCTGCGCAAAAGCAAGAAAAATCCGCGCAATTTAATAAGCGAAGAAGAAGTTCGCCCAACGGAAAGAATTGCGCGCCCGCCGCCGCCCCCTCAAGAAGAAGAAGTTCCAAGAAATCCCAAGCCGCGATTTATCGAGCTTGTCCCCTTTAAAATGGTAATTTCCGTCGCAATTCTGCTTTTTTGCGTCGTCGGCTTTATTACGGGGCTTTGGACATTGGGAACGGTCGCCATGGTTGGCGCTGCGGCCTGCATTGTAACCCGCTGTATCACGCAACAAAGGGTTTTTGCCGCCATGGACTGGAATTCTGTGGTTGTAATCGCCGCCTCGCTTGGCTTGGCGACGGGGCTGGAAGTAAGCGGCGCGGGTGCTATGATTGCCGAAGGCATGGTTAATCTCATGGGCGACGGGGTTTCGCCTTGGCTAATTTGCGCGGGTCTGGCTTTGGTTGCGATAATTCTGGGCAATTTCATGTCCGCCACGGCCACGGCCGCCCTGCTTGTCCCAATTGCCGTTTCCATTGCCCTGCAAATGAATATTGACGTGAAATCCGTCGTAATGGCCGTGGTAATCGCCTGTAATATCTCCTATGCAACCCCCGTTTCCACGCCGCCAATGACCATGACGCTGTCGGCGGGCTATCGCTTTATGGACTATGTAAGATTCGGCGGAATGTTCACAATTCTGGCCTATCTATTAGCAATCGCCTTGTTTCCGCTGGTTTTGAACCTTTAGGAGGCTTTATGAACGAATATATCATGATTTTAAATACCTGCCCAAATGAGGATGTGGCGGGCAAGATTGCCGACGCCCTGCTTGGCGGCGGCCTGGCGGCCTGTGTGCAATTTCAAAGCATTACAAGCCGCTATATTTGGGAGGGCAAAATCGAAACAAATCCCGAAATTCTGCTGTTCATCAAAACCACGGCCGCGCACTATCCCGCCGCCGAATCCGCCATAACAAAAAACCACCCCTACCAAGTACCGGAAATAATTTCCATACCCATCAGAGATGGCCTTCCCTCATATTTAGCTTGGATTTCCGAATCTACTTCTAGTTTCTAGCCCCTAGTTTCTAGCTATCACCTTTGCACCAAAGACTGCAAAAGGCTGATACTGCGCCTAATTGCCACGACAGCACCAATAACTAATAGTGCTATGGGCAATATAACGGCAATTACTTCAAAGATTTGCGCAACCATGCCGTTTAAGGCGGTTCCCATTTGTTCGGCAATATTTATGCTGCTTGTGTCAAATGGTGTAATGCCGACAGGGTCAGAAGCGAAAACCGTTAGTGACGCAATAACGGTAAACACCATCGCCATTAAAGCAGTAAGGGCAATTTTTGACCTTTGCCTTGTTTTGCCAAAAAGCTTTTGAGCCTTATTGCCGCCGGGTTTTGAGCCGGGCTTAGGTTTTGTGCTTGGATTTTTGTTTTTCATAGTCTTTTCTCCCTTCATCATAAATCTTTAAAATTTAATAAACTCCAAGGCAATCCGGATTACCTTTTTAATATGCTTAACACAAGACTAACTCCCCAAGATATAAAGAAAATGCCAAATCCTAAGAGTAGTCCTATATTTAGGCCAATAACTAAAAATTGCAAAAATTCCGATACAGGATTTGTTGCGAAATTTGTGTAAAAAACCGGGCTTAATTCTAAAGCAATAGTTGAAATTATCGCCCCTTCATATGTCATCAGCTTCACCTCTCTTTATTGCCATTTATTACACCGGAGGCTAAACTCGCAATTTTTGCATTTTCCCTTGCATTTTCTTTTTCCTTTTTCTCCCTTTTTGTAACAATTAGTTTAAGGATTCCTACACCAAAAAACAAAACAACAAGAACAACAGCACCTATAATAAAAACGGGTGTTAGCGAAACAAACATTGAAGACATTTAAATCACCTCTCTTTTTTAGATTTGAGACTTCTGATATAGACTATAATAACGGCTATTATTGATGTTGCGGATAGGGCTATGATGCTGGCCATAAAATCACCTCACCTTCCAACTGACAGCAAATATCAAAGCCACCACTAAAGCTATAAACAGCCCACCCAGGATTATCGAAAAGTTTGTTGCTTGTTGGCTTCGGTATAGATGAGCCGACACTACTTCCATGGATGTGGCTATTTCGGTCTGGGTTTCTTGGATTGTGGCCGAAATTTCTTTCATCTCGCTAAGGCTGTCGCTCATCGCAGAAAGCA
>JAITMQ010000147.1 GCA_031277225.1 Clostridiales bacterium | reverse complement strand
TTCGCCCCCAAAACAATACCCCACTTTATGCGCCCTTCCGCGCCTCAATTACTTTCTCCATAGTTTCATTCGATGCTTCCTCATAGGAATCAAATTCCATGGTATATTCGCCGCGCCCTTGCGTCATCGAGCGCAGGTCTATACTATAGGTCGTCATTTTCGCATAGGGTACTTGGGCGGAAATCACCTGTTTTGCGCCAACTTTGGCCATGCCCAGCACACGCCCGCCCTTTTTGTTAATATCGCCCATAATATCGCCCGTATAGTCGTCCGGAACGGTTATTTCGGTCTTCATAATCGGCTCTAAAATTACGGGCTTGGCCTTCGGGAAGGCCTCTTTAAAGGCTATTGTGGCGGCAAGGCTAAAGCTTAATTCATTGGAGTCTACGGCATGTTCCTTGCCGTCAAGAAGCGTCGCCTTAAGCCCCACAACGGGATAGCCCGCCAGCGGCCCCGCCTTGCAGGATTCCGCAATGCCCTTTTCAACGGCCGGCCAGAAATTGCGCCCTACAGAACCGCCGACAACCTTGGATTCAAATTCATAGGCCTTACTCAAGTCGCCGCTTGGCTCAAACAAAATCTTAACCTTGCCAAATTGCCCGGCACCACCCGATTGCTTTTTATGCGTGCCTTCCACTTCCGCCTTGCCCTTAATCATCTCACGATATGGCACAATAAGCGGCATAAACTCAACTTCAAGCTTATTACGCGCCGCCATTTTGCTCTTGATGACGTCAAGATGATTATCGCCGAGGCCCGAAATAACAATTTGCTTGGTTTCGGGGTCAACCTTAAAGGACAGGGTTTTGTCCTCCTCAAGGAAGCGCGCAACAGCCTGCGAAATTTTGTCCTCGTCGCCCTTATTCTTTGGCACAACGCCCTGCGCATAAAGCGGCGCGGGGAAATTGACAGGCGGCAGAATATAGGCGTTTTCCTTCGTGCAGAGCGTGTCGCCGGTGGATGTATGCTGCAATTTCGCAATTGCGCCAATGTCCCCGGCCTTAAGCTCATTTACGGGAATCTGCTCCTTGCCTCTAATCACAAATAATTGCGCAATCTTCTCCGACTGCTCCTTATTCGAATTATAAAGCGGCGTTTCCTTTTTGAATACGCCGGAATAAACCCTAAAAATCGACAACTTGCCAAAATTGTCGGCTATGGTCTTAAAGACAAAGGCCACGGGCGGCCCGTCCTCTTTACAGGGCAACTTAACTTCCTCGCCGCTTTTCGCATCCGTCGCGACAATTTCCGCCGTAAGCTCGCTTGAAGGCGGGCAAAAGTCCTTAATATTGTCCATTAAAACGCCAACGCCCATAGATTGCACGGCAGAACCCAAAATAACCGGCGTTGTTTCGGCCGAGGCAATGCCCTTTCCGATTCCCGTGTAAATTTCGTCGCGCGTAAAGGGTTCTTCCATAAAGAATTTTTCCATCAAATCGTCGTCGGTTTCCGCAACGGCCTCCTCAATCATATGATGAACCTTATTGACTTCATCTTCCAAATCCGCAGGCACGGCACAAGTTTCCACGCCGCCCGCGGTATATTTGCGCCCCTCTTTTTTGATGGCATTAACATAGCCCACAAATTTGCCGCCCTCTTTTATCGGCAATTGCAGGGGAGCAATGCATTTTCCGAACTTTTCCTTAAGCTGCTCAATAAGCTTGTCAAAGTCCACATTCTCGTCGTCCATATTGTTGAGGAAAATCATTTTGGGAAGGCCAACAGCCTCCGCCAGCTCCCAGGCCTTCTCCGTTCCAACTTCCACGCCCGACTTCGCATTAACCACAATAAGCGCAATATCCGCCACGCGCAATGCCTGATGCACCTCTCCATAAAAGTCAAAAAACCCGGGGGTGTCAATAAAATTGATTTTGCCGTCCTTCCATTCAATTGGAATCATAGACGCCCCAATAGAAATTTTGCGCCGAATTTCCTCTGCATCGTGGTCGCTGACGGTATTGCCGTCCTCCACGCGCCCAAAACGGCTTGTAAGCCCCGCAATATTGAGGGCGCTTTCAACAATCGTGGTCTTGCCCGACCCCGTATGTCCTAAAATAGCCACATTCCGAATGGCTTCCGCTCCGTACGATTTCATAGAATTCCTCCCATTATATCAAAAATTTAAATCTCTACTCTATATTTTAGCATATTCAAATAATTTTGCAAGCAAAAATTCTCTTGCTGTTTTGTTTTTGAATTGTTATAATAGTCTTGAGGTGATTTTTATGAAGACTTTGATATTGTATTATTCCCATTCCGGCAAGACGCAGGCCCTGGCGCGAAAGCGCGCGGAGGAGCTTGGGGCGGAGATTGAGGAAATTGTTGAGGTGAAAAGGCCGTCTGTTGCAATAGGAATACTTAGGGCGATTAGGCGCAAAAAAACGCCTATTGCGCCACTTGCGGCGGATTTGGGCGAATTTGATAAAATCATTATTATGTCGCCCGTGTGGGCGGGGCATCCGGTTTCGGCGATTAATGCCGCAATCGCGCTTCTGCCGCAGGGCAAGCAAGTTGAATTCGTGATGAATTCCGCAGGCGGCGGAACTAAAAAAAGTGCTGCCGGCACAAAATCCCTCGCCGTCGCGCGGGGTTGTGAGGTTGTGGGTTATGAGGATGTGAAAGTAACCCTAAACGGCGGGGAAATTGTTGTTGACATCCTGTCGTAGCATAGTGAGTGCCGACTAAAGTCGGCTAAAGTAACGCTTGAAAGCCAAACCTTCAAGCGTTTTTTCTCGCTAGCCAAATTGCAGCCCTTTTCGCCCTAAACACTTTGAGCATTTTCAATCAGCTTTTTATTACCCAAATGGTGCTCCACAACCAGAGCAATCACGAATATTCCTGCCATGCAGAAATTCATGCTTTAGTTTGCCTCCGCAGAGAGGGCATGGTATATTGTAACCTTTAGCCTTACAAGACTTGCATTTGCCCAGAAAAGAGAGTTCGCCGCCACATAGCATACATTTCAATTGCGCAATCCATGCATCTGCTTTTCTAAATTTTTCAGATTCTTTTAGAAAATTTTCCCTTCGGGCATTGCGTTCGTCATTCTTGAGCTTATCCTCGGCCTTTCTTTGCTCCAATATCTCCAGTAGTTCCAGTTCTTCTTTATTTAACTCGCTCGCAGCTTTTCCCAACATTTCTCTCGCGGCTTTATCCCGTTCTAAATTGGCTTGTTCGACTTGTTGCTGCTCCTGAACATACCGCTTGATTTCTGCATCCCCACATTGTGGGCAGCTATTGGCTTTCGTACTGACACTATGACCACAACTGGCACATTGTATCAAGTTTTTACTGAAATCATTTAAGGAAAAACAATTTGCAACTATCGCTTGGTAATATGCATCTTGTATTTCCAGCAAGCTTGTTCCACCATTACGCCACTTTACCGCAACAATGCAAATATTCCCGGTCTGCCTATTCGCTGCTATTGATGACAGGCTACCGGTTATTTTATGTAGGTCAGAGCCTACTGAGGTCTTTGCATTTCCCGCTCTCACGCTTTGGGTAACAGCCGCATTTTTAAGTCGGGCAGTCATATGTGATGTATCCGTTTCCGACACAAGTGTATAGCTTTCAACTTGTGTGTTGTCAATATGCCTATATCCCGCACCCCACCCCTTTAGGATGATATGTGCTTTTCGTTTCTTGTCGTGAGTGCCTAAAGACACCTTGAGTCCTTCATATTCGCCTTCAATAACCATATCTTTTGCTCTCATACTATTATTCCCCCTTCTTCAAATATTTTTAGCTACAAAGTTTAGTAATTTAAACTTTATTCCTTCGTGCTTTGCTGCCCACCACTCTCCATTTCGACTTCGGTATAATTTGATAAAATTTCTATCATTTGGTCAAGGCGAGTTTTTATTGCTTCAATTTCTTTTTTGAGGTTAGATTCCAAAATTTTCGCTTCTTGTGCTTGCAATATCTCAAGCTCATATTTAGAGATAAGTAGCTCAATCTCAAGGGGATGATTTCTTGCAGAGCTTAATTTGCGTAACTGCGCTGGTGTTGGTGTAAACCTTGTAAAAATCCCTCTGCACCAATCCGAAAGCATTTCTCGGGTAACTTCTTGTGCTTCTTGGTCTTGTAGGTTTGCTTCAACCACGTAGTCTTTGGCTTCTTTCTCCCCATCTTCACCTGTCTTAGCAGATTGAAACAGGTGTATTCCTCTCCATACATTCCAGCTCAATTGATTTTCAGGCACATAAGGATTGTGCTCTCGCACAGCTATTGCGCTACCTACCGGGTTTTCCAAAAAA
>JAITMQ010000139.1 GCA_031277225.1 Clostridiales bacterium | reverse complement strand
CCTTTGGGCCTGGGGCTGGCATATCCCGAATTTACAAGGTTCGGGCGGGCATATCACGAATATGGCCCATCTTTATCCCGTGCATTTAATGGACAATGTGGCCCATGTAAACTTTGTGCCGGGCGTGTTGGGTCATACGATTATCACAACCACCGATGGCGAAATTTTAAGCTTTGGCAATGACGCTTTTGGCCGCCTAATTGACGATGCGGAATTTAGCGAGCAAAACCACCCCTTCACCATAGACGAAAACGGAATTCTGCGCGACATAGCCCAAGGCGCGCCAATTCTGGAGAATGTTGTCGACTTTTCCAGCCTAAACGGGCGGCATTTGGCGATTACGTCCGACGGCGCGGTTTGGTCTTGGGGACGCTATCTTACGGGAATTTTTATCAACAGAACCATAGGCAGCGAAATCCGCGAAAATCCCGTTAAAATCCTGGATTCTGACGGGTTTAGGCCGGATTATGCACCCTTGATTAGCCGCTGGCGGCTTAATATCACCACAAATCCCGAACTTGCGCAATATTCGGCTAATCCGCAAAGAAATGTCTTTGACCTCGTTTTCTTCAACGACGGTACGCTCCGCGCCGAATCGAGAGGCGATTGGGCCACAATTGACGGGGTTTATGGCTCAAGCATAAGGAGCTATGAAGTTCTGCCGTGGGAATTTGGCGAAAATGGCAATTTAATCATCGATTCGCGCGTCTATGAAATCACCATAACAAGAGAAGTCAATTCGGGCGGACCCTTCAACACAATGACACTATATAGAGAGGGAATGGCAACACAATTCGTAAGAGGCTGGGAAGTTGAGCGCGAAGAGGTTTTAAGCGGGCTTGCGGCGGACGCGGCGCGGGTTGTGGAGCTTATTGAGGAAACGCATCCGATTTTCCTTATGCCGGAAATGCTGCCGGAGACTTATGAGGACGCGCGGGCAAATTTGCTAGCCATAAGCCCCGACGACACGCGGCAGGAATTCATATTCGCGCTAAGGCGATATATAACCACGTTGCGGGACGGGCATATGAATTTGTGGCATATTTCCGGCAATTTCCTAAGCGTGGAATGGGAGGCGCGAAATATTGACGGGCGTTTTGATTTGATTTTGCAGGATTCGGGCGCGAGCGTTGCGGAGATTGGCGGCATACCCATAGACGAAATTTTCGCCACAATTGACAGATATTTCTATTCCGAAAATTCTGTCGAACGTCTGCGCTCTTATGCAATTTTCGCCCGATATGGCGCATTTTTAGAGCGCGCGGGCGTGGATATTACAGACCTGCCCATACGCATAATTGACGAAAATGGCGCAAGGAGATATGCGCTGCTAAATATCAGACCGGAGCAAATATTCCCGCCAAGACCGCCGCGTGAATTCATAATTCGGCATGAAATGATTGGCGATGTCTTCTTCATAGACCTGCGGGCTTTCATTGACGGCGAACATATTACCGAAGTCGTAGAGGCGATTGAAGCTGCTATTGACGAAGGAATTCGCAAGTTTATCGTAGATTTACGCGGCAATAGCGGCGGCAATTCTGCTGCAGGCTCTCGATTGCTCTATGCCATGGACATTTCCGTGCCTTATGGCAGCGGATTTCGCCGCCAAAGCCCATTGGCCGAGGCACAGCGCACAAATGATTGGCAAGACGGCATTGTCAGGTGGGAGCATAATCTTGAGGCCGCCGCAAACCCCAATGATGTATTTATTTCTGTATTAACCGATAACTATACTTATAGTTCCGGGGTAATGTTCGCCTATTGGGTACAAGATGGCGGTTTTGGCAATATAGTGGGCGCGCCCAGCCGCGGTTCGCCTTCGGGCTTCGGCGATATGCTTGGATATACCCTGCCATATTCAAATATACAGCTTGCCATTTCCTATACGTATTTCTCAAGACCCGACGCAAATGCCGACCAGCTTTATCTTTGGCCGGACATTCTAATTGACCCCGCAGACGCACTAGAAGCGGCGCTTGAGTATCTAACCCGTCATTCCCGCGAAAGCGGGAATCCCCTATAGAAAGTAGTGATTCCATGTTCGATATAGCCCTAGTCGGCTGCGGCGGCATGATGCCCCTGCCTAATCGCTATTTAAGCTCGCTTTTGCTGCGCTTTGAGGGGCGCATGGTTTTGATTGACTGCGGCGAGGGCACACAGGTTAGTGCGAAGCAGGTCGGATGGGGCTTTAAAACCATTGACTGCATTTGTTTAACGCATTTTCATGCAGACCATGTGGCCGGCCTGCCCGGGCTTTTGCTGTCCATTGGCCATTCGGGGCGCGATGAGCCGCTGACAATTGTCGGGCCCGTTGGCGTTGCGCATATTGTGCGCTCGCTTTGCGTAATCGCGCCCGAAATTCCGTTTCCTTTGAATTTTGTGGAAATTCCCGCCGGTGGCATGAAGGATTTCAAGATTCCGCTTACGAATTTTATTTTGGGCGCGCATCCGGCGCATCATAATTGCCCCTGCTTCGCCTTTAGAATCGACATTGGGCGCCTTGGCAAATTTGACCCCGACGCGGCGCGCGCGCTCAATATTCCCGTGAATTTTTGGGGCAAATTACAAAAAGGTGAAACGCTTGAGCATAACGGCCAAATTCTCACGCCCGACATGGTTATGAGCGCGCCGCGCCGCGGCCTCAGCGTTTCTTATTGCACCGATTCGCGCCCGCCGCGCGGCCTGCCCGCCTTTATCCAAAATTCCGACCTTTTTGTGTGCGAGGGGCATTATGGCGACGAGGAAAGGCTGCCAAAGGCCCGCGCCTATAAGCATATGATTTTTTCCGAGGCGGCGGAGCTTGCCCGTAAAGGCGGCGTTGGCGAGCTGTGGCTGACGCATTTTTCGCCCGCCATGCCAAATCCCGGCGACTACCTGAAAAATGCCCGAAAAATCTTCCAAAACACCCACATAGGCCACGACCGCAAAACAACCACGCTGAATTTTCAAGAAGACTAGACTACTTCCCGACCACTCTTTTTCTTGCAAAATTTTTTCGGTTGTGATAGAATAGGACAAAATAATATTTGCGGGGTTTTTATGGAGAATATTGTCGAAATTTTTGGCTCTATGGTTTTTAATGAGAGTGTGATGCGGGAACGCCTGCCGCGCGAGGTTTTCCACGCGGTTAAGCGCACAATTGAGCTTGGCGCGCCCATGGAGCGCGCCGTGGCCGATGTTGTCGCAAATGCCATGAAGGAATGGGCCGTCGGCCTGGGTGCTACGCATTTTACACATTGGTTTGGCCCAATGACGGGCATAACAGCCGAAAAACACGACAGTTTCGTTACGCCTGCGGGCGACGGCAGGGTGATTATGGCGTTTTCGGGCAAATCCCTTGTGCGCGGCGAATCGGACGCGTCAAGCTTTCCTTCGGGCGGCCTGCGCTGCACTTTTGAGGCGCGCGGCTATACAATTTGGGATGCCACGTCATATGCCTTCATTAAGGACAAAACCCTCTATATCCCGACGGCCTTTTGCTCCTATGGCGGCGAGGCTCTGGACAAAAAAACGCCCCTGCTGCGCTCCATGCAAGCTCTGAACAAGCAGGCCTTGCGCATTTTGCGGCTTTTCGGCAATGATGCGCGCTCCGTTGTGCCCATGGCCGGCCCGGAGCAGGAATATTTTTTAATCGACAAAGAGGTCTATTTGCGGCGGCCCGACTTGATTTCATGCGGACGCACGCTTTTTGGCGCACGCCCGCCTAAAGGGCAGGAGCTTAACGATCATTATTTTGGCTCGTTAAAGCCCCGCGTTGCGGCCTTTATGCAGGATTTGGACTTGGAATTATGGAAACTTGGCGTAAGCGCCGCGACTAAGCATAAAGAGGCCGCGCCCTCGCAATATGAGCTGGTAATTCACTATACCACGACGAATATTGCCTGCGACCACAATCAAATCACCATGGACTTAATGAAGAGTATAGCCGCGCGCCACGGCTTGGTTTGTCTGCTGCACGAAAAGCCCTTTAGCGGCGTAAATGGCTCGGGCAAGCACAATAATTGGTCATTGGCCACGGATAAGGGCGAAAATTTGCTTAAGCCGGGCAAGACCCCGCGCGAGAATGTCCAATTTCTGCTGTTTTTAACGGCCACAATTGCGGCTGTGGATATATATCAAGATTTGATTCGCGTAAGCGCGGCAAGTGCGGGCAATGACCATCGTTTGGGCGGGCATGAGGCCCCGCCGGCGATTGTGTCGGTATATTTGGGCGAGGAATTGACGGAAATTTTGGAGGGAGCTAGTGCGTCAGCACCGCGCACGGCCCTACAGGTCGGCGTGGCCACCCTTCCCCAATTTCCAAAAGATTCCACCGACCGCAACCGAACCTCGCCCTTCGCCTTTACGGGCAATAAATTCGAGTTCAGAATGTTGGGCTCGTCTTTCTCGTTGTCGGGATTTAATACCGTGCTTAACACGGCGGTGGCTGAAATGTTGTCGAATTTTGCGGATGAATTAGAGGTCAGAAGTCAGAGGTCAGATTTGGCCTTTGTCGCTGAAGAGCTTATTCGCAAAACTTTTGCCGCGCATAGGCGTATAATATTTTCGGGCAATAATTATTCGCCAGAATGGGAGCAGGAGGCTGAAAGCCGCGGATTGTCGAATTTACGGGACACGCCTGCGGCTTTGGGCAATTATTTGTCCGAACAAAATGTTGAACTTTTTGAGAAATATGGCGTATTCACACGGGCGGAATTGCAGGCGCGGCATGAAATTCTTTTGGAGCGATATTACAAAACCTTGCAAATCGAGGGCTATACCATGGCTGAAATTGTGCGAAAATCCATCTTACCCGCTGTTTTGGCTTATCAGAACCATTTAGCTACACTTATTGCCAAAAAGCAAAACCTTGCGTTAGATTTGAATTGCAGCCCCGAAACCCAGCTTCTTAGGCAGATTTCTGACGATTGCGCTATGCTGGCGCATAGGCTAAACACTCTTGAGGAATGTTTGGGCGAGGCTAAGGCGGGTTTGAGGGACGCCATGGAAAGATTGAGGGAGATAGTGGATAGATTGGAGCAAGTCTGCTCGGTAGAAGTTTGGCCAATGCCATGTTACGGGGAGTTGTTGCATAGTGTTTAGCGAGCCTAACGAACCGCTTGCGGTTTTAAAGCAATTTTTTGGATATGACAGCTTTCGTTATGGGCAGGAGGCCTTGATTGGCGACATTTTGGGAGGGCGCGACGTTTTGGGCATTATGCCGACGGGTGCGGGCAAATCCATTTGCTTCCAAGTTCCCGCCCTTATGATGGATGGCGTGATTATCGTGGTTTCGCCGCTTATTTCGCTGATGAAAGACCAAGTTAACGCCCTAAATCAGACGGGCGTGGCGGCGGCCTTTATAAATTCGTCCTTGACGCAAAATCAAATCGACAAGGCCCTGCGAAATGCCGCAAATGGGGCTTACAGGCTGGTTTATGTTGCGCCCGAACGGCTCTTAAGCTTTGATTTTTTGGGCTTTGCGGCCGATGCAAATATTCCCATGGTTGTTGTGGACGAGGCGCATTGTATTTCCCAATGGGGCCAGGATTTTCGCCCCAGCTATGCCACAATTCCTAATTTTGTGGCGCAATTGCGCAAACGCCCTATTTTGGCGGCTTTTACGGCCACGGCCACGCCGCGCGTGCGCGAGGATATTGTTGACAAATTGGCGCTAAAAGACCCGAATGTCCTCGTTTCGGGCTTCGACCGCCCGAATTTGCGCTTCGACAAAATTAAAATCGGCGACAAATATGGCGCGCTGCTGCGCTTTCTCAAGGGCAAATCCGATGTTTCGGGGATTGTTTATTGCTCCACGCGCAATGCCGTCGAGGAAGTTCAGATGTATTTGGAAGATGATGGATATAGCGCGGCGCGCTATCATGCCGGGCTGAGTGATACTGAAAGGCATAAAAATCAAGATGACTTTTTGTATGACAGAAAGCGCATCATGGTGGCGACAAACGCCTTTGGAATGGGCATTGACAAGTCAAATGTCAGCTTTGTTGTGCATTATAATATGCCGGGCGATGTTGAGGCATATTATCAAGAGGCCGGCCGCGCGGGGCGCGACGGCGCGCCCGCCGACTGCCTGCTTTTGCACACGGGACGCGATTATTCCACGCAAATGTGGCTGATTAACAATGGCGAGAGCAAAAAGCAGCTTGACCGCGCAGAGGAGGCCGCCCTTCGCGAGCGCAATATCAAGCGTTTAAACGAAATGCAGCTATATTGCGACACAAAGGGCTGTATGCGCGCCTATATTCTGGGATATTTCGGCGAAAATCCGCCGACAACCTGCAACAATTGCGCAAATTGTGCGGCGGGTTTTGAAGAAATTGACATTACTATCGAGGCTAAGAAGATTATTTCGTGTGTTGTTAGGATGCGCGGGCGTTTTGGTACGCAGCTCGTTATTGATGTGCTTAAGGGGCTTAAAAACAGGAAGGTATTGGAATTTAGGCTGGATGAACTTACAACTTTTGGAATTAGTAATATGGGGCGCGAATTTCTTTCGGATGTCATCAACCACTTAATTTCTGAAGGATATTTACATAAGACGGCTACGAAATTTCCTCTGCTTAATGTTACGCCTAAAGGGCTTGAATTCGTGCGCGGAGCTTCGCTCATGGCTATGCAGGTGGCGGGCAAGGTGGAAGCGGTTGAGCCAGTCCGCAGGACTGCGCAACCGCTACAAAACGTGAATCCTGCGCTATTAGACGCGCTAAAGACCGTGCGCCTCAATCTCGCCCGTGAAACCGCCCTGCCCGCCTTTGTCATTTTCCACGACACCACACTTATTGATATGTGCATGAAAATGCCCGCCGATATGGAGCAGCTTTTGGAGGTTTCGGGCGTTGGGCAGGTTAAGGCCGAACGCTATGGGCAGGCTTTTTTGGATGCCATCAACAATTTTTCGGGGGAGCGCACAAGTTTTGCGCCACGGGATTTTGACCCGGCGAATATTCAGCTTAGCGAGGAAAGCATTACCGTAAATGCCGTCGCAGGGCTTATTAATGCCGAATTGTTGCAATGCGGTTATGATAAAATTTCGGGCAAGAGGATAAATGAATGGCTGATTGCGAGCGGTTTGTTGCAGAACTCGGACGAAGGAAAAATTCCCACGCAGGCGGGCGAGGCCCTGGGAATCTATAGCGAAATGCGCGACTTTAAAGGCGTTGAAGGCCGCCTTAACTTTTTCCCGCAAGAGGCGCAGAGTTTCATTGCCCGGAATTCTCTCGAAATTTTGACGCGACATGAAGTGCCGGCTGAAGCCGGCTAAAGTAACGCTTGGAAAGCGCAACCGACTTCCAGTCGGAATCTTCAGCCGGCTTTAGCCGGCACTTTCTATCGAATCAATGCAGACATGATAAGGATGTGCAAAATGAAAAAGTTTGGCTTAATACTGTCTGTAGTTGTAGGGATTATTGCGATTGTGGGCGTGGGCGTTGTGCTTGGGCTGCAATTTGGGCTTGCTTTGGAGGACGAGGCCGCGCCGCCCGCCGAAATTGCGGCCTCCGAGCCGCCGCCGCAGACCGAACCCGCCACCGCGCCGCCGATTGTCCGCGGCACGCCCCCGCCAAATCCCTATGATTTCCTGCTGGTCCCGCTTCCCGAGGGCGAGGACTGCCTGCATACCAAACTGGCCGCCGAATTTGTGGAATTTATGGAGCAATTTGGCGACACAATTTCCGTGCATTTTGAGAATTTGGCCACGGGTTTTGTGCTTCAACATTATGCCGACCGCGTGTTTTTCGGCGCAAGCGCAACGAAGGCCCCCTTCGCGCTCTATATTTACGAAAAGGCCACGCGCGGCGGCACAAATTTGGATTCGATTTTCACCTTCACCGAATCCGATTTTTGGGAGGGCAGCGGCTCAATTCGCCACAACTACGAATTTGGCGCAACTTTTAGTCAACGCCGCCTGCTGCACTTAATGATTGCGCCCAGCGACAATATTGCCACAAGGATTTTGCGGCGCGCCCACGGCCTCGTTGGCTATAGGCAATTTATTGAGGAGCGCGGCGGCGACCCTTGGTTCATCCAAAATATTACATATTCGTATCTGAGTGCTGCCGAAGCGGGCTTTTATATGCGCGAAATTTTTCGGTTTATTGACGAGGGCGGCCGCTATAGCGAGGAATTCAAGCGGAATTTGCTGCAAAACCGCTATCCTTTTATTGTTTCGGACTATCCCGTTGCGTCCAAAAGCGGCTGGGCCGAGAATTTCGGCGGCGCGTGGCATGACATGGCAATAGTTTTTGCCCCCTCGCCCTATATTTTGACGCTTCTGTCCTCGCGCCCCGGCGGCCATGAAGACCGCCTGGCTTATAATGCCATCTCCATGTTTTTGCAGGATTTTAACAATCGCCATTTTACGGGCAATTCGGGGCTTCGCTGATACCTTGTGTAACAAAAATGTCATATTAAAAAAATAAAATTAAAAAAATAGTTGATTTTTGTCCGGGAATCATATATAATATTAAGAAGATATTAAATTTATTAAATTTTTTGTAACAATTAAGGTGTGCTTATGATTAAGATTGTAAATGCAACAAAAATATACGAGAATGGCTCGCGGGGCGTGCAGGATGTAACACTTACGATTGATAAGGGCGAATTTGCCTTTATAGTGGGTTCATCGGGCAGCGGAAAATCCACCCTCATTAAGATTTTGCTTAGAGAGCTGGATTTAACCGAGGGCGAAGTCTTTATAAACAACGAAGACATCACCTTTTTCGGCAAAAAGGAAATTCCTTTTTTGCGCCGCAAGATGGGGGTTGTTTTTCAAGATTTTAGGCTTTTGCCCAACAAAACAGTCTATGAAAATGTTTCTTTTGCTATGCAAATTACCGATGCCTCCAGCCGTGAAATCCGCCGAAATGTGCCCATGGTGCTGTCTATGGTTGGCCTCCAAAAAAAGTCAAAGGCCTATCCAAATCAGCTTTCCGGCGGCGAACAGCAGCGTTGTGCGCTTGCACGCGCAATTGTAAACAATCCCCCCATACTTTTATGCGACGAACCCACGGGAAATCTCGACCCCGACACCGCTTGGGACATTATGAATCTGCTGGATGAAATTAACAGCAGGGGAACGACTGTCGTCATGGCAACCCACGCCTGGGATATTGTGGATGCCATGAAAAAGCGCGTCATTGCCATGAAAAACGGCTTTGTTGTTCGGGACGTTGAAAGGGGCGGCTATAGCAATGACGACTATGCCTAAGGCTTCAAAGACAAATACCTCGAAAATAACCAAAACACCCCGCAAAAAGAGGGTGTCTTCGTTGCGCCTGCGCAATTTAAAATATTATTTGGGGCAGACAATTAAAAGCCTTTTGCGCAATAAAATCATGTCTTTTGCCTCTATTGTTACGGTTGCGGCCTGTATGGTGATGGTGATTCTCTCCTTTGCGGCCACGTCAAATGTGTCGCTATTTCTTGACTATTTGGAGAGTTCTGTGGGAATAACCGTGCATATTGACGACAATTTAACCGAAGGGCAGCTTGAATTTTTACAGCAGCAAATTTCGGCGGCAGGCAATGTGTCAATGGCCCGATTTGTAAGCCCGGACGAGGCCTTGGTGGATTTGGCCAGGGTTTTGGGCGATGATTACGGCATAATTAAAACCGCGCTGGAAGGCGAAGAAAACCCACTTCGGCGCACCTTTGTGGTTGAGCTTGAAAATGTGCGATTGCAGAGGGAAACCATTGAAACTTTTGAAACATTTTTTGGAATTGCATATATAGACGCCTCGACAGAGGCCGCAGAAATGCTTATTTCCGCCAATAATGTTCTGGCAATTGTGGGCTTTGTGGTTGTTGCGCTTTTCGGAATTTTTTCCGTGGTCATCATCACAAATACGATTAAAATCACGGTTAACAGCCGCCGCAACGAAATTGTGATAATGAAATATGTGGGCGCAACGGATTCATTTATACGCTGGCCCTTTATCCTGGAGGGCGTGCTAATCGGCATTATAGGCGGCATAATCCCGCTTGTGGCCACATGGTTTGCCTATGAAAATTTGGTCGAATCCATGACAACATCGGGTTCGGGCTTGATATATATGCTTGTAAGAGAATTTCCATTTAGAACCACGGGCGAAATTTTCCCCTTGCTGATTCCGATAATCCTAATTTTGGGCGCAGGAATAGGCGTATTGGGTTCTGTATCCTCAATTAGAAAACATTTGAATGTGTAGGGGCGACCGCCCTCGGTCGCCCGAATAAATCTGAAAGGAGTGTTAAAAAATGCGAAATATTGGAATTAAAGGCTTGTTTATAATCGCCTTGGCGTTGATTACATTCGTGTCGGTGGGAGGTGATGCGCTTGCGCGGTCTTTAACCGATTTGAATCGACAAAGGCAGGAAATTCGGGACGAGCAGGCCGCTTTGCGCGCGCTTTTGCAACAAGCCGAGGCCGAACAAAATGAACTTCAGGCCGAGCTTATTAACCTTGATATAGAGCTTATGGACGCACAGGCCGCCCATCTTGTCGCGCTTGAAAATTTAGCATATACCGAAAATTTATTGTATGAAACCGAAATTCGGCTGTATGAGGCGGAAATTGAGCGCGAATTGCGCTTTGAGGTTTTGCGAAGCCGCCTTCGCTTTATGCACGAAAACAACAATTTGTCATACATAGAATTGTTACTCGGCAGCGGAAATATTACAGAATTCCTCAATAATCGGGAACATTTCCGCAGAATTATCGAGCATGACAATAATATGGTTACAGAATTGGCGGCTTTAGAGGCCCAAATTGCGCGCGACCGCGACGCCATAGAGGAGCAAAAACTGGCCATTGAGGCCTATGCGCTTGAAATTGAGCTGGCTGTGGAAAATCTTGAAGCGGCCATGGCGGAGAGGGTCGAGCGTCTTACGGAAATCGCCTCTACAGAGGAGGGCCATAGGGCCATGCTGGCTGAAATTCAGGAGGCTGACAGGCAGGTTACGCGCCTTATTGCCATTGCAGAGGCCGAGGCCGCCCGCGCGCGCGCTCCTGTGGTTTCCAGGGTCAATTTGGATGCGGATGCCGCATTTGCCTGGCCTGTCCGGCTTGCGCCCCATGTAAATTCGCCATTTGGCAATCGCCCCGACCCCTTTAGGCGCGGCCGCACGGAATTTCACTGGGGAATTGACCTGCGCGCGCCCATGAATACGCCGATTTTGGCGGCGGAATATGGCAGGGTGATTTTTGTCGGCTCGATGCGCGGATATGGCAATACTATTATAATTGACCACGGAAACGGGCTTCACACGCTCTATTCGCATAATAGCCGCAATCAAGTTACCTATGGCCAACATGTGGCGCGTGGCGAGCAAATTGCGCTGGCGGGCTCTACAGGCCAATCCACGGGGCCGCATCTGCATTTTGAGGTGCGCGTAAACGGAACCGCCGTCAATCCCGCTCCCTTCCTTGGGATTCGGTAATATAGCCGTTGGGATTCGATAAAAAGTAAACAAGATGTATAATGGCTTGTATTTCGTAATAGACTTCATTTAAGGGAAGCTTAAAGGAGGCTGAATTTTGAATAATAAACTAAACTATATTTTAGGGCTGATTTCCGGGCTGGCTTTGGCGGTGATTCTTTGGGTGGCTTTGGCCGCGCCCTTGGGATTTTTGCGGCAAAACACGCCGCTTGCGCCCGTAAGTGCGCTGGATATTGACAACATAAGCCAGAAATTAAACCATATTCACCAAATTATCGACACGCAATATATTGGCGATTTTGACCTTGAATTGGCTCTGGAGCTGATGTTTGCGGGCTTTGTCTATGGCGTGGGAGACCCCTATACCGTCTATATGAATCCCGACAATTTTGTCAGCTTTAGAGAGAGCAATCAGGGCGCATTTGTGGGAATTGGCGTAAGTATAACCACCGATGTCTATGACAATCGCATTTTGGTGATTTCGCCATTCGAGGGCAGTCCCGCCTTTAATGCCGGAATTTTGCCGCGCGATAAAATTATTCGTGTTGACGGAATTGAGGTTTTTGGCGGGGATGGGCTTAGCGAGGCCATTCGCATGATGCGCGGAATTGAAGGCACAGAGGTTATTGTAACAATTTTTAGGGAAGCCGACGGCACAACCTTCGATGTGCCCATAATTCGCGAACTTATTACCGTGGAAACCGTGCGCTCGCAAATGATTGGCGATGTCGGCTATATTCGTATTACACAATTCGACGCAAATACCTATGAACAATTTGTTTTGGCCTATAATAATTTGCTGGCGCAAAATATTGGCGGGCTTGTAATCGATTTGCGCAATAATCCCGGCGGGCTTTTGCATGTGGTTAATAATATCGCGGATATGCTGATTCCCGAAGGAATTATCACCTTTACGGAATTTGCCGACGGGCGGCGTGAATATTCCCACTCGGATGCGCGGCAGATTGAAATTCCGCTGGTTGTCTTGATAAATGGCGGCTCGGCTTCGGCTTCGGAATTGTTGGCGGGGGCTGTGCGTGATACGGGCGTTGGCGAAATTGTCGGAACAACAAGTTTTGGCAAGGGGCTTGTTCAAAATGTTTTTCCGCTTATGGACGGGTCGGCCGTAAAGGTTACCGTGGCGCGATATTTTACCCCTGCGGGGATTTCGATTCATGGCGAAGGCATTACGCCCACCCATTATGTGGAAATGCCGACGGAGCTTGTGCGGTCAATAAATTTGGCTATGCTGGCCGTCGAAGATGATGTTCAGCTGGTTGAGGCTTTGTCAATACTCGAAAATATGCGGCGGCCTTAAAGACCAAAATAATGCTTAACCCCACCATAATTCATAATTCATAATTCGTAATTCATAATTTCTGTATATTGACAAAATAGTTGACTAAAAATTCCGTATAGTCAGCTAATTATCGAAATTGTTCACTAAAAATCATCTTTCGATTTATTATACAAAAAAGTTAGCCAAAATAGTTGACATCTATACGAAATAGTTGTATAATAATTCCAAGAGGTGAGAGGTGTGGCAAAACATCGACGAGTGTGGGGTCATTCAGCATTTAATAAATATCTGCACGAAGGGCGTGGACAAGGCGGCGGGGCGGATTATAAGCCCTGGATAACCGTTCACGACTTTCCTTCAACCGGCATGGTGTCGCGAGTATTAGGTGCTACGACTGGACGCATCCATCATTTGATGTCCAATCTTGAGCTTTCTTTATTCTATTTACTTGATTGGTCAAACGATGTATTAGATATACGAGAGCAATATCCGCTTCTTGACTTGGTTCAGGTGATTAAAATAGCTGAAGATGCAGGCATTAGATATCCATACGACCCTAAAAGCGGGTTTCCCTATGTTCTTACGAGCGATTTTTACGTCGAAACAAAGCAGGGTGCGATGGCCATAGCTGTAAAGCCATCGTCAGAACTTCGGAAACTTAGGGTTCGTGAAAAACTGGAAATTGAACGGCGTTATTGGGCTGTGCAAGGTATAGACTGGAGCATAATGACAGAAAATGAGATTAACTCCACAAAAGCAAACAATATCGAATGGCTGTCGCAAGCGAGGAATTTAACGCTTTTTGGGCTATCGAGAGCAACGGAGGACGCTTGCTGTAGATACTTTTTGGAATCATATCATGCCGACTGTTTTTGTCCCGCCTTTTTGTTTAAGGCGGTAGAGAGGACTTTTGGGTTGGGTGAAGGAATGGGGTTGAATATTTACAAACATCTAGCTTATTGGAGGCGAATTCCCTTTAACATTGAAGAGAAGGTGCTTTTATCAGAATTCCAATTTAGCCCTAATTCTTGCTATGTTGGAGGTGCGGTATGAATATTAACATTAACACTGTTGTGGCTGATATGATTTCAGGGGAACACTACTTAATCCTCTGGATTGCCTCGGACAAAAGTTATGGTTATTGGCATAATCTGTCAAGTTCATCACGCATACCAACAAAATTCTTTGTTGCTGACATTGCAGTTGGTATTGCCGATGATAGATACCAAACGGATTCTTTCATGATAAAGGTTCATCCGGAGGAATCGCTCACTATATAAAGAGCGTGAAGTGCGTGACCGACGATGGCACAAAATTAAGGATATAGTTATTCACGAACCCGATATTTATGACAAAAAAGTAAGATTATCTTTGCTGCGCAACGCTTCAGAGGAACATAATGCCTGTATAGATAATCTTTATGACTTATTAGATTTATACTGGCGTTTCGGCAAATCAAAGAACGCCCTGATACCTGCATATTCAAGAAGTGGTGCCAAGGGAAAAGACCGCGAAAAATATAGTGTGCGACAATCGTCTGGGAAAGCAAGCAGAAAAGAGCTTTCGGCTACTGACCGCTTCAATTTTGAGCGAGCTATTCGCAAATATTATCTAACACGAGAAAAGCGGAGCCTGAAGTCAACGTACGAGAGGTTGCTTCAAGAATTTTACACGAAAAAAACGGATTACGGCAAGTTAAAACTTCTTGAGCCTTCAGAGGTCCCGACATTTCGCCAGTTTCAGTATTGGTATTACAAAAATAGTGATATAGTCAACGCCACCAAAAAGCGAGACGGCGAAAGAGCATTTGAGCTAAACAGCCGTGCTGTTCTTGGGAAGTCTGATTATGGTCTTATGGGGCCGGGTGCACAATTTCAGGTAGATGCTACTGTGGGCGATGTATATCTAGTGTCGCAGTTTGACCGCTCCAATATTATTGGCCGCCCTGTGCTATATTTTGTCATAGATGTTTTTAGCCGACTGGTAGTAGGGATGAGTGTTGGACTTGAGGGGCCAAGCTGGAATGCACTAGCAGGGGCTATAATAAATATGGCTTCAGATAAAGTGGACTTTTGCAAACAGTACGACATAGAAATTTCAGAGAGCGAATGGCCTTGCCGCCATATCCCTGCATCGCTGCTTGGTGATAGAGGCGAGCTTGCAAGTAAAAATGCAGATGCACTCGTAAATATGTTTGGCATCCGTATAGTAAATGCTCCACCATACCGTGCAGACCTAAAAGGTATTGTTGAGCAGCATTTTCGCACAATTAACACCAATGCAGTTGCTCTGTTGCCAGGAAGCGTAAAGCCCGATATGAGCAAACGAGGAGGGCGTGATTATAGGCTTGATGCAACCCTTGACATTAGGCAGCTTACCCAAATCATCATTAAATGCGTACTGTATTACAACAACTTTCACTACATGGAGTTCTTTGAGAAGAGTGAAGCGATTATAGCCGCAGGTGTTGATGCGATTCCCGTCAAGCTGTGGGAATGGGGAGTAGAAAACTATTCTGGTGCTTTGCGGGTATTTCCGGAGGAAAATGTGAAATTTGCCGTATTACCGACTGGAAGTGCAACTGTAACCGAAAAGGGCATACGCTTTAAGGGGCTGTATTATGCCTGCGACCGCGCCAAATCCCAAATGTGGTTTGAAAAAGCGAGGGCAAAGAAGTATTGGTCAATCACCATTTCATATGACCCTAGGGATTTAACCAATATCTTCATCTGGGATAATAATTTAAAACAGTATGACACTTGCTATTTATTAGGCTGGAACAGCAAAAACGCCGGAAAAGCACTTGCCGAAATCATCTATGAGCAGCAAAAAGAGAGGCTTGAGGCCAAGCGACTAAAGGCTACGGCAACAGAGGCCAAGGTAAATTTAAACGCCGAAATTGACTCTATCGTAACCGAAGCAAAGCAAATGGTCAAATCCACTTCGGCAAAGAGCAAAAAAGAGCGCATTTCCAATATCAGAGAAAACCGCACTGTGGAGCGAGCCAAGATTCGAAGCGGTGAAGAAATATCGAGAATTGCAGAATCCGAGATTCCGACATCAGCTTTATCATCCCACAAATCCGATGAGGAAATGTCCCCCATACTCCGTATGATAAAAGAAAAAGCAGAGGAGAAACTAAAAAATGGCTGAGCGAAATGCTATATATACCAAACAACTTTTACCCGAATATCAGGGCAATCCGTTGATTGAGGCTTTGCCTGACATATGGGATAGTAGCGAGGTAATTGATATGCTCTCTCATAATGACGGACATCACGATGGGGAGAGGCAATTAGACCCCCATTATCGAATGCACTGTGTTTTGCGGCTGTTTAGGTACTTTCAGCCATTGGAGCAACACATTGATATTGACCGTCGGTTTTCCCTTTGTATACGACAAGGCTATCTGCATCGCAGTCCGCTTTCGCCAGATTATGCTATGTCTCTGGTCGAGGGATACAAAGTCATTAAATCAGGGGAATATATTTTGCCTGTGGCACACAATCCGACTGGTTCGGGATTTACAATAATCGGCCTATCCGGGGTAGGAAAAACCTCGGCCATAACTAGAATATTGAGCCTATATCCGCAAGTTATTGTACATTCACGCTATCGTGACGAACCCCTTATCCTAAAACAGATTGTATGGCTAAAACTGGATTGCCCGCATGATGGTCTGGTAAAGGGGCTGTGCATGGAGTTCTTTGAAGCCGTTGACCGTGCTGCCGGCACTAACTATTTTGAACTTTACGCAAAACGTGCAATTACAATCAATATTATGATGAAGAGGATGGAGCAGATAGTGCGGCTTCATTGCGTAGGTGTGCTTGTAATTGACGAAATACAACACTTAAATCTTGCCAAAGGCGGAGGCTCTGAAAAGATGCTGAACTTTTTGGTTACTCTTGTCAATAAAATAGGCATACCTGTTGTTCTTATCGGGACTACACGTGCAATGGAAGTTTTGCAGAGCGAATTCCGTCAGGCACGGCGAAGTAGCGGCCATCAAGGGGATTTACTTTGGGATAGAATGAAAAAAGATGTGTCGTGGGATGTTTTTGTGTCAACCATGTGGCAAAATCAATGGACACGGCAAACAGTCCCGATAAATGATGATTTTAAGGATGCCCTTTATCATGAAAGCCAAGGCATAGCCGACATCGCCGTAAAGCTGTATGCTATGGCTCAAATTCGAGCCATCGGATTACAAACTGAAACGATTTCCCTTAATGATTTTCGTATAGTTGCTTCCGAAAAGTTCGGATTGATAAAGCCCGCTCTTGATGCCCTACGTTCAGGTGATAAGGAGCGAATAGCAGCAATCGGAGATATTGCCCCGATTAGCATAGAAGACTATTATGCAGCGTATTCAGCCATGCTCCCGACGACAGCAAGGTATGTGCCTGCAAAGTACAATAGAACTACGCTGTCCGAGCAAGCTATTTTAAAATTGCTGGAATTGGATGTTGAGCCGACTAAGGCAAAAAGACTTATCGGAAAGGTTATGGCAAGCAATTCGGGTGACAAGACACTCTCTGGATTGGTTCGTTCAGCGTTTACGTTGTACATATCCGAAACCGGAAATGCAGCACAAAAACCCGAAGATAGTAGCACATCCAATGACGTTCGCGATGCGGGTGATTATGAATCAATAAAAGCTGCAGGTTTCGTTGGGAAGCCGTTATGACCCTCGGCTTTTTTCCAACGCCATATCCCGATGAATGCCTGTATAGCATTTTGTGCAGATATTATGCTCGTATTGGCGGTGCTGGGTATGAAAAAATATCTCAAATGCTTTTTGGTACACGCAAAAACCTTTCATCAACAATATATTTGCCTATAAAATCTGAACGTATAGACTGTTGGACGCAACCTGAATCCGGAATTACCCGCCACATCATTGCCGCCAAGCATACCCTGTATCCCTATTTTTCGATTTCATACAAACCAGAGTTGCGTGCAGAAGTTGAGAGGGTGCTAAAGGGCGGAGTTCCTAATCCTAAACATGACCGCACAATGGTTTATAGAAGTGCGAATTGGCGGCTTCAATACTTACGATACTGCCCATTGTGTGCCGCAGAAAATATCGCCATGTACGGAGAGAC
>JAITMQ010000108.1 GCA_031277225.1 Clostridiales bacterium | reverse complement strand
CCTATGCCCATGCGTTTATAAAGTATAGCAAGAAAATAAAAAATGTGAGGTGTTTGATATGAAAAAACTTAAGAGATTTGGGGCCGCAATCCTTGGGCTTGTCGTGGCTTTAGTAGCTGTGCCCGCGCTGGCCTTTCCGGCCGCCGAAGATTCCGCTTGGGACATGCCGCCCGTTGATGCCGAATTCCTGTCCTTTGAGGGCGTAATTGTCGAAATTACGGAATTTGACGAGAGAATTTATATCCGCGCGCAAAATGCCGAAGGTTCTGTCATGGTATTTGTGAAGGATTTTACGACTTTTGTGCTGGGTGAAGGGCTTGCCGCAGGCGACAATATTGTGGGCTATTTTGACGCAAATGCCCCCGCCATCATGATTTACCCGCCACAACATCCCGCGCGCGTAATTGTCAATGGCAACCATGGCGAAATTCAAGTCGGGCGCATTGCCGAAGGGCTTGAAATTGGCGACAAGCCCGTATATCTTCAAGACGGCCAAAATGTGCGCGAAATTGTGGCAGAACCCGATTCCTGGGTCGCTTCGGTTGAGGAATTTATCGCGGGCCGCCTTTTGGTTATCAGCGACGACGCAATTTATGTGCTGTTTGAAATTGCCGTGCCCCTGCCCGGATTTGGCTTAGGCCTTGGCTTAGACCTTGGCTTAGACCTTGGGCTTGAGCAAATCGAATGGGCGTATAACTACGGCATTTCCGTAGAAGGGCGCATGGTTGACGCACTTTGGCAAGAGATTGACGGCGGTTTTTATGTCCCCTTTAGGGCTGTTGTGAATCTATTGCGTTTTGGCCAAAGCGTGGCCTGGGAGCATGAAACCCGCTCCATCACCGTAAGCAATGGCACAGACACCATTGCCTTTGCGCTGAATTCCAATGAATTTCGCGTGGGCGAGCGCGTCGTAACCCTGGAACATCCCGCGATTCTAATTGAAGACACAACCTATGTACCCTTCAATTTCTTCAGCCAAGTCTTCGGCATGAATAATGCCTATATGCACGAAGGGAAAATTATAATTGATAATGAAGAAACCATGCAATAGTCCAACAAGGCGGCCTAAAGGCCGCCTTGTTGGAATGTTGAATGTTGAATGTTGAATGTTGAATGTTGAATTTTCAGCCAAGTATTCGGCATGAATAATGCCTATATGTGCGAAGGGAAAATTGAAGAAGCCATGTAATAGCCCGACAAGGCGGCCTAAAGGCCGCCTTTTTTGGAATGTGGAATAAGGTTTTTTCGTGCCTTTCGTGCCTTTCGTGGTTCAAACTTTCCAACCACGAAAGACACGAAAGCACACGAAAACGCCGCCTCGCTTTCACATTCAGAATCTAGGGGATTCCCGCTTTCGCGGGAATGACGGAATATCTCGCCAGCATGACGGCTTGCGCTAAATCGTCATTCCGCGCTTGACGCGGAATCCCCCCGTGTTTTGCAGATGCTACAATATCTAGGGGATTCCCGCTTTCGCGGGAATGACGGGGTTTCTGGTGGGGGATTCCCGCTTTCGCGGGAATGACGGAATATCTCGCTAGCATGACGGCTTGCCCTTTTACGCCATTGCGTTGCCCTTGGTTTCGAGCTTTGCCCGAAAAAAAGGGCGGCCATTGGCCACCCTATGGATACGGGTAAATAGTCGAAAAGCTGCCGGCGCGGCTTCCGTTTATATAAATTGTCCTGGTGCTAATCAGCAAAGAAGGGTCTCGGTAGCGCAAGGTATCGGGCATATCCTCAAGAAACTCAAAGGACACGCTTATATTTCGAATATTTCCGCTCAGTTGCCCCGGCAATACATCCATTAAAAAGCTCTCCGCTTCCTCTTCGCTTTCCAACGCGAACATATGATGCCGAATATCTCGATTGGCCTCCATAAAAGCAATCAACTCGCGCTGAATTAGGTTTCTCGCTTCCGCATTTTGCTGAAGCAAGCCTATAACAAGCGTAGTTAGAGTTGCGGAAACAATAACCGACACCACAGCTGTAATTACAATGGTTTTCACCTTCGCACTTTTAAGCAACTAACCACTCCTCTGTTTCTATAAATTTATATTGCAATAGTATCATATAGCTCCCTGCTTGTCAAATTTTTTTGAAACTTGGTCAATATCCTGCGCGCGGCTTGACAGAGGCGGGGGATCCCCGCTTTCGCGGGGATGACGCTTAACGGTTTCATAATTCATAATTCGTAACTAGTAATTCTAAATCGCCGCCAAAGCCATCCCCAGCGCATCTTCCAACCCATGCCGCCTTAAATTGTTCAGAAAGGTTTCGGAAAAGAGGCTGGCGCGCCGACTTGCTTCCTCTCTCCCCTCCGCCGTGGCCGAATTTGTGAGAATCATATTGGCGATATTGTTAAAAGCATTGTCCAAATGCCGATTGCCGGAATTTGTGGTTTCCGCAATGTGATTATAGGCGGCGGCCAGCTCGCTTAAGTCAAATGGGCGCGGGGCATTAAAGGGATGCACGGGCGCGCCCAATGTCATTTCGCCCGATTCGACGCGCGCCGTGCGCATTGTGCGCATTAACAGCAGGGTTTGCTCCACTTCGTGCAATGCCCGCCCCGGCAAATTAATCCTTTCGGATTGGAAATATTCGGGATACATTTGAATGAGTTCGCTTAAATTGCGCCCTTCGCCCGAAAACGCGTGGCGCGGCTGAAAAAGCTGCTCGGCGGTAATTTCGTTTGTCAAGGGCCTGGGTGCTGCCTGCGGCGCAATCGTCCTAATCTGCTCCAGGCTGCCATGGCCTAAAATTGGCTGAATATTCATTTTGAAACCTCCTGTGTGTGAATTTATAGTCCTAATTGTATGTCGGTAAGTTTTGGAAAAAACTTTAGCATTACTATTCGTATTATTCTTCCGG
Source organism: Clostridiales bacterium (assembly GCA_031277225.1). Classification (GTDB taxonomy): domain Bacteria; phylum Bacillota; class Clostridia; order Lachnospirales; family WRAX01; genus JAITMQ01. The sequence continues at coordinate 15,190 of JAITMQ010000108.1, read as the reverse complement.
CGCGGGCGGCGGATCCGGCGGCGGCGGTGTAATTTCGGGCGGAATGGGAAATTCCGGGAAGTATATATACAATTGCAACATATACCGCCTCATCAACGCCTCAAAATCCTCTAAAAGGCCGTCAAAAACACCGGACATTGCCGCCTGCATACCTTTTTCTATGGCCTCGGCCAATTCGATGTCGCGATAAAATCCATATGAGTTTATTATGCTTAACTCAATTGCATCATAAGTGCCAACCTCCACATCCCCGACCAGAATTACGCTCCCTTCGGAGCTGAGGCTCTCAATGCGCCCTTCGGCGGGCAGTAAGACGGGCGCATGGGTCTTGTTCAGCTCGAACTCAATATGATTAAATTGACCCGTAAGGGTTAAATCTGCTGCATTTGCGTTAATATTCGGCGCGGCGGCTTGACGCGACAGACCAATTGTGTCAATTTGTGCAGGTGCATATATGTGTATATACTCAATTTGAGTATTTCCAAGCATGGTAATATTGGCCGAACCCAGCACAAATAAGGCCTTTGCGTTTGAATTATGTAAAGTTATATCGGACGGGCCAAACTCGCCATGAGTGATGACGATATTGCCCTCGATATTGATATTGTCCAATAAAATATGGCCGGCAAGCCTTGGAACTATGACTATATCGCCCGAACCGCCGACATTTGCAAGCACGGAATTCAGCACATGAGGAGGGGAGAGCAGGTGATTTATAACAATTGAGTTTTCTAAGAATGAGTCTGCAAGATTTAAATTAAATTCATTTATAACAAAAGTTTCAATTTTTTCATCGAGCATTTGGGCGAGTTGCCTAAAGGTCAAGAATTCCCGTGAAGTGGCTATTTCGCTGTAATCTTGACCAAGCGCGCGGGTTAAAATCCGCAAAGCTTCATACTGCCTTATATACATAAGTCCCGAATTAAATGTATACCTTTCATCAATTTCTTGAGCCAAAAGCCTTTGCATAATCTGGCAAAAACCATAATATGTAATATTTGCATCATAATTGCGTTCGCCCACCCACGGCAGCACGCCATAGCCCATCCAACGCTCAATGGCCGAATTTTCGGCGTTTTCGTTCGACTCAATCCCCAAGGGAAAGGGCGCGCTTACGGCAAAAATCACGCCGCCAAAAATAAGCACAAGTAAGACTGTCGTGAAAAATTGAAATTTCTTACTCACTCTCATAAAATCTCCTCCTACATTCTATTTCCGCAAAATTTTTTTGGCACTATTTCTCTTCCGGCAGGTCGGGTCTGCGGCGGCGCAATTCCGCCAAAAATCCCTCTTTGTCCTTAGCCCGCACCTTATGCGGATAGCGGCGGCCCACGCCCAAATATATATCCATTTTGCCATTGCGCTCACGAGTGCCAAAAGACTGTATTTGAGTGTAGGCCACTTTTTCGCGCCCAATTAAGAACTTAATAAACAAATAGTCATCTTCAAAAACATAGCTTGCACTCACAATGTCAATAACAACCACAATTGCAACCAGGACGGCCAAGGCCGTAAAACCGACGAAAAACACGGTATTTTCGGCATTGAAAAAATGAACCGCCAAAAATGCCGGAAATAAAATTAGCATAAACATATGAAAAATTGACAATGTGTCAATCATAGCCTTAAAACGCATAATTATCCCTCCAAAAATCCTCTGACAAAACCACCGATAAAGTTACCAACGCCGCTTCCCCCGCCTTTTTCCTTCTCCTCCTCCTCAATCAAAATAATGCAAAAATCATCGGGCAATTTTCTGTCCGTGGCGGAATGACCCAAGGCGACTGTCGTTAAAATCACATCATTAATTTTAAACTCAACCGACGCATCTTTGCGCTTGCCCTCAACTTCCATCGAAAAGGTATAATGTCCATCCCCGGCGGGCATCCAGTCGAAGGGATATTGCCCGTAAATACTGCCTTGACCGCCCGCCGCCACTATTTTATCCGCATAATAAAACATGCCGGTGCCATCCGCCGCAAACTTAGAAATGCAACAAATGCCGTCTTTCAGCAGCGTTGCGGCCTCCGGCTCTGTTGTGGCTATTGTTTCCCAATGACCAATCAGCGGATGAACCGCAGATTTCGGCGGTTCTGCGGGCTTTACGGGCGGCGGCGCGGCATGTTTTGCCGCGCCACATTCCACGCAAAATTTATGCTTCTCTTCCATTTTATTGCCACATTGAGTGCAAAACATAATATCACTCCTCTATTCAACCAAAACAGGATTAAAACATTCATGCCAAGGCAAACCCCATTTATTTAGCGCGTCCATAAAGGGGTCGGGGTCGAATTCCTCGACATTGTAGACGCCCGGCTTCATCCAAGTGCCTTGAAGCATAAGCATTGTGCCAATCATGGCGGGAACGCCCGTTGTATAGGAAATGGCCTGCGAACCAACCTCGCGATAACACTCTTGATGGTCGCAAATATTATACAAATAGTAGTTTTTCGGCTTGCCGTCCTTGAGGCCTTGGAAAATATTGCCTATATTGGTTTTGCCGACGGTGCGCGGCCCAAGGCTGGCGGGGTCGGGCAAAATGGCCTTTAAAAACTCAAGAGGAATAATTTGCTGCCCTTTGAACTCAATTGGTTCAATTGAAGTCATGCCGACATTCTCAAGCACACGCAAATGTGTCAAATATTTCTCGCCAAAAGTCATAAAAAAGCGGATTTTTTTCAAACCCTTAATATTCTTAACCAGCGATTCAAGTTCTTCGTGATATAATAAATACATATCTTTCATGCCAATTTCTTTAAAATCATATTGACGCTTAATCTCCAAAGGCTCGGTTTCAATCCATTGCCCCTGCTCCCAATATCTGCCTTTAGAGGTAATCTCGCGAATATTAATTTCGGGATTAAAATTCGTGGCAAAAGGATAGCCATGGTCGCCGCCATTTGCGTCTAAAATGTCAATTTGGTGAATTTCGTCAAAATGATGCTTGGCGGCATAGGCCGAAAAAACGCCCGTAACGCCCGGGTCAAAACCACAGCCCAAAAGCGCCATAATCCCGGCCTGCTTAAAGCGGTCATGATAGGCCCATTGCCAGGAATACTCGAATTTTGCGGTGTCTTTGGGTTCATAATTCGCGGTATCCAAATAATGCACTTTTGTGGCCAAACATGCGTCCATAATCGTTAAATCTTGATAAGGAAGCGCAAGATTCACCACAATTTGCGGCTTATATCTCGAAATGAGTTCAATGAGTTCGGGCACATTGTCGGCATCAACTTGCGCCGTTTCGATGTTAACGCCGCGCCCGTCAAGCTTTGCGGCCAATTCGTCGCAACGCGCCTTGGTTCGCGAAGCAATCATCAAATCGCCGAAAACCTCGTTATTCTGCACAAATTTGTGTGCGGCAACGCCCGCCACGCCCCCCGCGCCAATCATTAAAATTCTTCCCATTGTCATTCTCCTCCTAGTCTTCAAAAATTTCTCTTATGTCAAAAATTAAATCGTCGAAAAGCTGTGATTTAAACTCATATTCAATTTCTGCGCGCGCTTCTTCGGACATCAGCTTAATTTCCCAGTCTTGCAGGGGAACAAAGGTATTGGCAAGTCGATATTTTCCGTCTATCAGCAAAAAAATCTCAATAGAACGGCTGCTAACCTCAACAATCCAATATTCCTTAACGCCGTATTTTTCGTAGGCATCTTTTTTGTAGCCCTTGTCCCTCTTTCTGGTTGATGGCGAAATAACCTCCACAACCAAATCCGGCGGCCCATAAACGCCGTCGGTTCCGATAAATTCGGGATTGCAAACCACCACAATATCGGGTTCAAACCTGTCTGTTTCGGACAAATACAAATTTGGCTCAAACATGACCCGGCAGCGGCCTCCCTTTTTTAGATGGCTCCAAAAAATCCCGTGAATATTACCTGCGGCAGCCGCATGTGCACTAGACGGCCGCGCCATTCGATAAATTTTGCCATTAAGCATCTCTTCTTTTCCATTTTCTACAAGACGATACTCAAGTGGATACGCAATATTCATAATTAACCTCCTTTTCAAACCAAAGCCTCATTTAACATTTTCAACACATGATTTGGCATGGCAAATGCGCCCGCGTGGAGTTTTGTGTTGTAATATCGGGTTTTATGCCCTAAAGCCCGCCAATTTTCGGCCTTAAGGTCATTTATGGGATGCAGACCCTTAGAACCATAGCCAAGCAACCAAAACCCCCCCGGATATGTGGAAACATGGGCTTGATAGGCACGCGCCACGGGAAAACTCGAATGAATCCGCTTAAAAGAGCGTTGCATAACCAAAATATCGTCGGCATAGACCGTTCCGCCCATTTGATTCACCATTATGCCGTTTTGAGTCAGCGCATTAGAACAATTTCCGTAAAATTCCTTGGTAAACAGCCCCTCGCCCGGGCCAATCGGGTCTGTGGAATCCACGACGATTAGGTCATATTCATCGGTCTTTTGCCGCACAAATTTAAGCCCGTCTTCGTAATAAATCGTAAGGCGTGGGTCGTCCAGCTTTGAAGCCGTAAGCGGCAAAAACTCGCGACAAGCATCCACCACCATTTTATCAATTTCCACCATGTCCATGGCAGAAATCGAGTCATAATGCGCAAGTTCTCGCACAATTCCGCCGTCGCCCGCGCCTATAATCAAAACTTTTTTAATGTCGGGATTAATCGCCATGGGCACATGTGTCAACATTTCATGGTAAACAAATTCGTCCTTTTCCGTCAACATGGTAAAACCATCCAATATAAGCACGCGCCCAAATTCCCGCGATTCATAAATGTCAATGCGCTGAAAATCGCTTTGCCCGCTAAACAAATGCCGCTCAATCTGCATGTCCAAGCGCACATAAGGCGTATGAATCTCGGAAAACCATAATTGCACAGAATCCCTCCCTCGAGCACGTCATTCCCGCAAAAGCGGGAATCCCCTAAACATTATAACAAAAACCCAACCATTTGGCAAGCTTAAAATAAGAATAATATTTCTTGACTATTTGGCGGTGATGTGGTAGGATAATTTTAGTGGCGGAATTTGGCATACAGGATTTGAGGGGGGTTGGATTGTGGATATTGCGGGGTTTTTGTGGGCTAAGAAGTCTAAAGATGAGGAATTGTGGCTATCTTTGCCATTACATATGGCTGATTCTGCGGAAGTGGCCACGTTTTTGTGGGATAATTATTTATCGAAAAATGTTAAAAAGATTATATCATCCGGCGTATTTTTGGATGGGGCGGCGATTTGTCAAGATGTTGCGGGGCGGGTTTTTCGATTCCTTGCCTGCGCGCATGATATTGGCAAAGCCAGCCCCATTTTTCAAATAAAAACAAATTTCCCGCCCGGACAGACGGATGAAATATTGCGCGCGGGCTTGGAGAGGTCGGGGCTGCCCTTAAAAAGCAAGTATGACGGCAAAAAGCAAGCAAAACATGCCATAGTGTCGCATATGATTTTGCAAAGGCATGGCTTTGATAAAAGCGTTGCCGTCGTTCTCGGCGGGCATCATGGCGTGCCGCCGACTACATACGAACTTGGGTCGTTAGAAGCGGGCAGCTATGACCCCGCCTGTGGCTTCGATTCGGAGGTTTGGCTAAAAGTTCAAGAGGATTTGCTGCATATGGCTTTGAACACAGCCGACCTAACAAAGGACGAGGCCGTCGGCCTAAAATTTTCGAAAGCTGCGCAGGTGATTTTAAGCGGCCTTGTGATTTTTACGGACTGGATTGCAAGCGACACAAATCTTTTCCCGCTTTTGCCGCTGAATAAGTCAGGCGCGGATTCTGAAAGGCGGCTTGATTCGGCCTATAGAGAGCTGGATTTGCCCGAAATATGGCCTTTGGAGCAAAATTGGGATGATTTGTATTTTCGGCGTTTTCACATTGAAAATCCCCGCGCCGTTCAGACCGAGCTTGTAAATACGGCGCAGGACTGCCTTAAACCGGGGATTTTTGTTGTCGAAGCTCCCATGGGCGAAGGAAAGACCGAGGCCGCCCTGGCCGCCGCGGAAATTCTGGCATATAAGGCGGGCGCAAGGGGCATATATTTCGCCCTGCCTTCGCAGGCCACGTCAAATGCTATGTTTGAGCGTGTTCTCGATTGGATAAAGGAATTTGAAAGCCATGGTGAGCGCTTTAGCGCGCATCTTTCGCATGGTAAGGCGCATTTAAACGAGGTCTATAGCGGGATTTTGGAGTCGTCTAAAATTTTAATTGAAAACGAGGACACAGACGCAATTATCGCGCATCAATGGTTTACGGGCCGCAAAAAGAGCCTTTTTGCGGACTTCACCATAGGCACAATTGACCATTTGTTAATGCTTTCGTTAAAACAAAAGCATTTGGCCCTGCGCCATTTGGCGTTTTCAAGCAAAATTGTGATTATTGACGAATGTCATGCCTATGACACTTTTATGGAGAGTTTTCTGCTTTTGGCATTAAAATGGCTGGGCGCTTATGGCGTGCCTGTTATCATACTTTCCGCAACTTTGCCGACCGGCAGGCGCGAGGCTGTTGTTGCGGCATATTTGGGCAAGAAAGTTGAGCCGCTTGGCGAAAATTCGGCATATCCGCTAATTATATATTCCGACAACGGAATCTTGCAAAAGCCGATAGAAATTTCCGCGACAAGCAAGAAGCAGCGGGTTTTCTTTGAGGCGATAAACGACGACAATATTCTGCCAATCCTTGACAAAGCCCTGCAAGACGGCGGCTGCGCGGGCGTGGTTTTTAATACCGTTAAACGCGCCCAAAATTTCTATAGTCTTGCGCTTTCTCATTTTGGCGACGAGGATGTAAGCCTTCTGCATAGCGGTTTTTTGGGTTTGGACAGGGCGAAAAAGGAAGGGGACTTGCTTAAAAAGCTTGGCAAGCCCGCGCCCGAAAATCCCGCCCGCCCGCATCGCTCAATAACAATAGGCACGCAAATTTTTGAACAATCGCTGGATTTGGATTTTGATGTGCTGATTACAGACCTTTGTCCCATGGACTTGCTGTTGCAAAGAATCGGGCGAATGCATAGGCATGACAGGAATCGTCCTAAACCTCTAAAACAGGCCACTTGCTACGTTATTGGCGCGGATTATGCGAATATTGAACCCGGTTCGACTGCGGTTTACGGCAAATATCCGCTTATGAAAAGCATTGCTGCCTTGCCAAAATCCGCGCGGCTGCCGGAGGACATTCCCGCGCTTGTGGCCGCCGCCTATAGCGATTCCGAGCCGAATTTGCCACAAGAATATTTGGAAGATTTTGAGAACGCGAAGCACGAATGGGAGGCCGAGATTAAAGACCTGAAATCCCGCTCCAAAAGCTTTCAGATTAGCACTCCGCTGAACAAAAACCGAAAGAATCTTGTGAATTGGCTGGATATTTCGGTAAAAGACGACGACCATGCGGGAGAGGCGGCCGTAAGGCATAGTAAGGGCGATTCTATTGAGGTTTTGGTGGTGCAAAAGCGGGGCAAATCTCTATTCCTTTTGCCTTGGCTTGATGAAGGGCAAGAAATCCCCAAAACCAGACCAAATGACAAGCTGGCTAAGAAAATTGCCGGATGTTCCATACGCCTGCCCGCCATTTTTGGCAAGAAATGGATGGTTGTTAAAACCATAGAGTCCCTGGAAAAATCCATGCAGGATGAGGGCATAGTCGACGGATGGTATAAATCAAAATGGCTTAAGGGCGCGCTTTGTCTAATCCTCGATGAAAACCGGCAAGCCAATTTATGCGGTTTTACCCTGCATTATTGTAAAAATTTGGGGCTTCAACTCACGCGTGAGGCGGAATGACATTGCCTTGGCGGCGAAATTGGTGCTTGACAAAATTCTCCATTTGTTTTAGAATCTAAATAGGCTGTATTATATATTACGAAACCAATTTACGAAAGGAGGGGAAAGATGAAAGAAACCGAGTTTAACTTGATAAACGAACGCTGGCTGTTGATTTCCGACAGCGGCGGGCAGGTGCGGGAATATTCGATAAAGGAAGCCCTAAACAACGCCGATAAGCTGAAGGCCCTATCAGGCGAGAATCCCGCCCAAGATGTGGCCATTTTGCGCCTGCTTTTGGGGATATTGTACGCAATATTCACAAAAGTGGACGAAAACGGCGAAGAACACGACGAAGACGGCTATAATGCCGTCGAATTCTGGGCGACGCTATGGAATAAAGGCCATTTTCCGCCCGAAATCATAAACGCCTATCTTGATAAATGGCAGGAAAGATTCTGGTTATTCCATCCGGAAAGGCCTTTTTATCAAATTGCGGACATGGACAAAGGGACAAGCTACAAAACACCTAAGCTTGTGGGCGATTCCTCGGAAAGCTCCAATAAGATTCGCCTGTTTCAAAGCAGAAGCGGCAGACCAAAAGCCGCCATAGGCAATGCCGAGGCTGCCCGGTGGTTAATTTATTTAAACGCCTTTGACGACACATCTTCCAAGCCTACACGGGGCTTAAAACTTCCGTCTGTCGGCGCGGGCTGGTTGGGAAGATTGGGTCTTGTCTACGCTGCGGGCAATACTCTCTTTCAAACCTTAATGCTGAATTTTGTGTTGCTGGATTCCGGGGGCGAGCTTTGGGAGGAAGGTTTGGCCACTTGGGAATTGGACAGCCCAAGAAAGGCCGAGCGCACGGAAATACCCCTTCCGCAATCTCAAACAGAGCTGATGACCTTGCAATCGCGCCGCATATGTCTTGAAAGGGACAAAAGCGGCATAACGGGCTTTAAATTGCTTGGCGGCGACTTTTTTCAAAAGGAGAACACTTTTTCGGAGCAAATGACCCTTTGGAGAAAGCCGGATGTAAAAAAGGATGAATATGTTCCGAAGCGACATAATCCGTCAAAGCAATTTTGGCGCGATTTCGCACCTTTATTCGCAACAATTGAAGGAGCAAGGCGACCGGGAATTGTCGATTGGCTTGCAATTTTGGAGGGCGAGGGACTTATAAGGTCGAGGCTTGTCCGCCTGCAGGCTGTTTCTGTTCAATATGGTGATAAAGACTTCTTTGTTGTGGATATTTGGAGTGATAATATCGGAATCAATGCGGCCTTGTTGTCCGCTCTTGGCGACAAATGGATTTATGCGATAATCGCAGCTTTGGAAACCACACAAAAAATGGTCGACACCCTCCGGTTTTTGGCCGCCAACATTGCGAAGGCTTCGGGCGGCGAGGGCAAGGCCGAGAGGGAAAAAGCCGTAGAGGAAGCCTATTTCCGACTGGACAACCCCTTTAGAATTTGGCTTGCGGAAATTAATCCGGCCGAGGATGATTTGGGCGAAAAATGCGGCGAGTGGCTTGATGAGGCGCGCGGCATAATTTCAAGGCTTGGCGGCGAGATGGTTTCAAATGCCGGAATGACCGCCTTTGTCGGCAGGGACGGCATTTCAACCCCGCAGGCGCATCTAAAATTCAGAAATTCTTTGCGCAGGGAAAGATATAGAAATGAGGTGAGGGATAATGTCAAATCAGAGTAAAGTCTATGGCTTTGTCCGCGGAAAAATCGAGATTTTGGACGCGGACACTTCTTTTGCCCGCGCGGGTCTGGCAAAACTTCGGCGGGCCTGCGGCAAGCCGCCCGCCCAAACGCCCGAAATTTGGGACATAACCTTGCAAGGCCTTCCGGAAGACCTCTATGGGCGAGAAGATGAGGAATTGGCCATACATACTGCCTTAACTTTATATGCAATTCACGCCCAAGGCAAGGGCAAAAGCATGAGCAAGTCCGGAGATGACGGGCTTTCTTTTGGCGCAGCCTGTGGTGAACTTATAAGGCTGGACAGCAACAAAGAAGACTCCATAAAGCGCAGGTTTAAGACAGCGGCGACTGCGACGGATTTTACAGAGCTTGCTCACCACGCCCGAGGCATAATCCAAATGCTTAAATCGGCGGATATAGTGCTGGACTATCCCCTTTTTGCAAAAGATTTGCTTCGTTATCGAAAAGGCAAATCAGATGATGTGCGTTTGCAATGGGGGAGAGATTTTTATCTAAAATTATCTAAGCAAGAGAATGAGGAGGAAAATAAATGAATAAACCAAAAATTTTTGTAGATTTGCATGTTTTGCAGACTGTTCCGCCAAATTGTTTAAACAGGGACGATATGGGCAGCCCGAAAACAGCCATTTATGGCGGCGCGCGGCGCGCAAGGGTTTCAAGCCAGTCTTGGAAACGCGCCATGCGCCTTATGTTTAGAGAGATTTTTGATGAAGGCGAGCTTGGCACACGCACTTTGCATCTTTTTGATGTAATTGCAAATGAAATCATAAAGAAATCCCCCGAAACGGCGCGCGAAGAGGCCATGGAAATGGCGAAAAAGGTTTTGCAAGACGCAAAGGCCGTTAAACCCAGCAAAAAAGACGAAGATAAGGTTGAGGCCTTGTTTTTTATTTCCGCACAACAGGCGAAGAATTTGGCGACGGCGGCCTTGGGGGAAATTGAGGTTAAAGATATATTAAGCCTGCTTAAAGAGGGCAATTCCGTGGATTTAGCACTTTTTGGCAGAATGGTTGCCTCAAATGCAGAAATTAATTGCGATGCTTCTGCGCAAGTGGCCCATGCCATTTCCACACATGCCGTCGAAAATGAATATGACTTTTTTACGGCCGTTGACGATTTGTCGGAATCCATGACAGACCACGCGGGCGCGGGCATGATGGGCACGGTGGAATATAATTCCGCAACTTTATACCGTTATGCCACGGTTGCCGCGCACAATCTTTTTGAACAGCTTGCAAATAACAAAGAGGCCTTGGAAAAGGCAATTGCCGGCTTTACAAAGGCATTTATTTGTTCGATGCCAACGGGCAAACAAAACACCTTCGCCGCGCAAACCCTGCCATATGCGGTTTTGGTTACTTTAAGGGCGGACAGGCCCCTAAATTTGGCGGGCGCGTTTGAAAACCCAATAAAGGGGCAAGGCCTTGCCATCTCTTCCGCCAAAGCCCTAGAGGATTACGCCAAAAGCTCTTATGACGATTTTTGCGCCCACCCCCTAAAGAGCTATGTAGTCGGCCAATATTTGGGCGGCTTAGGCGACAAAATGAATCTTGACAATATGCTTGCGAAGCTTTCTGCCGACATTTCCGAGGAGGTTTGCCGATGAAAACGCTGCTTTTGCGGCTGGCCGCCCCTTTGCAATCATGGGGGGCAGACAGCAAATTCGAACGCCGCACAACCATGCGCGAACCCACAAAAAGCGGCGTTATAGGCATGATTGCGGCGGCGATGGGGCGGGGGCGTGATGAAAATATTGAGGATTTGGCGGAATTAGGCTTTGGTGTGCGTATAGACCAGCCGGGACAGATGCTGAGAGATTTTCATACGGCGCAGGTTTTAAAGGAAAAACACCCGCGCATAACCGATAGATTCTATCTTTCAGACGCAATATTCCTGGTAGCCTTAGAAGGCAACGAAGACCTTTTACACGAAATTGAACAAGCCCTGTTGAATCCCGTTTTTCCGCTATATTTGGGCAGACGCTCCTGCCCGCCGTCGGGCAGGCTTGTTTTGGGCTTGCGCGATAAATCCCTAAAAGACGCACTTTTAGAGGAAGCCTGGCAAGCCGCGTCATTTTACCAAAAACGCTTTAAAACAGCAGATTTGACCATAGTAATAGACGCCAAACAGCCGGGGGCGTTGCGCCGCCCGGATTTGCCCATTTCCTTCAGCCAAACTCATAAAAAATACGCCTATCGATATATTGAAGATATTCCGGCGGCGGTCAGAATGGGGGATTAATATGTTTTTGTCCAGAATTGAACTTAATACAAACGATTTAGAGGCAAAGCGCGCCCTTACTTCGCCGCAGGTTATTCATGCGGCCTTGGAGGCCTGCTTTGAGGAAAACGCCGCAACCGGCCGCCTTCTTTGGCGTATAGACAGGCTTTATGGAAAAATATACCTGCTGCTGTTTTCGGCAATGCCTCCGAATCTTACGGAAATGTCAAATCGCCTCTCTCCAAGCAGTACAGGAGAAACCAAGGACTATAGCGGCTTTCTTGCGCAAATTCAGGCGGGGCAAAGCTTCCGCTTTCGCCTGAAAGCAAATCCCGTTCATTCCGTTGGTTCAAGGGAATATGGCGTGAGAGGCAAGATTTACGGGCATGTAACCATTGAGCAAAAGCGCGCCTGGCTGGTTAATAAGGCGAAATCCTGCGGTTTTGAAACAAATGAAAGCCTTGAAATTACAGAGGCGGGGCAGGTTGGCTTTAAAAAGAAGTCGCATAGAGTGAGCTTTTCTATGGCGGTTTATGAGGGTTTTCTGACGGTTACGGATAGAGAGCTTTTCATTAAGAGCCTCACTCAAGGCATTGGCCGCGCAAAGGCATATGGATTTGGCCTGTTGACGGTGGCACACATATGAAAATTAGCGCAAATAAGCCCAAGCTTCAATCCATTTCGCAAATAAAAGAGCGCATATCTTTTTTGTATGTAGAGCGTTGCGTCATAAATCGCGCCGACAATGCCGTAACCATAGCGGATATGAGGGGCGTTGTTCATGTGCCAGCCGCCACCTTGTCCGTCCTTTTGCTTGGCCCGGGAACGAAAATTACCCACAGAGCCGTCGAGCTTGTCGGCGATATGGGAATTACCATAATATGGGTTGGCGAATATGGCGTACGTTATTATGCCCATGGCCGCCCCTTAACCCATTCCTCAAAAATGATTGTCAGACAGGCCGCCCTTGTTTCAAACACGCGCTCCCGCCTTGCCGTCGCCCGCAAAATGTATGCTTTGCGCTTTCCCGATGAAGATGTGTCGAATTTGGGAATGCAACAGCTGCGCGGCAAAGAGGGCGCAAGAATTCGGGCAACTTATCGGAAATTTTCAAAAATTACGGGCGTTGCCTGGAGTGGCAGGGTATATGACCCCGACGATTTTGAGGCGGGAACGCCTGTAAACAAAGCCCTGTCGGCGGCGCACGCCTGCTTATACGGCCTGGCCCATTCTGCAATTGTCGCCCTTGGGCTTTCCGCCGCGCTGGGCTTTATACATTCGGGGCATGAACGCTCTTTTGTCTACGATGTCGCAGACCTTTACAAGGCAAGCCTAACAATTCCCATAGCCTTTGAAATTGCGGCCGCCCATTCGGAAAGCGAGGATATAGGCGCGCTGACAAGGCGCGCCGTGCGCGATAAAATCAGCAATATGAAATTGCTTGCGCAAATGGTTAAAGACATTCACTTGCTTCTTCATATTGAAGATGCGGATGTCCCCGATGTGGACATTTTGCACCTTTGGGACGATAAACAAGATGCGGTTAAAAGCGGGATGTCTTATGGCCGCGAAGATGAGCTTGACGAAGACGAAGGCGAGGAATTGGGCTATGGTGAGATTTTGGAGGACTAGCAAATGGTTGTGATAAGCTTGACGGACTGCCCCAAAAATCTCCGGGGCGATTTGACTAAATGGCTTTTAGAAATTTCGCCGGGCTGCTTTGTAGGTCATTTAAATGCCCGAATTCGCGGCATAATTTGGCAAAGAATTGTTAAATACAGCACAGGCGGTCGCGCCATAATGGTCTATAGCACAAATAACGAACAGAGGCTGGGCTTTTATGTGCATGGCGACACTTGGCAGCCCATGGATTTTGACGGTCTAAAGCTTATGCTTAGGCCAAACAGCCGCTTTCTCGCGGAAAAGCAGGCCGACAAGCAACCAAAGACAGGCTTTAGCGCGGCCGCTAAAATGCGCACGGCTAAACATTTTGCGAAAACGAAAAGCAAGCTCGATTATCCTTGCGATTATATAGTGCTTGACCTTGAAACCACGGGTCTTTCGCCCGAAAAAGACCATATCGTGGAGATTGGTGCCTTAAAATTCAGCAATCACGCCGAAGTGGACAGCTTTCACGCCATAGTTATCCCGCAAGGCCCTGTAAATACCCGTTCCTTGGAAATAAGCGGCCTTACAGAGGCCCAAATAATGCAATACGGACAAATACCGGACATTGCAATTGCCGGGCTTTTTCGCTTTATCGAGAATTTGCCCATAGTCGCGCATAATGTTGATTTTGACAAGGATTTTCTTGTGGCGGCTTGTGTGAGGCTGGGCTTGCCTGCTTTTAGAAATCGGCTGATTGATACATTGGCGCTTTCGCGCAGGTTGCTTAAAGGCCTGCCGAATTATAAATTGCCGACGCTGGCGGAGCATTTTAATATAGCCGCGCCCAATTCCGCCGCGGGCAAAAACGCGGCCGACTGTAAAACCACAGCGCAGCTCTATCAAAACCTAATAAAATTGGCAGGAGCAAAATGAGGAGTGGCCGTGATTAGGGAGTTTAATTAGTGTCATCCCCGCACCCGCAGGGATGCTCCCAGCGCAGTCAAGGCCGTGCTTGTGGTTGCGGGGTCATCCCCGCACCCGCAGGGATGCTCCTACCCTCTCCATATCCAAGCGAGGTTCAAAAGGGTCATCCCCGCACCCGCAGGGATGCTCCTAAACGCCATCACACTCCAGCCGCTGATTCTGAGTCATCCCCGCACCCGCAGGGATGCTCCCTAACACCATAACCTTAGAGGGCTTTGGCTCTTGTCATCCCCGCACCCGCAGGGATGCTCCTATGCCGCCAATGCCGCCAGGCGTGGGGCGGAAGTCATCCCCGCACCCGCAGGGATGCTCCTTAAAGATGACGGGCGGTCAAGAGGGTCAGCTTGTCATCCCCGCACCCGCAGGGATGCTCCTTTGCGACATTAATTATACCCCCTTCTCATATAGTCATCCCCGCACCCGCAGGGATGCTCCTGCATAACATTCTTCTCACGGTCGCGAATCTCCGTCCTCCCCGCACCCGCAGGGATGCTCCCCTATATGGGTGCATGGGCAATTCGTAAAGACGGTCATCCCCGCACCCGCAGGGATGCTCCTCGGGTATTGCACAAATTCCGTCTCACTTAGACGTCATCCCCGCACCCGCAGGGATGCTCCTCGCATTTAGAAACGGGGTTTATTGTATCACAAGTCATCCCCGCACCCGCAGGGATGCTCCCAAGCCCGTCAAAATGACGCGCAAGAAAAAGGCGTCATCCCCGCACCCGCAGGGATGCTCCTTCCTGCGGAACATGATTGGTTTTTCGAGGGTAGTCATCCCCGCACCCGCAGGGATGCTCCCGGAAAATGACGATTATAACGACATTCTCAAGGGTCATCCCCGCACCCGCAGGGATGCTCCCCGTTGACGGCGCGGCGAAGCTTGTCGCAAATGGTCATC
>JAITMQ010000103.1 GCA_031277225.1 Clostridiales bacterium | reverse complement strand
ATTTCCGCCTCGGGAAGCTTTACGCAAGGTTCGACAATCGAGCTGAGCGCAGACGGCCCAATCCGCCCGCCCTATGACATCTATGTGCAAGGCGGCCTAACCTGGCACCACGGCAGAATCGGGGCGATTATGGCCTTAAACGAAATGTATGTCGAAGGGCTGGTGAAATTGCCGTGATAAGCGGAATACCAAGTGTGGGGTGAATTAAATTAATACTTTTTTTGAACAGGTTTACGAGGTGGTTGCGCGGATTCCGCATGGGCGGGTTATGAGCTATGGGCAGATTGCCCGCGAATTGGGCAAGCCGCGCGGCGCGCGCCAGGTGGGCTGGGCCATGCGCCATTGCCCCGAGGGGCTTCCTTGGTGGCGCGTGGTTATGGCCGACGGCGCAATAACCGGCGGCGATTATGCCGCCATGCGCAGGGCGGAGCTTGAGGCCGAGGGCGTAAAATTTTTGCCCGACGGGCGGGTCGATATGAAGAAATTCAATGTTTGGGAGGCTTAAATGCGGTTTTTAATTGCGGCGGCCATGGCCGTTTTAATCGGAATGACTTGCTATGGCGAATATGGCGAAGTCTGCGAAAGTCCGACAAATCAAGGTTTGGTCTATTTTTCGCAACGCGACCCCCGCTGGGCCGATGTCATGTTTGGCTCGTTTACCATGGCGCAGGGCGGCTGTGGGCCGACGGCCATTGCCATGGTGGCCTCAACCCTTGGCGGCCGCGAAATTTTGCCCTGCTATGTGGCCAATTGGGGCGGGCGATTTTATATTGCCGGCATCGGCAGCTCTCACGCGATTTTTACAAGCCAAAGCACCCATGACCATTTTGGCCTGAATTATCGGGCAATTCCCATAAATAATGACGCGGAAATCGCGGAGGCTTTGCGCAGCGGCGCTATGATTATAACCTCGGTGCAATCGCAAAACAGCCCCGCCGCCCATTCGGGCAATCAGGGCATTTTTACAATTAATCCCGACGGCATGGGCGGTCATATCGTCGTAATTTACGGCATTACGGACTGCGGCAATGTTTTGGTCGCAAGCTCGTTAAGGGAAGATTTAGCGAAAAATGTCGAAGGCTGGCCACTTAGCACCCTAAGGCGCGAAATGCATAGCGGTGTCGGCGTTTTTTGGGTATTCCGTCATTCCCGCGAAAGCGGGAATCCCCCGCCTTTGTTGGGGGGATTCCGCGTCAAGCGCAGAATGACGGAAGTGCCGGCGAACTTGTCAGCAAAACGCAAGCCAAAGTCGGACGCGCGAAAAACGTCATTCCCGCAAAAGCGGGAATCCCCTACCAACGGCAGGGGATTCCGCGTCAAGCGCGGAATGACGGCATATGTCAAGCCCGGCATGACGACCACATTCAAAATTCAAAATTCAAAATTCAAAATTTCATCCACGGCTTCAGCCGTGGATGAGTACTATTTCCCTTGATTTTCCATTTGCTTCTCCTGCGCCTCAATCATTCGACGCACCAGATAGCTGCGCGAAAACGAACCGCCCGTGGCAAAACCTCCCAGCGATATGCCATCTCTATAGCCCGTCAACAGCGACGGCGCAAGCTCTCCCCCCGCCTCGAAGCGAAATTTATTCATTGCCTTGCTTGCGGATTCTCCCGCTTCTCTGTTGGATTGTGCGCAATTTTGCCTGTCATCCATGATTCCGCCCTCCTTTATAGTCTAGGTAGAAATATTATTTGTAAAATTCCCAAAATTATCCCTATATTTGGCTTGTTCTTTTTAAAAATTTTTGGTATAATAGTATGATTATAGAAAAACGAGCGAAAAAATGGAAGGAGTTTTAGATGAATAAGAAAAAAATGCAGACAATGGACGGCAATACCGCCGCCGCCTATGTGTCCTATGCTTTCACCGAAGTTGCGGGAATTTACCCAATTACGCCCTCGTCGGCCATGGCGGAAACCACGGATGTGTGGGCCGCAAAAGGGCGCACGAATATGTTTGGCCATATTGTGCGCGTGCAGGAAATGCAGTCCGAAGGCGGGGCCGCGGGCGTTATTCACGGCTCGCTTCAGGCGGGCGCGCTGACGACGACTTATACGGCTTCGCAGGGGCTTTTGCTGATGATTCCGAATATGTATAAAATCGCAGGCGAGCTTTTGCCATGCGTTATACATGTTTCGGCGCGCGCGCTGGCGGGTCATGCCCTGTCGATTTTTGGCGACCATTCGGATATTATGGCCGTGCGTCAGACGGGCTTTGCAATTTTGGCATCAAGCGCCGTGCACGAGGCCATGGACTTGGGCGCAGTCGCCCATTTAGCAACGCTCAAGGCGCGCGTTCCCTTTGTGCATTTCTTCGACGGCTTCCGCACTTCTCACGAGCTTCAAAAGATTTCCGTGCTGGATTATGAAGATTTACACGCCATGACAGACCACGAGGCCATTCGCGAATTCCGCGCGCGCGCGCTAAATCCCGAACATCCCGTAACGCGGGGTACTGCGCAAAATCCCGACATTTTCTTCCAGGGCAAGGAGGCGGCCAATCGTTTTTATGACGCAACGCCCGGCATTGTTGAAGAATATATGCAGAAAATCAACGAATTGACAGGCAAAAATTACAATCTTTTTGACTATTACGGCCCGCCGGATGCTACAAAAATTATTGTAGCCATGGGCTCTGCCAGCGGAACAATTAAGGAAGTCGTGGACTTTTTGGGCAAAAAGGGCGAGAAAGTCGGCTTTGTTGTGGTTCGCCTTTTTAGGCCATTCTCGGCACAGCATTTGATTCGCGCAATTCCCGAAACGGTCAAGAAAATCGCCGTTTTAGACCGTTGCAAAGAACCCGGCAGCCTTGGCGAACCGCTCTATCAAGATGTTTGCACCGCCGTCCACCAAATGGGCCGCGCGGGGCAATATGAAATTGTCGGCGGGCGATATGGCCTGGGTTCTAAGGATGTAACCCCCGCCCAAATTCTGGCCGTTTATGAGAATTTGGACGCGGACAAGCCTAAGACGGGCTTTACTGTCGGTATAGTTGATGATGTTACGCATTTGTCGCTGGAGGTTGGCGAGGAGATTGCCGTTACGCCCGAAGGCACGACAAATTGCAAGTTTTGGGGCATTGGCGGCGACGGCACGGTTGGCGCAAGCGAAAACAGCATTAAAATCATTGGCGACCATACGAATAAATTCGTGCAGGGCTATATGACCATGGATTCCAAGAAAACCAGCGGTTTAACCACAACGCATCTGCGTTTTGGCGACACGCCGATTCGCTCTACTTATCTTGTCAAGACCGCCGATTTCGTGGCCTGTCATAATGAGGCCTATATTCATCAATTTGACATTTTGGGCGACCTAAAAGCGGGCGGGGTCTTTTTGTATAATTGCCACCACTCGCCCGAGGAGCTTGATGCCGCGCTTCCCAATCGCGTAAAGCGCGCGCTGGCGCAGAAAAATGTCGAATTTTATGTGATTGACGCAGGAAAAATCGCCCGCAGCCTGGGTTTGGGCCATAGGGTCAACACCGTGCTGCAAGCCGCGTTTTTTAAGCTTACCGAGATTATTCCGATTGAGGATGCCGTGAAATACATGAAAGAGGCAAATTTCGACAGCTATGCTAAGCGCGGGCAAAAGGTTGTCGACATGAATAATGCCGCCGTGGATGCCGGACTTACGGGCTTTGTTAAGGTCGATGTGCCCCCGGCTTGGGCAAATCTGCCCGACGACGAAATTGCCCTTGCCGACCCCATTGTACACGCCAAAGGCGGCACGGATTTCATTGAAAATGTCGTCTTTCCGATTATTACCGACAAAGGCAATGATTTGCCCGTGTCGACATTTGTCGGCCGCGAGGACGGCACCTTCCCGCAGGGCACATCCGCCTTTGAAAAGCGCGGAATTGCGGCCTTTGTGCCGAATTGGATTCCCGAAAATTGTATAGATTGTAATCTATGCTCATATGTCTGCCCTCATGCGGTAATTCGGCCGTTTTTGCTGAATGAAGCGGAGATTGCGGCCAAACCCGACGGCTTTAAGACCAAGCCCACGAGTATTGATGGCCACGAACTCTCAATCCAGCTGTCCGCCCTGGACTGCACGGGTTGCACAAGTTGCGTTAAGGTCTGCCCCGGCAAAAAGGGTCAAAAGGCCTTGGAAATGCTGCCTTTAGAGCCGGAGCGCGGCTATGCGCAAATGGCAAATTGGTATGCCGCGCTTGCGCTTTCGCCGAAGGAAAACCCCATGACAATCGACACCGTTCGCGGAAGCCAATATAATACGCCGCTTCTGGAATTTTCGGGCGCATGTGCGGGCTGTGGTGAAACGCCCTATGCAAAGCTTATAACCCAGCTTTTTGGCGACAGAATGTATATCGCCAATGCCACGGGCTGTTCGTCAATTTGGGGCGCGTCCGCGCCTTCAACGCCCTATACAACCAATCATCGCGGCCACGGGCCCGCCTGGGCAAATTCGCTTTTTGAAGACGCGGCGGAATTTGGTATGGGAATGCATTTGGCGATTTCCGAGCGGCGCAAAAAGCTTGCGGCAGTAATCGCTGAAATTGTCGAAAACTCGCACGCGGGCGAGTCGCTCAAATCTGCGGCCAAAACTTGGCTTGAGCATATGGATTGCGGCGAAAAATCCGCCAAAGCTTCGGAAGCCCTTCTTAAGGCAATTGAGAGCCTCGGAGATGTTAATCCCGAACTTGCCGCGCTTTTTGACCATGTCCGCAATAATAACGACATGCTTCGCAAGAAGTCTACCTGGATTTTCGGCGGCGACGGCTGGGCTTACGACATCGGCTATGGCGGGCTTGACCACGTTCTGGCTTCCGGCGAAAATATTAATGTGCTGGTTTTTGACACAGAGGTCTATTCCAACACGGGCGGCCAGTCCTCAAAATCCACGCCCACGGCGGCCGTTGCCAAATTTGCGGCCGGCGGCAAAAAAATCCGCAAAAAGGATTTGGGGCTTATGGCCATAAATTATGGCTATGTCTATGTGGCGCAGGTGGCCATGGGCGCGAATTATAGCCAGCTGCTTAAGGCTGTTTTGGAGGCCGAGGCGCATGACGGCCCTTCGCTGATAATCGCCTATTCGCCCTGCATTGCCCAAGGGATTGACATGACCAATACGCAAAATCAGATGAAGCGCGCTGTAGAGGCGGGTTATTGGCATCTCTATCGCTATAATCCCGCGCTGATTGAGGCGGGCGAAAATCCCTTCGTGCTGGATTCTAAGCCGCCCACGGGCGATTTTATCGAATATCTCCGCACGGAAGGCCGCTATAATGCCCTGAAAATCGCCTTCCCTGACATTGCCGAGGATTTGTTTGAACAAGCCAAAATTGACGCGCAAATTCGTTATGCTAACTACGAGCAAAAGGCGCAAAATAAATGAAGAGGAGAATTTCAATGAATAATTTTGTATCATTTACCGAAACAACGTTGCCCGAAGGATATTGGGGCAACGATGGTGCAGACGATGCCGGAGAAGTCGAGATTATAGGCGGCGGCGCGCCCCCGCCAACTCAAGAAACCGTCGGCTATAACGGCGAACCCGCCGAACCTGTGGCAAGTCCCGGCTTTTTTACGCCAACAACCCTGATTCTATGGGGTTTAATTATCGTCGGCATGTGGATGTTGCTCATTCGCCCGCAAAGAAAGCGCGAAAAGCAGGTGCGCGAAATGCAGGCCGGCCTGCGCACAGGCGACAGCATCATCACAACCAGCGGCTTTTACGGCAAAATTGTGGGTCAAAGCGCGGACGCCTTCTTGATTGAGTTTGGCGAAAATCGCGGCCTGCGCGTGTGGGTGCGCAAAAGCGACATTGCGGGCATAAAATCCCCCACAACCTCGCTGCAAAAAGATGAAGCCCCCGCCGACACCAAAGATGACAAAAAAGATGACAAAAAGTAGACAAAAAACCCTCCCATTTCGGGAGGGTTTGCTATATTCCCAAAACCGGCCGTAACACGAATACAAAAAACCAGATTCCAAGCACGATTACGGCCAGCAGGATTAGGCCGATTCTTGCGATTTTGCTCAACTCTTTTTTATCCTTCATCGCTCACAATCTCCTTTAGGCAAGGCTCGATAAGGCCGCACGCATAGGCGGTTTTGTCGGGGCTTGCATACATTTTTTTCACCGTTGATGCGTCAATTTCGATAATTTCGGCGGCTTTTTGCGCCTGCTCGCCGCTTAGGGCATAATTTTCGGCCAGCTCGCAAAACACACGGTTACAAATTTCAAGCATATCCTCTGTATCATCTTTAACAAAGCGTTTAATTATTTTTTCCAACATTGCGCCAAGCGCCACGCCAAGTAGAGCCGCGCCAATAATTCCGAAAATTATCGCCACAAGCGTACTCTCGAAAAGCCCGCCAATTACGCCATTTCCGAAATACCAACCCGCCGTTCCGCCGACTAAAAGCATCAATGCCAGGGCAACATTTATGGCGAATTGTTTGACGGAAATGCGCCGCCGCGCCAGCGCGAAAACGTCAAAAATCACCAGAACAATCACGGAAATCAGCCGCGTTATGATATTTGCGCGCATAATCATGTAAACCGAACGCAAAATCAGCCGCGGGCCGATATGTAAAATATTGTAAAGTGCCTGGGCCGCCTTGGGCGCGGCCATCCGCACAATATCGTCCTTACTGCCAATTTTCGACTTCTTTTTCAGCCCCAATTTGTATTTGCTATAATCCACCTGCCCGCTCACGATAATTCCTCCCAAATATTAACAATTTCCAGCCCCTTTTTTAGGGCATACTCATATGTATGGCGCGTTCCGCCCGATTTTCCCGCGTAAAAACAAATCAAAAGTTGCGAATTGTCCACTAAATAGCGATTCCTTTCATGATAACAACCTGTTATGTATTTTTCATTTAATACAATTTTGTCGTCGGCCTCGCGCAGAATTTTGTCATAGCGCTTGCGCCAACTGCGATCCCATGCGTCCTCCTGGCCCTCAAAAGGAATGGCGCAAATAAGGGAAATATCGGGGCTTCGCGTCTTTTTTTCGTGCAAAACGGCCTCGGCGGCAATTATGTCAAAACCGCGCGCCATGCCGCTGTAAAAACGCCGAAAACCGTTGTCATAGGCGGCTTTTATGGCATTTGCAAGTCGCGCGCTCAAAATGCCGTCCGCCTCGGTGCAATCCTTGTCGAAATTTGCCTCTCTATGCCCCGAAAAACACGCCGATTTATCCAAAAATATCACCCTTTCGTGCAATCATCTCGTCCACCCGCTGAATATATTGGTCCAAATCCCGCAAATTCACGATTCTTTCGATTCGATTGGCCTCCAAATCCACCAATTTCGTGATTGCGCCGCAACCCGCCGCCAGCACCGAGCGGGTTTCTTCCATCATATGGATATTGTAACGCCCCTCAAAGCCCGGCCTGCTATAACCCACATTTTCAAAATTACCGGGAGAATTTTTCTGTCGATACAAATAGTATGGCACAAGTCCCGCGCATCCCATAAATTCGCGGCTTAGCGCAAGCATGTCGGTCTGTTTTTGAAGCTGCGGAATGTCTGTGTGGAATTTTGAGGCGCGCTTAATTGCCAAATTATGGATGGTTACGGAATTCGGGTTAAGGGCGCAAATTCCCGAAAAAGTGGCCTCTATATCGGCGAGAGTTTCGTCGGGAAGCCCCAAAATTAGGTCGAAATTGATATGTTCAAAGCCGAAGCTTTTCGCCAAATTGTATGCTTCATGGAATTCACTAACAGTATGCCCGCGCCCGATTTTGCGCAGAGTTTCGCCCTTAAGCGTTTGGGGATTTATGGAAATTCGCCCTACGCCAAAATCCCGCATGAGGGCCAGCTTCTCCGCGCAAACCGTGTCCGGCCGACCCGCCTCAACCGTGTATTCAAGGGCTTTTCCCGTGTCGAACGCCCTGTCGATTGCTTCCAAAAGTATCCGAAAATTCTTCACATCAAGGGCGGTAGGTGTGCCGCCGCCTATGTAAATATTTTCCACGGGCCGTCCTCGACAAATTTCACCAAGATACGCGATTTCCGCGAGTAGAGCCGCAAGATAGGCTTCCATGCGGTTGCCAAATTTCGACACGGGATAGGCCGAAAAGGAGCAATAATGGCAAATTGTGGGGCAGAAAGGCACGGAAATATAGATGCTCACGGAATTTTGCGGCGAAGCCTGCATAATCCGCGCCTGCACCGCCGCCACATCCGCACAAAGTTCCGCCCGCGTTTCGTCCACCAAATATCGCGAAATCATGGCGGAAACGGCCTCTTTGCGGCCAAGCCCGCTACTATTCATCGCTGAAATTAACTTAACAGGGCGTATTCCCGTCAGCAGACCCCAAGGCGGCCTATAGCCCGTAAATTCAGCCAAAACGCGGTAAATCGCGAGGGCGACGGGCTTCGCTCCGGTGGCGGTATTCTGTGCAATCATGCTACCGGAATCAAATAGCGTTGCGGTTACTTCGCCCGTGCCGCAAATTTCGACATGCAAACAAAGCCCATGATTAGGCACTTCTTCCACCATTTCAAATGGCAAATGGTGGAAGAAGACCTGCGCCATAACCTGCACATCATATTCAGAAATCCCGCCAATAATCACAAATTTCACTAAATCACCCATTGCATTGAAATCATTAGAAAGAGGCCAAGCCCCAAAGTTGCCGAAAAGCCCCAAGTCAAGGCCTTTGGCACGGGTTCGCCTGCGGCCTTAGCAGCGGCATATGTGTCCGTAACCACGCCCTCCGCCTCATTTCGCGCCAAATTATGCCGCTTAAACGGAATGTAAATCGCTATAAAAATACCAACAAATAGTAGCGCAATCACGCCATAAACCGCGAAATCAAAGAGTAATTGCTGTGTCGCAGTGAGGTTGACGCCCTGCGCGGCGTCCGTGGCCGCCTCCTGCAGTCCCTCAAGGTCCAAATTCATGCCGATATACCCTAAAAGGGAATTTATTCCATTGATGACAAAATGGCATAAAACAGGCGCCCATAGCGACTTTGTGTACCATATAAAATAACACATCAGAAAGCCAATCACAAATGCATATGAAAATTGATTGAAATTCATATGCAAAATCCCGAAAAACAGGCCATTCACCACGGCGGCCGTGAAAATTTTAACCCGCGTATAGCCCGAAAAAACGATTCCGCGCAGGGCCACTTCCTCGAAAATTGACGGCAAAATCGGGATTAAAATCAGCACGAGAATGAGGCCGCCCTCGTCCACCAGGCCGTCCATCATGCCCTCCAGCGCATTGCCGAAAATTGTCGAAGTTATCATGCTCAGCAACAAAACCGCCGGGATTATGGCGATTGACATGCCCGTAACCATTAGGAAATTTTTGCCACCAAGCCTCCTAAGCGGCAAAATTTCGCGAATTCTGCCGCGGTGCATAATCAGATAAACAACACAGGGTATGCCAATAAATACAACTTGTGAAATTATTATCAAAAGCCATATGGGCATACCGGGCATTGCCATGTCGTAGACATTCGGCGACAAATAGCCTGTTTCCGCCACATCGCGCATTATGGAATAAAATGCCAGCGCAAATCCCAAAATCAATTGCCCCACAAAACTGAATAAAATCAGGAAAAACATGAAGGCATTGGGCCTATTCGGTGTATCCATAATTTTCCTCCTCAATTTCTTGCAAGTGGCTTGCGCACCCTTTTTCTGGTAATTTCTACCAGCCCCAAAGTCGTCATGCCCACCAAAAGCGCGGGAATTCGGTCTTTATGCAGCTCCAATTCCAAATATTCCAGCAGCCTGTGCATATCCTGCTTTGATAGCATACGCAAAAAGTCGATTATTATGATGCCCGAGAGATTGCGCAGGCGCAGCTGATAGGCGATTTCCGCCGCCGCTTCAAGGTTTAGGGCAAGTTTTGCCGTTTCGCCGCCCTTGCTCTGAAATTTCCCTGTGTTAACATCAATAACTACACAAGCCTCGGTCTGCTCAATCACGATAAAGCCCCCGCTTTTCAGCCAAACCCGCTTTTCATACAGCTTGTCAATTTGCGTTTTTACGAAGTAGGCCGAAAAAATTCCCTCGGATTTGTCGTAAAATGTCAATTTATCTTCAAAATCGGGATAAAGCGCGATAAATTCCTTTTGAATGGCGGAAAACGCCGCCATATCGTCGATTACGATTTCGTCAATATCCTCCTGCGCAATTTCCATGAGGGTTTTCACCAGCCCCGAACGCGCCCAAAGCGTCGCCGGAGCCCGATTTTGCCGACATTCAAAGTTATCCGACCAACGCTCCATGAGCATTTCGATTTCCGACTCAATATATTCCTTTTTCTTAAAATTGGCCGCAGAGCGCACAACCGCCGAAAATCCGGGCGAAAGTGCCTTTTGCACCAAAAATTTGAGGCGCTTAATTTCGTCGTAGCACTCGACTTTTTTCGACACATTCACCTTGTCGGCATCAAGCGACTCGAAAATCATGATATACCGCCCGGTATAGGCGATTGAGGAGGTTACATTCGGGCCCTTATTACCCACAGCGTCTTTCAAAACCTGCACTAAAAGTATGTCGCCGGGTTTGGCGGGCGGCTTGCCGGGCGGAAAATTCCGCCGTTCTCGGCTGTCCTTGGTGTCCAAAAAGGCCTGGCGTTCCTGCCCAATGTCCAGGAAAATAAAGCCTCCCGTTACTTTTTTTACCACGCCGAGGTAAATATTACCCGTCAACGATTCCTCGCCATAATCCCGCAAAAACTCCACAAGCTTGCCATTTTCAACCAAAGCCGTGGCATTGCCTCCATTTAACCTACTTACCAAAATTTTCCTCACAGCAAAAGCCCCTTTCTTTCATGTTTGATTGCCCCCGGCGCAAAAATTTGCGGTTTCAAATTTTTTTTAGAACCGGCGGCTAAAGTTGCTTCTATGCAATTTGTATTTAAAATTTTAATATCAATTATGCCGTCAAGGGTTGCTTCATACTTAATTTCGCCCGGAAACTCTATCGAGTAAATTGCGGCGTGAACCAGCGCGGCGGCGGACTTGCCCAAGGCGGAAACTTCCTGAATTTCAAGGATTTTGAGGCCTTGTGGCATTTGCTCGTTCAAACTTTTTGTCATGTCGGTGATATTTACTTCCGTGGTGAGGTAGATTTCAAAAAGTTCGCAAAAGCCCGCCATTCCGAGCGGCAGCGGCAATGCCACGGAAAGCAGCTGATGCGGGTTAAAACCTTGCGAATAGGCCACGGGTAGCCCCGCCCGCTTTAAAGCCTTTGAAAACAGGCTTTGCAGGTCTAAATGGCCAATAAATCGCGCCGGGCCGTCCTTGGAATAATACACTCGGTATCTAAAATATGCACTCTTAGGGTCGAGCATTTTCATCCTCCTCCCTCAAGAAGGCCTTGGAAACGCCAATGTCAATGAAATCCCAGGGCAGAATTTCGTCATACTCTCGCTGTCGAAAATTGTAGAAATCCATGGAGAGGCCGGTGTCCTCAAAGGCCTGTCGCCAAATTTCGCGGGAAAAATGCTCGCTCCAGCCGTCAAAACGCGCGCCCAGCCGCCATGCCCGCTCAATCAGCGCGCCAATCCGCCTGTCGCCGCGGCTTAGCGTACCCTCTAAAACCGATAAATCCGCGTCATGATACTTATAGGAAATTCTTTTAGAGCGGATTGATTTCTTAACTATTTGTTGTCTTTCCATAAAATCGGCGGCGGATTTTTGTGGAAACCATTGGAAGGGCGTGAAGGGTTTGGGCACGAAGCATGAGGTTGAAACCGTGATTCCGGGCGGCCTGCGGCGTTTTTCGGGCGGAAGGCTGTAATAAATTTCCACAAGGTCGGCGGCCAGCTTGCCAATTGCTTCCAAATCGCCCTCCTCCTCGCCCGGCAAACCGACGATAAAGTAGAGTTTAAGCCTGTCCCAGCCGCCTTCGAAGGCCAGCCGCGCGCCTTCGAAAATTTCCCGCTCGCTAATATTTTTCTTGATAATGTCGCGCATTTTCTGGCTTCCGCCCTCGGGCGCAAAAGTTAAGCTAGATTTACGAACTTTTTGTATCTTTTCCAGCACGGCGCGATTGGCGGCGTCAATTCGCAGAGAGGGCAGGGAAATGCTGACATGGGAGTCCGCAAAGCTGTCGTTCAGCCTGTCGACAAGGGCGGCCAAATGGGGATAATCGTTGGTTGCAAGGGAGAGAAGCGAGATTTCGTCATGGCCGCTTGATTCTAAAAGCTGCTTGCCTTGACTATACAAAATGTCGACATTTTTCATGCGGTATGGCCGATAAATGAAGCCCGCCTGACAAAAACGGCAACCCCGCACACAGCCGCGAAAAATCTCCAGCGCAACGCGATTATGCACGGTTTCCATCAGCGGAACCAGCATTTTTTCGGGGTAAAAGGCCGTATTCATGTCCTTGACAAAGACTTTTTGAACCGTGGCGGGCGCGGCGGGATTATTGGGCGTAAATGCCGCAATTGTGCCGTTTTCGTGGTATGCCACATCATAAAATGCGGGCACATAAATTCCGTCAAGGGCGGCCAATTTCTCCAAAAACGCCGGTTTGCCGCCTTTGTGAGCCTTATAGAGGTCAAAAACTTCGTCAAATTTTTCCTCCGCCTCGCCAATAAAGAAAAAGTCGAAAAAATCGGCCAAAGGTTCGGGATTTACGGCGCAAGGGCCGCCCGCGCAAATTATCGGATGGCTGTCGTTGCGCTCGGCGGCGCGCAGGGGAATTCCCGCCAAATCAAGTATATTCAAGATATTTGTATATGTCATTTCGTATTGTAAGGTAAATCCAATAAAGTCAAAATCTGTTAGTTCGCTATAGGTTTCAAGGCTTTTAAGCGGCAGGCCCTGCTCGCGCATAATCGCCTCCATATCGACCCATGGCGCAAAAACCCGCTCGCAAAAAACATCTTTGCGTCTATTAAATAATGCATACAAAATCTGCAATCCATTATGCGACATGCCGACCTCATACACGTCCGGAAAGGCGAAAGCAAAGCGAATATCGACATTTGCGAGGTCTTTGCGCACCATATTTATTTCGTTGCCGATATAGCGCGCAGGCTTTTGCGCTTGTAGCAAAATTTTGTCGTCATACATCGTCGCCCACCTCCTCGTCGTTGATTTCCTCAATCGCAAAACAGACCTTCGTATAGGACAGCACATCCCCCAAACGGTGATGTTTCCGGTCAATTAGAATCACAATGAAACTTACAATATCTAAAATTCTTAGTATATTTCGTAATATCGACTGTAATAATTTTACAGGCGCGCCGTCCTCGGTGGTTACCCGCAGGGACATGAGGCGTTTACCCGGAGTTTGTCCAAAATTCATAACTTCAAAGTAGATATTATAGAGCATAAACAGGAAGAAATAGGCCAAAATCAAGACTGCGGCTACGCCAATATTAATATTTTCGAGGTTGAAATTTAGCCCCAAAGCGAAGAGGGCGAGCAGGTAGACGGCGAAAAATGCTACTATGAGTATTAAAAAATCCACGATTACGGCGAGGGTGCGACTGCCCAAGCCGGCGCGCGGGGCGATAATATCGGGCGGATTGTAGAAGCTTAGAGCGATGAGATTTAGGCGCGGAGCCAGGAAAATCAAGGGTATGCAGGCCAGTAAAATTATGGAATAAAACAATGGGTCGAATAAAATAAAATACAGGCTGAACAAATCCATCTCGGACAGCAATTCGCGCGGGGAAATTAGGGCGTGCAGGGCGTAGAAAATGCCGAAAAATAGGAGCGCGTTGACGATTGAAATAAGCGTTGTTATCGAAAGGATTCTGACAAATCCGCGCTTAAAGACGAGTTTTGCGCTTGCGAAAATTGCGCCGAAGAAATATTTTTTCTCTATTATGGACAAGGTTGTAGCAAAGAAAGTTAAGCTTCGATAGAAAATTAACGTCGCCACTAGAGCCACGAAAATAATGCCCCAAATCGCCCAATTATCAAGGTTTAACAGCCAAAACAGCCCAAAAATTCCAAAAATTGCGGTGATAATCAGGAATTTTGCCACCGTTACGGAAAACACGCCAAAAGCCCGCCGGAATAGGATTTTTATGGCCAAACCGGGCGGAATGTCGGCGTCGCGCGGGCCATGGCAGACCACAACGGATGCCGCGCTGTTAAGCTTAAGAAAAAATGCTACAAATAGTATAAAAAGCATGGCAATTACACCGAAAATTATATTGTCGGTGGTTACTTGATTGCCCGTGAAATTCGGCAGGGCGGGATGAATTACAAAAATTGTCAAAATCACATAGCCGCCCATAAACACAAGAAAAATTGCGTTTATAAGCGCGGAGAGGCTCATATTCAGCCCCAGCCGCTCTTTGAATTTATTTAGCGAATCATCGCACAAAATCCCCAAAATATCGGTATTGCTCAACTTTTCTCTCATAATTACCTCCATTCAACATTTAATTCTACCACAACTTGCAACAAAAATCCAGAAAAAATTTTATTGGAAATTTTGTCCGAAATAGTGTATAATAGTTGAAAAGGATTGGAGAGATGCATATGAGGACTAAAATTTCGGCTATTTTTCGGGATTCGCAGGCGTTTTTGGGGCAAGAGCTGCTGGTTTGCGGCTGGGTTCGCACTTTGCGGGACAATAATCATTTCGGCTTCATTGAACTTAATGACGGGTCATACTTTAAATCTATACAAATAGTCTTTGAGGAGCGGCTGGAAAATTTTGCCGAAGTCGCAAAACTCGGCGCGGGCGCGGCTTTGCGGGTTCGCGGCAAGCTTGTCGAAAGTCAAGGCAAGGGACAGGCCTTCGAAATTTCTGCCACGGAAATTTCAATCGAAGGCGAGGCCCCGCCCGAATATCCGCTTCAAAAAAAGCGGCACAGCTTTGAATATTTGCGGACTATAGCGCATTTGCGGCCGCGCACCAACACATTTTCGGCGGTTTTTCGCCTGCGCTCGATTGCGAGTTTTGCGCTGCACAAATTTTTCAACGACAGGGGCTTTGTATATGTCCATTCGCCCGTAATTACGGGCTTGGATGCCGAGGGAGCGGGCGAAATGTTCC
This sequence comes from Clostridiales bacterium, assembly GCA_031277225.1. Taxonomy (GTDB): domain Bacteria; phylum Bacillota; class Clostridia; order Lachnospirales; family WRAX01; genus JAITMQ01. Next base: position 3,866 of record JAITMQ010000103.1, on the reverse strand, counting down.
CGCTGGCGGGGGCTGAGGAATTTTTTGGCAAAAATGTTAGCCTTACGGTTACGGGCCAACTTAATGCAGAGGCCTATGCCCTTGCTTTTGGGGATGTTTACACATTTGGGCCGACTTTCCGTGCAGAAAATTCCAATACAACCCGTCATCTGGCGGAATTTTGGATGCTGGAGCCGGAAATTGCCTTTGCAGACCTTGACGACTGCATGACCTTGATTGAGGACATGGTAAAATTTACCACGAACTATTGCCTGGAACACGCGCCCGAAGAAATGGCATTTTTCGACAAGTTCATCGAAAAAGGCCTGCTGGACAGGCTTAAAAACGTGGTAGAATCGGATTTTGGGCGAATCAGCTATACGGAGGCGATTGAGGCCTTGCAGAATAGCGGCCAAAAATTCGAATTTCCCGTCAGTTGGGGCTGCGATTTGCAAACCGAGCATGAACGCTATATTTCCGAGATTCTGTTCAAAAAGCCCGTGTTTGTAACCGATTATCCCAAGGAAATCAAGGCTTTTTACATGCGGCGAAATGACGACGGCAAGACGATTGCGGGCTGCGATTTGCTTGTGCCGGGAATTGGCGAAATTGTGGGCGGAAGCCAGCGCGAGGAGCGTTTTGACATGCTTAAGGCCGTTATGGAAGAAAATGGCATCAGCACCGAGGAAATGGCTTGGTATCTGGATTTGCGGCGTTTTGGCGGGGCAAAACATTCGGGCTTTGGCCTTGGTTTTGAGCGTTTCCTCATGTTTATCAGCGGCATGACGAATATTCGCGACGTTATTCCCTTCCCGCGAACGCCCAATAATGCCGAATTTTAGGAGGTTTGCGCATGAAACCTTATACGACAATCAATTCCAAAGAAATTTTTAAGGGGCGGGCGGTGCATCTGGTTGTTGATGAAATAACTTTACCAAATGGCCAAACCACCTTCCGTGAAACCGTCCACAATCACGATGCCGCCGCCATTTTGCCCATTGATTCCGAGGGCGATGTAATTTTGGTGCGGCAATATCGCCACAGCGTTGGGCGCGCGGTTTTAGAGATTCCGGCGGGAATTTTGGATGAGAACGAAGAACCCGAAATTTGCGCCGCGCGTGAGCTTGAGGAAGAAATTGGCTATAAAGCCGGCTCGCTTACGAAAATCTGCGCCTGGCAGGGTTCTATCGGGATTTGTAGCGGCAAAACCTACCTATTTTTGGCCAAAAATTTGATTGAGGGTATTCAGGCCACGGACTACGACGAATTCATCAGCGTCGAGAGATATAGCCTTGAAGAATGTGAGAAAATGGTGCTTTCGGGCGAAATTGTCGACGGCAAGACTATTTTAGCGATTTTTGCTTACAAAGCCATGGGAGGTAATTATGCAAACATTTAGTTCTGTACAAAATGTACAAAATCCGCCGCAAGAATCCGGCCGAGATTGGGTTAGCAATTTCTTCAGCGCAATCATCGTTTTGCTGGGATTCTTCATCGTCTACACGCTGTCAATGGCGGCGCGCAGGCGGCGGGGTACGCGCCCGCTAAAGCTGACAAAGCCTAAATTTGCGCGCAAAAGATGAATGGCTTCACGCTTAAAATTATTGCGGTTGTAAGTATGCTAACCGACCATATTGGCGCTGTTTTGCTGCTTCCCCTTGCAGACAACGGCGAATTTGTTGCGCTTTATTTCATTACTCGTTATATAGGACGCATAGCATTTCCAATTTTTGCATATCTTATTGCGCAGGGATGTATACATACAAGCAGCATGACAAAATACCTTGCGCGCCTCGGAATTCTGGCCATAATCGCCGAAATCCCCTACGACCTGGCCTTTGGCAATGAAATAAACTTTTTTGCCGGAACAAATGTGTTTTACACGCTGTTTTTAGGGGCGGCCGCAATCGCAATCTACAGGGCCTTGTCCGCCGAAACCGACAAAATCCATTGGAGGGCGCTATTCGCCATTTTGGCGCTTCCAACCGCCCTTTTGGCAAACTATATTTCCTCGGATTTTGGCACATTTGGCGTAATTTTCATTTTCGCAATTTACGCCATAAATCCGCAAACAAAAATGCGCCGCGCTTTGCTTGTGGCCGCAGGCATGATTATATTCTATATGGCCCATCCCCTGCCCTTCATAGTTTTCTCCCTAATTTCCGCCATTTGTATATATTTCTACAATAATAAGCCCGGCCCAAAACATCCCGTTGCAAAATATTCTTTTTACGCCTTCTATCCCCTGCATCTCGGCATTTTGTCCCTGCTATAAAAAACTTTGGAAAAAATTTGTCAAAAAAGCCTTGCCTTTTTTGAAAAAGAATGTTATAATCTGATTTAGAAAAACTAAAAATAAAGGGTCAAAAGACCCTGCAAAATTAAAAAGGAGAGAGATTTTTTATGAGAAAAAGGTTAACATTATTTATGGCCATGGTTATTGCCGTTTTGGTCTTTGCGGCCTGTTCAAGGCCCGTGCCGCCGCCGGAAGTCGTCCCGGGAGCACTTGTTGCAACCGCTGACGGATATAACAGCTGGGTACAGGTTGAGGTTGTTATGGACGGCAATACCATCACAGACATCGTTGTCGACTGGAATGCGGAAGACATGCCTTTCGTAAGCATGTTCTATCCCGGAATTATTGACGAAGTTTTCGCAAACCGCGGAACTGCGGGCGTTAACACACAAACAGGCGGAACAGTATCTGCCAATGCCTTCGTTGCGGCCTTAAACATCATTTTAGCGGATCTTCCCGCCGATGTACAATGGCAACGCGGAGCAGTTGCGGCCGTTCCAACAGACCCGCCGGGTGAAACCCCTGCAATCGAGCCTCCCTCATTTGAGCATGGGCCTTATACCGCCGAAGCAATCGGTTGGGCCGAAGCCGGAAGAGAACCCGGAGCCACTCGCGGAACCGAGCCAATCTTTGTAAGAGTTTACTTTGCTCCTAATTATGAGCGCATTGAAGACATCTATGTTGACTTTAACATGGAAACCCCAATGTTTGTAAACTTCATGCATCCTTTGATTGTTGACCAAATTATTGCAAATCAGTCCACAGAAGGCATTGACACCGCAACAGGTGCAACCGTAACCGCCGAGGCTGTTTTGGAAGCTGTTCAAGAAGTTCTTGACAGAGTGGGCTTTGTAGCTGCCGAACCCGGCGAAGAGCCCGGTGAAGAGCCAGGCGAAGAGCCAGGTGAAGAGCCAACTACACCTGAAGCTCCGGGCGAAACCCCCGCTGCTACAGACCCGCCTGCCGGCGAGCCACCAACCGAAGCGCCAACCGAAGCGCCTGCCGGAAGATTTAACCCCGGCACATTTACCGGAACCAGCAATAACACCTACTCGCATGTACCCGGTAACGAGGGCGGCCTCACTCCCACTCCTCTTGTCGTCGAAATTACTGTAGATGCCAACAATATCCTCAGCGTAGTAATTGCCAGTCATGGCGAATCTGCCGCATGGGCAGGGCCTATGACACAGCCTGTACGCGATGCTATCGTTGCTAACAACGGCACCGCAGGGGTTAATGTTGTGGCCGATGCCACCTATACCTCTCGCGCTATCATCGAAGCCGCCGCCGCCGCTATAGCCGCCGCAGAAAGATAATTTCATCCTAAACAAAAAACCGCCGATTCGTGTCGGCGGTTTTTTTATGCCGCTATTTGGTTGGGGATTCTGCGTCAAGCGCGGAATGACGAGTGAGCCACCCCGTCATTCCCGCAAAAGCGGGAATCCCCCATTATATTGCTCCACCAACTAAAGCTTGCCAAATCTTTGCGGTCTTTTTGCCGCAATGCTTCGGCAGAAAAAGCTTATGTGCCCTTGGCACACTGCGCTTTTTCTGCCTTCGCCTTGCGACAAAAATCCTCGCAAATCTTTTG
>JAITMQ010000056.1 GCA_031277225.1 Clostridiales bacterium | reverse complement strand
GTGCGCTTCGCGCCCGCGCCCCTTGCTCCGTAACTCCCTTGATAAGCGGGAATCTTCTGCCATTAGCGGGGGATTCCGCGTCGAGCGCGGAATGACGTGGGTATTCGGGGGATTCCGCGTCGAGCGCGGAATGACGTGGGGGAGGCGACCGCCGCCGGATTCAAAAATGTTTATGCTTGCTTTTGCCTAGCTATTATGTTAGAATGAAAATATGGTAAGCTTTTCTAAAGTTTACAAAAATATTTTTTGAAGGGAGTCAATAATATGTTTAGCAGCTTAAAAAGCAAGCTTATTATCCCCATAATATTAAGTTTTGTTGTAATGATTACGGCCATCGTCATTTTTGTGTCTATAGAAACACACAATCTTGCGGGAGATATGACAGACAAACGCGTGGATTTGGCGGCGGGCACCGTCGAAGCGCGCCTGGCGGATTTTGAGGATATTTCGCGCCTAACCGCCATGAATATCGCAAATGACAGCGGCCTTATCACGAATTTATTGCGCTGGAATGCCGACCTTAATCCGGCTGCCGCGCGGGATGAGCTGATGTCATTTCTAAACGAGATGAGAACAACTTTTGAGGTCAGCTCCTTTATGCTGGTTGGCGCAGACGGCAATGTCGTCCTTCGCACACATGTTCCCGCCAATTATGGCGATTCGGTGCTGGCTAATCCGCATGTTGCCTCGGCACTTGGCGGAAATCCCGTTTCGGTTTACATATCTGTGGCGGGCGTTCCCGTTGGGATAACTTCCGTAATGCCAATTTGGCACGCCGGAACAATTGTCGGTACACTTTCCGCCAATGTAAATATGGCCACCGAAGCCTTTGTTGACGATTTTGCACGGGTTTTTGACGCAAGAGTGATGATTTTCCAAGATGGCGAGAGCGTGATGGCATCGCCCGTGGCAGGCCGCCGCGATATTGGCGCGCCCTTGCTTGACGAAGTGCTTGACGATGTTATGGCGGGGCAGTCGATTGTGGCCGAAATGGCTTTTGACGGCATTCCCTATCATGGCTATTTTCACCCGCTTGTCGGGGCCGGCGGCAATGTTATGGGAGTGCTGTTTTTGGGCTTTTCCGACGAAGCGGTCGTCGCCGCTGTAAGCCAGCTTCAAATTACCCTGATAATCATCGGCGCAATCGCGCTGATTTTGGCGAGTGGCTTGATGTTTATTTTAATTGTGCGCTCGTTAAGGCCTCTTGCGCCGCTTGCGCAAAATATTACGGATGTTGCAAATGGTAATTTTAACGTAAATATCAACCGTGCGGCCGTTAAAAATGACGAAATTGGCAGAATTACAACGGATGTCGGCAATCTTATCGATGTAACAAAGAGCCTTGTTGACGATTTGGCGAAATTTGCGCATATAAACAAGGTCGAAGGCGATATTGAATACCGCATTGACCCGAATAAATACCAAGGCGGCTATAAGGATATGATTCTGTCTTTGAATGAGCAGGTTGACGACTTTACGGACGGCGTGGTTATGCTTCTCGGCGCGCTCGGCAATATCAATAAAGGCAATTTCTATACAGAATTGCGCACTCTGCCGGGCAAGAAGATTGTTTTGAATCAGACGGCCGACGCTTTGATGTCCAATTTGGCCAATGTTAAGAGCGAGATTAATGCCATGATTGACGCGGCGGCCAATAAGGGCGATTTGTCCTTTAAGATTGACGAAAACAAATATGAGGGCGACTGGCGCGAAATTATGCTTGGGCTTAACAGCATTTCAACGGCTGTTGACGTGCCTTTGCGCGCAATTAAAGTGGCTCTTAGGGAAATGCAGGCGGGCTTTTTCGACATGGGTCATCTTCTGCGCAGAATTGGCGAAGAAGGCCTGCCAACCGACCCCGCCGAATATCGCGGCGTATTTGGAGAAATTGTCGGCGCGGTGAATGCCACAATGGCCGAAATTTCTTCATATATCACGGAAATTTCGGAAAGCCTTGAGGCCATGGCCGACGGCAATATGACAATTACAATCAATCGCGACTATGTGGGCAATTTTGCCGCCATGAAGGAGTCTTTGAACCATATTTCCGGCACTCTCAACAGGACACTTTCCGACATCTTTGCAACTTCTGACCAAGTTCTGTCCGGTGCTAAGCAAATTTCCGTCAGCGCGGTGGACTTGGCAAATGGCGCGAATCAGCAGGCCAGCTCGGTTCAAGAGCTTAATGCCTCAATTGAGATGATTAATAAGCAAACAAGGCAGAATGCGCAAAGCGCGCAGGAGGCCAATTCCCTGTCGAATCGGTCTACGGAGAATGCGCAGGCGGGCAATGACGCAATGAGGCGTATGTCCGAGGCCATGCAGGAAATTAAGGACTCCAGCGGCAATATCTCGAAAATTATTAAGACGATTCAAGACATTGCCTTCCAAACGAATTTGCTTGCGCTGAATGCGTCGGTTGAGGCCGCGCGGGCGGGCGAACATGGCAAGGGCTTTGCGGTTGTTGCCGAAGAAGTGCGCAGTCTTGCCGCGCGCAGCCAAACGGCCGCTGAAGAAACCACGATTCTTATTGCCGATTCTATTCGCAGCGTTGATAATGGCAGCGAAATTGCGCAAACCACAGCCGATGCGCTGAATATCATCGTTGACAATGCCGACGAAGTTCTGCAGATTATCAACAGCATTTCGGCCTCCTCGAAGGAGCAGGCGGACGCGGTTGGGCGCGTAAGCGTCGGTCTGGGGCAAATTTCGTCCGTTGTGCAAAGCAATTCCGCCGTGTCGGAAGAAGCGGCGGCGGCTTCGGAAGAACTGACCTCGCAAGCAGAACTCCTGCGGCAGTTAGTGTCTTATTTTAAGATTTAAAGCCGAAAGGATTGTAATGTAAGTTTAGACTATAGCAAAAAAGCCGCAAATCAGCGGCTTTTTTGCATTATTCCGTTTTCGCCTTTGCTTTCGCAACATATTCTTCAAGCAACTTTTTATTTTCAGCTTGCCTCATCTTCCACTTAACTTCCATATCGGCATCCCGACCGGATATTATCCGCCCGCCCAATGCCTTAGCTTCCTCGCGCTCCACCGTTCTTGCGATATTTGACGCAGAAATCGAACCCGCACTTGAAAATGCTTTATCAAACTGCTTGTTCACTTCCTGCTCGGCCTTGGCCAACATAATTCTCCCGGCCGCCTCATCTGCGGCTTCCCTTTTTTCTTCGAGTATGGCATCTAATTCACGCAGGCGGTCCAGCCATCCATTCGCGGCCGCTTGCGCATCCTCGTAACCGGCTCTCTTCCTCGCCAGCCTTTCCTTAACATAGTTCATGCGGTCAATAAGTCTTAATGCCGCGTCTTCTTCTTGGGATTCTTTCCTCATTAGTATGTAAGTCAAGTCCCGATACTTCAATCAAGCACCCCTTTATTTCAAACAGCAAATGATTAAGATTTTCTTTTGTTTTATCATGGAAGGCCTGCCTTTCGTCTGGCTTTATTCCCGTTGAATAATAAGCTTCTATTTTTTGCTCAAATGCTTCTGACGTGCTTTTCGCATATGTAACAACAGAATCGATATTTGCGTTAGAACCGTAATGATTGGCATCTGTTTTGGATTTCTTAATATTTTTGCTGATTGCGCCCTTCAGCTGCTTTGAAAATTGCGCAATTTGCTTGACTATACGCCTTATTTCCTTTACTTCCTTAGTATTATATATATATTGTCAAGGACTTTTAAAGTAAAACGGACAGCAATGGTCGCATTTGCAAAGCCTTGCAAACACAATGCCGACAATTCCTGACGAATTTAAATTGAATAGCAAACAGCCCCTTGGGAAGAATAAATTTTACAACTTTTTAAGGGGCTGATTTTATGATGAATTCTGCACGGGCGAGGTATGCCGGGAGATTTTTGCTGATATGCGCTGTTATACTTATAGTTTCGTTTTTAATCTATATATTCAGCGCGGCGGCGCAATTCGGTCTGACTTCATATCCATATAAAGACATTTTCCAAGAGGAGGCCATAACCGCCTCAAGAGGCGACGGCGATTTGCTTGTTCCCGTGGGGATAACGGCGGGCATTCGTTTTAATACCCGGGGCATCATGATTTTAGGCCTGGGCGAGGTTCGCGCGCCCGACGGACAGGTCTTCACCCCCGGCGACGGCAAATTGCAGTCGGGGGATATTGTTATGGCGGTCGATGGCCGTGCCGTTGCCACAATTGCCGAAATGGTGGACGCCATTGGCGCGGGACATGCCGGGCGGGGCTGTATCACCATGGAAATTTTGCGGGACGAAAAGTCGCATAATGTCGAAATTTCGCCCGTGAAATGCTGCGATTCCGGCATTGCGAAAATTGGCTGTTGGGTGCGGGATTCGACGCGGGGAATTGGCACTATTACTTATTATTGCCCAAATACCAAGAGTTTTGCAGCTCTGGGCCATGGCATTTTGGATGTTGACACAAAAAAGCTTCTGACGGTTAGCCATGGGCAGGTGCTGGAGTCGAAAATCATTGAAATTCGCAAGGGCAAAAAGGGCGCGCCCGGTGAAATAATCGGGGAAATTAACGAAAATTCGGTGATTGGCGAAATTACGAAGAATACGCCCTTGGGAATTTATGGCATTATCAATATGACCTATGCGGGTCTGCCAAGCGCGACCTTTGCAACGGCCGCTCACGGCGAAATTAGCCGCGGCCCTGCGCGAATTCTGTCGAATATTGAGGGTGGCGGCATAAAATCCTATGACATCTTCATCGAAAGCATAAATCAAGACAATATGGCGGACAAGGCCATGGTTATCCGCATAACCGACCAAGGCCTGATAAGCCGCACAAATGGCATAGTTCAAGGCATGAGCGGCAGCCCAATCATACAAAACAACCGCCTTATAGGCGCAATAACCCATGTTTTTGTGCAAAATCCTTTGCGGGGTTATGGGGTGGCTGTTGAGAAGAT
>JAITMQ010000043.1 GCA_031277225.1 Clostridiales bacterium | reverse complement strand
CATTGCGTGGCGGCCTGTAGGCCGCCTGTGCGGGCGACCGAGGGCGGTCGCCCCAACGTCAAACCCCGCCACGCCGACATCACCCCCAACCCCCGTAATTCCCATCGCAGGGACGCTCGTCCACCGTCATTCCCGCGAAAGCGGGAATCCCCTGCAAACTTCAGGGGATGCCGCGTCAAGCCCGGCATGGCGGGGCAGGTGGCAGAGGTGGTTTTTTCTTTGCCCTTATTTTTATTCCACCACAGCTAGCAATAATGTTGCGCGCTTCGCGCCCGCGCGGGGGCGACCGAGGGCGGTCGCCCCTACGTCATTTTCGCCCGCGCCGTCATTCTCGCCAACCCACCGTCATTCCCGCGAAAGCGGGAATCCCCTGCCAAATTCGGGGGATGCCGGGTCAAGCCCGGCATGACGGCTTCAACAGCATGGGATTCCGCGTCAAGCCGGAAATGACGTTGCGGCCTTTAGGCCGCCCTTGCGGGCGACCGAGGGCGGTCGCCCGCAGGACGCATGGCGCGGCGCTTCGCGCTGGCTCTCGCAACATAGCCAGAGCGTAGCTCTGCGCCCGGCTGCATAGCGGCATTGCGTGGCGGCCTTTAGGCCGCCCATGCGGGCGCGCTCGCCCCGAAAAAAGCTCACCCACCAAGATTTTCATTCATAATTCGTAATTCATAATTCGTAATTAATAATTAATAGTTTCCTCCGCCGGGCCGTTTGTTGCCGTGGAGATTAGTTGCCCCGATTCGTCGTATAGGCCGAATGTGAATCGCCCGTCGGGAAGCGGCGCGCCTATGCCGATTTTGCATCCGCTGATTACCGTGCGCGAGGGCGCTAGGCTGAAAGTGTTTGTGAAAGACGGGAAGTCGTCCGGATAGCTGACTGTGGAAACGAGATTTCCATGCCCATCATCCACAACATCCACAATTACCCTTATAACGCCGGGGTCTGTAACCCATCCGCCGCCGGACGGCGTTTTTTCCCGCAATGTGTATTCGTAAGTGCCGGGGGTGTCAAAAATCAATTCGGGAAACACAAACATTCCGCAAGTCGCGCTGCTATGCGTGTTCACAAATGACGGCACTCCGTCGGGATAAATTACCGTGGCGTGCGGACTGCCATCCACAAGGACTACATCAATTTCTATATGCCATTCGCTTGTGTCCAAATCCCAATCGGCGGGGCCGTCGGTTTCCCTGACGGTATAGCGATATAGCCCCGGGGCGGAAAATTGCATGATGGGGAAGGTTATCAGCCCATTTGCGTCATTTGTGGCGGTAAACACTTCTATGCCGTCTTCGTCGAAAATCACAAATTCAAACTCGCCGCCGGACAGCGGCGCGCCCACGCCGATTTTTGACATAACAAGCTCTACATCGGCGGGCGAAATATCCGTTTCAATGTCTATGGGCACTTCGTTTGAAATTTGCTCGTAATCGCCCAAAATGCCGCCAATGATGGGGGTATAACGATAGGTTATCCTGGCTGTGTTAATTACGGGATTTACGGTCGGAGGGAATATTGCCCTTGCGTCAAAATTGACCGTAACTTGGCCGCCGCTTGGAATATCGGGCAGAGAAAACCCAAATTGCGGGCTTGGCACAATCACAGGTTCGCCATTAATTCTAACCGTGCCGGGTTCAAAGGCCAAATTCGGGGGCAGTCTGTCATAAAAGCGCAAATCAACCAAGTCGCTGTCGCTTGTATTTTCCAAAGTTACGGTGAAGGTTATTGTGTCCCCGACTGTAACATTGCTTGCGCTGCTTTCTTTCACGGGAACGAATACAGGCACGTCAATTTCGTTAAGCTGTATATCGTCAATCGCATAGTCATTGCCCCAGGCCGCAGGGCCTTCGCTCAAAAATTCAACCGTCAATTCTTCATTGTCGCCGGAATAGATTACCGTGCCGAATTGCTTCCATTCGGGATGCTCTGAATTGGCGGGAATTTGCGCGCCCAATGTTTCAAAATACATCCGCCGCCCTTGCGAATCCAAAATTTGAACGCCCAGCGCAGGGTCGGCATAGCCGCCAACCTTAAACATATTAAGAATCCACGCGCTAAATAAATAATGCGTATTCGGCTTGACCGCAACCGTTTCCATATAGAATATCGCGTCGGGCTGGTCGCCGTTTACCAGCATAAGGCGGCCTGTTTCATTGCCTGTCGTGCGGTCGGCAATGCGCCACCAAGAACCGAATCTATTGTTATAGGAATTGTTCATCAGATTTTGAATACTATATTGCCCGTCGTCCGGCACATGGTCTTCGGGGCTTGTCATGACATATTCAAAGTCCGGCGCAATGCCGGGATAAGGCTCTTCTTCCGACGATGTATTCGCTTCCGTGCCTTGCGGAAGCGTGCCGAATGTTCCCAGGTCTGCCAGCACTATAAGGTTTTCGGGCAAAATAACCGCACTTTCGTCCATAATGTCCGTTATCGGCTGGTATCTCACCGGCCCGTTCAAAATATAGATATGCGGCGGGTCTTCGTTATTCGCCACCGTCGCAAATTGGGTATTTGGCGTGGTGCAGTCAAGATGCGTGGCGGTTGGCGGCGGATTGGTGGCAAAGCTTATCGGCGGAACTGCCGCAGGCGGCACTTCGGTTACCGCCGCATTCCCAAAATCGCCCGGGGATGGGCCGGCGGGCGTTCCATAGGCCTCCACTATGCGATAATCTCCGTCGGGCACATTGATAAACTCAAATTCGCCGTTCGAATTCGTTAAAACCGCCAAGCTTTCGTTGGTTGTAATGTCTTGTAATATAACCGCAACATTCTCCATTCCCGCCATGCCAACGGCATAAACCGCCGTTCTTGCGCTGTCGAAAATAATGCTGCCTCTTATTGTGGCCATTTCATAACACCTTCTTTCATCAAATTTTTGCAGACCGTATTCTGCAATTCTCTACATAACCACAATATGCAGGCTTTGGGATTATGGTACTTGCTTAAACGCTAAAAGCCCACTTGGAAACCAAGTGGGCTCAGACTGCAGATGAGGCCAAAGAGCGGTGCGCGGTGCTGCGCACTAGCCCAAGCCGTGAGCCAGAGCGAAGCTCTGCGCACGGCGGGATGTCGGCAACCTCACAATCGTGCGCGGCGCTTCGCGCTGGCTCTTAAGGCGGGTGCGGGGATGACCTCCCACGGGCTTTTTTGGTGATACTTGCGGGGGGAGCATCCCTGCGGGTGCGGGGATGACTGGACAACAAGGCGATATTCGGGGAAAAGGTCAGGAGCATCCCTGCGGGTAGCCAGAGCGAAGCTCTGCGCCACGCCGCAACGGTGCTAAATGCCTTCAATCTAACTGTTACCAAATAATACTTGACCATATTTTCGTGTTTTTCGTGCCTTTCGTGGTTTAATTTTCAACCACGAAAGGCACGAAAATACACGAAAATTTCGTCGCTCGCCGGTGTGCTATCGCGCTAATTTGAAGAATTCAACTTTTTGGCGCAGGGTGTCTGCTCGTTTGCTTAATTCATCGGCCGCCGCCGCGGATTCTTGCGAGGCCGTGGAATTATTGGTTACAACCGTGCCAATCTCTGCAACCGAGCTGTTTACGGCGGAAATTGAATCCAGTTGTTCTCCCGAAATGTCGGTAATTTGCGACACCAGCGTCGAAATTTCGGTGATATTGCTGACAATTGTGTCAAAGGACGAAACAACCTCGGCGGCAACCCTTATGCCCTCCTCGGTATTTTTCGCGTCCTGCTCGATAATTCCCGAAGTGTCGGCGGCCGACTTTTGACTGCGCCCCGCCAAAGTGCGAACCTCGTCCGCCACAACCGAAAAGCCCTTGCCATGCTCCCCTGCCCTTGCCGCCTCAACCGAGGCATTAAGCGCAAGCAAATTCGTCTGGAAGGCAATGCTGGTTATAACGTCAATAATCTTGGAAATATTTTCGCTTGAAGCCTTGATTTTATTCATGGTGTCGGTCATAGATTCGACATTTTTGCCGCCCTGTGCTGCATGTTCTTGCGACAATTTTGTGCTTTCGCTGGCCGAAATTGCGTTAACGCTGGCCTGCACGGCCTTGTCGTGAATTATGGCCAAAGATGTGCTAAGCTCTTGCAGGGCGATATTTTGCTTGCCCGTGCCCTCGGCCAAATGCGCCGCCGCCAGCGAAATCTGCTCCGAACCTGAGGCGACTTGGTCAACTTCAATATAAATATCCGTCATAATTTTGTTAAGCGAATTTAAAATATTTGTTAAAGCAAGCTTTATCGGCGCAAAAGAACCCTGATATTCGCGGCGAATATTGACGGTTAGGTCGCCGCCGGCCATGGCCTCAAGCACGCGCGAAATTTCCGTTACATAGCCCACGGTCGATTCGCCCGCCGCATTTACGGCATTTTTAACATTTTCAAAAGTGCCCGCGAATTTTTTGTGAATTTTGGCGTTTTCAAGATTGCCGTCGCGCACTTCATTTAGAGAGGCCTCAATTTCCGCCAGCGGCTCGGAAATGGCCTGCACAAGGGTGTTAAGGCTGTCTATAATTCTGGCCCATTCGCCCTGCTGTTCGCCGCGATTGGCCCTAACGTCCAATTTGCCGTCAATGGCGGACTTTGCCAGCCTGTCAATTTCGCCCGTTACATGCACAAAGCTGGCCTTAAGATTGCTCATAACATCGTTAACCCAAACCCAATCGCCTTCCAAACGGCGCAAATCCGCGCTAAAGTCGCCTTCGCCATATTTTTGGATGATTTTGACAATTTCATTTGTGTTTTCGACATAGCGGCCAATGGCGGCATTCATTTGTTGCGCCAGCCTTCTGTGGCCGCCTTCATATTTGGATTCATCCAGCATGACATCATATTTGCCCTTAAGATGCGCGTCTGTCATATTTTCTATATCGGCAATAAGCAATTTAAAAGTATTGAATAATTCCGCAAATTGATGATGAAGCTGTGCGGTTATTTCGGGCGAATTCGCATCTTCTTCGCGGGACAGAAAGTCCAAAGAATCGTCGGAAAAAGTCGTTCCTAAGTCCGTAATTCGCCTAAAAGAGGATTTTAGATTCCGGGCAATGCGAAGGCGCAATAAAAGACCCAAAACCAGCGCGCCTGCGATTGCAATGGCCGCAATAAGCATGGTGAAATTGCGCACATTTGTGATAACGGCATCAGAGCTTATGTCCGCCCCCACAAGTGCCACGCCGCGCCCGCGCGCGTCTAAAATGGGCGCAAAAGCCGTAACCAAATGCCCCCATTCACCCGCATCTTCAATGCCGCCGCGATAAATTTCGCCCGTATGCAAAGAAGCGAGCATTTCATCGGTATAAATCGGCTCGGTTTCAATCATCATGAAATAGATAATGGGGTCATCGCCATGGGGCACGGCCGAGGTAAAATACGCCAATTCCCCGTCATCCAATTGCACAAGTATGTAAAGATACATCAATTCGGGCACATTATTCAAAATGTCGTTTTTAAGGCCGTCCACTTCATACCAAAATTCGCCCGGTTCATCAAGGGCTATAGCCTCTGCAAGCCTGTCGCCGTCAATCATGCTGGCAACCGAGGCCGCAAGATTTGCCGCCATAACGGAATAGCTGTTTTCAACCGAATTAAAATAAACAAAATAGGTTACCACCGTAATTACAACGCCAAACAGCAATGTTAAAACCATGGCCGAAATAGTTATGCGCGCGGACGCCGAAATGCGTTTCGTGCGACGTTTTTCAGTCATTCTCTTTCCTCCTTAAGACTTTTTGCTTTAAGTATAACATAACATTAATGGACTTGCAATAAAATATTTTCCATGTTATAATGGTTGGAAAATCAAATTAAAGAGGTGCATTATGGCGAAGGACAAAAAAATGGTGGAGGCCATTACGGCGCGGGATGTGGATTTTGCAAAGTGGTATACGGATATTGTGAAAAAGGCGGGGCTTGCGGAATATAGCGGCATTAAGGGCTGTGTAATTTTGCTGCCGCATGGCTATGCAATTTGGGAGCAAATTCAAAAAGAATTGGACTTGCGCCTTAAGGCCACGGGGCATGAAAATGTTTATTTTCCGATGTTTATTCCGGAAAGCCTGCTACAGAAGGAAAAAGACCATGTAGAGGGTTTTGCGCCGGAGGTGGCAATGGTAACCCATGGCGGCTCGGAGCAGCTGGCAGAGCGGCTTTGCCTGCGCCCAACTTCCGAGGTTTTGTTTTGTGAATATTTTGCAAATGCAATTCAATCTCATAGAGATTTGCCCAAAAAGTTCAATCAATGGGCGAATATTGTGCGCTGGGAAAAGACCACGCGGCCTTTTTTGCGCACAACGGAATTTTTATGGCAGGAGGGCCATACAGCTCACGCCACCGCCGAGGAGGCCATGGAGCATACTTTGGCGATTTTACATCTCTATGCCGATTTTTGCGAGGATTTCTTGGCCCTTCCCGTATTGCGCGGGCTTAAGACCGATAAGGAGAAATTCGCGGGGGCGAGGCAGACTTTTACGATTGAGAGCTTGATGCACGACGGACAGGCTCTGCAGACGGGTACTACGCATAATTTCGGCGACGGTTTTGCGCGCGCTTTTGGGATTCAATATACGAATAAGGAGAATAAACTTGAATATGTTCACCAAACGTCGTGGGGGCTGAGTACGCGGCTGATTGGGGCTGTAATTATGACGCATGGCGACGATAATGGGCTGGTGCTTCCGCCAAAAATCGCGCCGATTCAAGTGGCGATTATTCCCGTTCAGCAGCATAAAGAGGGCGTTCTTGACACGGCAAACGCGCTTAAGGCGCGGCTTGATGCGGATTTTCGCGTTAAAATCGACGATAGGGACTATAGCCCCGGCTGGAAATTTGCGGAATATGAGATGCGGGGCGTGCCAATTCGTTTAGAAATTGGGCCAAAGGATATTGAGGCGGGGCAATGTGTGCTTGTGCGCCGCGATAATCGCGAAAAAACCATTGTGCCTTTGGAGAATTTAGAGCAGGCCGTGGCGACGGCGCTTGAAGAATTGCAAAAAGAGCTGTATGAGGCGGCGCTTCGCAATCGCGAGGAGCGCACGGACAAGGCGGCAAGCGTAGAGGAGCTTAAGGCCAAGCTTGACGCGCGCCCGGGCTTTATCGAGGCGGCGTGGTGCGGTTCACTGGATTGTGAGGATGCCGTAAAAGAGCAAGCCACGGCAACAAGCCGCCTAATTCCGCTAAATCAAGAAAAACCCGCCGAAAAATGCTTTGTCTGCGGCGGCGCGGCGGAGTGTATGGTCGTTTGGGGGAGGGCCTATTAGAATTCGAGAAATTAGAATCGCCTCGGCAAATGGGGCGATTTTTTAGTGGGAATTTTTTGGTTGTGTTTGATTGTGGATTATGTTATACTTGGTGTGGAGTTTTGGTTAGATTTGGTTTTGGAATGGGGTGAGGGCATGAGG
>JAITMQ010000022.1 GCA_031277225.1 Clostridiales bacterium | reverse complement strand
CCGCGCCAATAATATGCGTAACCATATTCATGCGCTCTTCCCCGCGGCAATACCCCGGCAAATGAATAATCCTCCTGCGCCTGGCAGTATTCTGTAAACTCATAATTTCCCCTCCTTCTCATTACTTCATCAACCCGCGTCTGCGGTCTTCTCGTTTTGTTATCAGGCGGTTTACGCCGTAAATCAGTCTATAGATGAAGATGCATAAAACCAGATTATAGGCCGCTGTGGGCAGGATTATTGAGCCCAGGTAGCGCAAGAAGTCGGTGCGGCCAAAAAGCAGGAAATTTAGGACATAGAAGGCGAATTCATAGGCGAGGGTTGCGGCAGCGACGAGGACAATGGGGGCTATATAATTTTCTTTGAAGAAGTCGCGAAAGGGTTTGCCCGCCAAAAAGCCCACAAACATCATAAGCAGGGCGGAAACCCCCATCACGGAGCTAAAGAAAATATCATACAATAGTCCTGCGCCAAAGCCGATTATTGCCCCCTCTACATCGTCGCGCAAAAGCGCATAGGATACCACGATTATCAGCGCGGTATTGGGCAAAATTCCGCCAATGGCAATTCCTTGCAGCCAGGTGGTCGAAATTATGAAGTTCAAAATCACTATCAAAGAAAATACTATTACCCGCATATATCGCCGTCATTCCCGCGAAAGCGGGAATCCCCCATTATTCTAATATAAATTCAAAAGTATCGGTTATAATTAAAACCATCGTCAATTCGCCAAAATCCACAGCGGGAACGACCAGCGCATAGCGCAAACCGCCCGCCGCCTGCCCCATTTCGGCTATATGCCCAATGCGGATTCCCGGCGGGAAAATGGCGGAAAGACTGCTTGTAATCACCGCGTCGCCGGGGCTTAAGTCTGCGCCCTGCTCAATATAGGACATGCGCAAAAGCCCATGCGAACTAAGGTTAATATCCCCCGAAACCACGCCGAATTCGCCCGCGCGCTCGCTTTGCGCGGCAACCGAAGTGCCGTCTTCCAAAAGCGGCGTAATCACGGAATAATTAAAGCCAACGCGCGCCACGCGGCCAACAAGGCCGCCCGGCGCTAAAACCGCCATATTTTCGGCCAGGCCGGAGGAGCTGCCGCGATTTATTGTGAAACTTGCGGACCAATTGCCGGGGTCGCGCGCGATTATGTCCGCCGCCAGAACATTATATTCGTCATAATGCAGATGTAAATCCACAATTTCCGCCAATATCCGAATTTGTTCGTTTAGATGCAAAAACCTGTCCAAATCGGCCTGCAAACGCTCATTTTCCGCGCGCAAACGCTGGTTTTCGACATGCATTGTATTCATATTGCGCAAAAATTCAAAGCGGTCGCTAAACCAATTGCCAATATTTGCAAAAAGCACCTGCGCCGAACCTATGCCCGAACCGACGGACGAGCGCAAAAAGCCCTGCTCATAGCCCTGTCGCCCCGTAAAAGCCATCAAAATCAAGGCCGCCGCCATAAGCCCAACAATAAACCACTTCTTATGCCTACGCAAAAATTCCATAATCACTCCTAAGTAGCCTCGTAAATAATTTCGCCGGTTTTCATAATATGCTCCAAAAATCCGCTGGGGTCTTTCGTTTCGTCCATTAGATGCGGTTCGATGCCATAAGGAATGGCATCATCAACGTCGCGCCGCAGACGCTGCAACAAAACCGCCGTTTCAAGCCAGTTGCCCTTAAAATCGTTAAAAACAACGGCAATATCAATATCGCTGTCTTCGTTGAAATCGCCATTAACAAAAGAACCGAAGAGAACAACGGATTTAGGAGCCAATATCTGCTTCACTTTTTCGGTATAATTTTGCACGACATGCCTAATCGCTCTTTTATCCAGCATAAAAACGCCTCCGTTTTGCTGAGGATTTCCTTGCATTTGCTCAAGGAAAGTGTTTCTGCAATTTCCATTTTGTACTTAGGATACCTCGCTTCAATATTCAGCGGGTTCAGCTGCTCCAGCAGGTCTAATTGTTCCTCGGATAAATCGGCGGCGACGCTGCTAAGCTTGGAAAGCTTCTTCAAATCATGAATTTTTGGCGGAAATCCTCCTTCATGCGCAATCGCCGCCTTAAGAGCCTTTTCCGCAATTAAATGACAAAAGAAGCCCATATGCAAAAAACGCTTAAGGTCAAATAAGCCTTTTGCGGTTATTAAATCCTCATCGCAAAGCTCAAGCCAGTAATCTACTTTGTTATCCATATAATAACCCCCCTACATCCGCAACTTTTTAGAGCTCGTCAGAACATTACTTTTCAGGTCGTTTATATGGTCAAGCACTATTCCCGTGCCGTGCACCACGCAATTTAGCGGCTCTTCGGCAATATTCACGGGCATACCCGTTTCCACCGAAATAAGCTTGTCCAGCCCGCCTATAAGCGCGCCGCCGCCCGTCAGCATGATGCCCGCCTCCATAATGTCGCTTGCCAGCTCCGGCGGGGTTTTCTCTAAAGTAACCTTGATGGCGTCCAAAATATTGTTAACGGGTTCATAAACGGCATGGCCAACCTCGTCGCTGGAAATTGTTACGGTTTTGGGCAGGCCCGTAATAAGGTCGCGCCCGCGAATATCCATTTTCAAATTCGGGTCGGGATTAAAAACACAGCCTATTTGCATTTTAATGTCTTCGGCCGTGCGCTCGCCAATTGCAAGCGAATATTCGCGCTTAACATATGAAATTATATATTCGTCCAGCTCGTCCCCCGCCACGCGAAGGGATTTTGACGCCACAATTCCGCCAAGCGAAATCACAGCCACTTCGGATGTGCCGCCGCCAATGTCCACAACCATAGAACCCGTCGGTTCTTCCACGGGCAGACCCGCGCCAATGGCCGCCGCCATGGGTTCTTCGATAAGAAAAGCCCCATTTGGTTTTGCGCCTGCGGCAATTGTGGCCTCCATAACGGCGCGCTTTTCAACCTCTGTAACGCCCGAAGGAATACAGACGACAACGCGCGGCTTTGACGTGAAAACATTTTTTGAAATGGCCTTGCGAATGAAATATTTCAGCATGGCCTGGGTGGTTTCATAGTCGGCAATTACGCCGTCTTTCATGGGGCGAATTGCCACAATATTGCCGGGCGTGCGGCCAATCATCTGTTTAGCCTCGCTGCCCACGGCCAAAACCTCTTGATTTTCGGTATTAACCGCCACAACGGACGGCTCGTTCATAACAATACCCTTGCCCTTAAGGAAAACCAGCGTGTTGGCCGTTCCCAAATCAATCCCCAAATCTCGATTAAACATCTATTTAACTCCTCTCAAAAAACTCGTAATAATTGCTTAAAATGATTATAACCTTTTTTGGGATAATTTTCAACACTAAATTTTTTTCTTGATTTTTAATGCAATTTGGGATAGAATTACAGCATGGAGGGGTGATATTATGAAATATATCGATTTGCGCTCGGATACGGTTACTTTGCCCACGCGTGAAATGCGCGAGGCTATGGCTTCTGCCGTTTGCGGCGATGATGTTTATGTGGATGACCCTACGGTCAAACAACTTGAGGAATTGGCGGCTAAAATGTGCGGTAAAGAGGCGGCGATTTTTATGCCAAGCGGCACAATGGCGAATCAAGCCGCCATTATGACCTTTTGCAAGCGCGGCGATGAGATTATTTTGGGGCGGCGCGCGCATATTGCCGCCTATGAGGCCGGGGCGGCGGCGGTTTTGGCGGGGGTGTCCTATGCTTTGATTGACAAGCCCGATGAAATCATAACAGCCAAAGATGTGGCGGAAAATGTACGCGGAGAAGATGTACATTTCCCCGATACGGGGCTGTTATGCCTTGAAAATGCGCTGGGTTCGGGGCGGGTTTTAAGCCTTGAGCAAATGAAGGCGGCCTATGATGAGGCGAAGCGGCATGGATTGCCCGTATATTTGGATGGCGCAAGGATTTTTAATGCGGCGGTGCATCTAGGGGCCAGTGCCGCCGAAATTGCGCAATATTGCGATGCGCTGATGTTTTGCATTTCAAAGGGGCTGGCTGCTCCCATTGGCTCGCTTCTTTGCGGAACGAAGGACTTTATAGCCCGCGCGCGGCGTAATCGTAAGATTTTGGGCGGGGGAATGAGGCAGGCGGGAATTTTGGCGGCAGCCGGGTTGGTCAGCCTGGAAGTCATGACAAAACGCCTGCATATTGACCATGAAAATGCCGATTATCTCGCGGCAGAATTGGCCAAAATCCCCGGAATAAGCGTGGACGACACACGCCGCGACATAAATTTAGTATTTTTTGCCATAGAATCCGAAGGATTCGACCACGAAAATTTCCCCGCCGCCATGGCCGAAAAAGGCGTTAAAATCAACGGCGCGGTGAAGGGGGTATATCGCTTTGTAACCCACAATGATATAGGGCGTGAAGACATTGACTATGTGTTGACTTTGGTTGGGGATTATATTATAATGGAAGGATGATGTGTTGTCGGGAGGCTGTGTATGAAAATTTGCAAAATTAAAATGATTTGGGAAGACGGCATTTGGCATACCGAAGCCGAAGAAGGTGTGGGGCTTGTTTTAGAATCAGGCTCATTTGATGCCCTTGTTGAGCGCGTCCGTATGGCTCTGCCCGAAATGCTTGAACTGAATTTTGGCTACAGCGGCCCGGTTCAAATTGTTTTTGAAACCGAACGAATTGATGTTTTGGGGGCGGCATAATGGCGGATTATACACGTAAAGTCAAAAATTTGCTGTCCAAAAACGGCTGTAAATTCGTGCGAAATGGCAAGGGCGACCATCAAATTTGGTATAGTCCCATAACCAATCGAAATTTCACCGTGGATGGAAGCATTAGGAAGCGAAGCAGCGCAAATGAAACCTTAAAATGCGCCGGTTTAAGGCATAAATTGTAAACATCAACAAAAGGGGGGAGAATATGGCTGATAGGACTATAAGCAAGAAAAACGCCTGGGTTGTGGCCATTACAGGACTTATGCTTGCCGCCACGGCCCTCATGTCTTTTACGCCGCTTGGCACAATTGTTTTGCCCATAGCCGCAATAACAATCGCCTTTTTGCCCGCCATTATAACCGTTATGACAGCCGGCCTCTTTCCCGGCCTGATTGTGGCGACTTTTGCGGGAATCTTCAGCCTAATTCGCGCCTTCATCGTCTTTACGCCACTTGCGCCATTTCTGCAAAATCCCTTGGTTTCGGTTATGCCGCGCATGTTAATCGTCATCACGGCCTTTTTGGTCTTTAGGGCATTAATTAACACGAAATTGCCAAAAATAGTATCTATTGGCATTTCGGCGGCCGTTGGCTCAATTACAAATACCATAGGCGTTTTGGGCATGATTTGGCTGTTATACGGCGCGCCAATGCTGGAAGTTGCGCAAGAATTGGGGCATGTGTCCGTTTGGGCAATGATTGCCACCGTGATTGTAACAAATTCACTTTTGGAAATTTTAGGAAATACATTAATAGCAACAGCAGTGGTCATGGCCTTGCGCAAGGCCAAATTTTCAAAATTTTAGGAGGTTTCGCATGAAAACAATGGATAAAATTGGTGCCTTGGCTAAGGGTCGCGGCTTTATATTCCCGGGTTCGGAAATTTACGGCGGCCTGCAATCGACATGGGATTATGGCCCGCTTGGGGTTGAGCTGAAAAACAATATCAAAAAAGCCTGGTGGAAAAAGTTCGTACAGGAATGTCAATACAATGTCGGGCTTGATGCCTCGATTTTGATGAATCCAAAGGTTTGGGTGGCTTCCGGCCATGTGGGCGGCTTTGCGGATCCGCTTATGGACTGCAAAGAGTGTAAAGAGCGTTTTCGTGCCGATAAACTCATTGACGACTTCATGGCGGGGCGGGAAGGCTTTAATTCCGCCGACGGCCTAAGCCAAAACGAGCTTAAGGCCTTGATTGACGACAACAAAATCCCCTGCCCCTCTTGCGGCAAGCATAATTTTACGGATATTAGGCAATTTAACCTCATGTTTAAGACCCATTCGGGCGTGGTGGAAGACAGCCAGTCCGTCGTATATTTGCGCCCCGAAACCGCACAGGGAATTTTTGTTAATTTTAAGAATGTGCAGCGGACAAGCCGCAAAAAAGTGCCCTTTGGCATTGCGCAAATCGGCAAGGCCTTTAGGAATGAAATTACTCCCGGTAATTATATTTTCCGTACTCGTGAATTTGAGCAAATGGAGCTGGAATTCTTCTGCCATGCGGACGAAGATGCAAAATGGTTCGATTTTTGGCTGGATTTTTGCCAAAATTGGCTGTATTCAATCGGACTTAAGTCCGAAAATGTTCGGCAAGAGGAGCATGGGCCGGACAAGCTGTCGCATTATGCCAAAAGATGTATTGATTTGGAATACAAGTTTCCATTTGGCTGGGGCGAATTATGGGGCATTGCGAACCGCACGGATTATGACCTTAATGCCCATAACAAAGGCTCTGAACACGGCTCTAACGAAGATATGAGCTATCATGACCCCGAAACGGGCGAAAAATTCATCCCATATGTCATAGAACCGTCGCTGGGCGTCGACCGCACGCTTTTGGCCATAATTTGCGATGCCTATGACGAAGAAGAAATCGCCGAGGGCGATATTCGCGTGGTTTTGCGCCTTCATCCCTATCTTGCGCCCGTCAAAGTCGCCGTTTTGCCGCTGCAAAAAAATAAGCATGGCGAAAAGGCGCAGGAAATTTATAACGAGCTTTGTAAATATTTCGCTTGCGAATATGACGCGACAGGCTCAATCGGCAAGCGTTACCGCCGTTTTGACGAAATCGGTACGCCGTTTTGTATAACAATTGACCATGACACGCTGGAAGACGACACCGTAACCGTGCGCTTTAGAGATTCCATGGAGCAAGAACGGCTGCCAATCGCCGAGCTGAATCAATTCCTGTGGGAAAAACTGGCTTATTAGGAGGTGGAAATGTGAATATTGCTCTTGATTCTTACAAATATTGCTGGAAAGAAGAAGGTGATTATGAGGTATTAGACGGGAAAATAGTACGCATGGCTTCGCCGCGCCCCAGACATGCAGACACAGCCTACAATCTCGAAGCGATTTTTAGAAGCCATATTAAAGGCATGTCTTGCAGAGTCTTTAGAGAAACAAGCGTGCATTTTTCGGAAAAAGACAAGCCCAAACCGGATATTTGTGTTGTGTGCAGGCCCGAAATTATAACGGTTGATGGAATTTTTGGCGCACCTGATTTGGTTGCTGAAATTTTATCGCCCTCAACTTCGAGGTATGACAAAGGCTATAAAAAGAACCTCTACGAGCGTTACGGTGTAAAGGAATATTGGGTTGTTGATACAAAAAACTTAGAAATCGAAGTCTATATCTTGCATGACAGTAAATATCAGCTGGCCAATGTTTACATTATCCTGCCGGATTTTGATATTGAGAACATGGACGAGGAGCAGCGAGCGAAATTGGAATACACCTTCAAAACTCATCTCTTTGATGATTTAATCATTGACATTAGAGAAGTTTTTGATGATTTAAGTCCTTAGACTAATAACCGCGAAAGCGAAGGAGGGCATTATGGGCAAATATGTTTATATGTTTAATGAGGGCAATGGAAAAATGCGGGAATTAGTGGGCGGCAAGGGCGCGAATTTATGCGAGATGACCAATCTTGGCCTGCCAATTCCCCAAGGATTTATTGTAACCACCGAGGCCTGCACGCTTTACAACACCTCGGGACGAATTTTAAGCGACGAGCTTAGAGAGCAAATTGACCGCGCAATGGCGCAACTTGAGAAGCTTACGGGCAAACGCTTCGGCGACCCCGAAAATCCGCTTTTGGTGTCGGTGCGCTCCGGTTCGCGCGCGTCCATGCCCGGAATGATGGACACGGTGCTGAATCTTGGCCTAAACGACGTGTCTGTAGAGGCGATGGCCAAAAATATCGACCTGCGCTTTGCCTATGATTCCTATAGGCGTTTTATCATGATGTTTTCCGACGTTGTTATGGATGTGGACAAGCATGATTTTGAGGCGGCCTTTTCGGAATATAAGGAATCCGTGGGTGCTACGCAGGATTTGGACTTAAATGGCGAACAAATGAAGGAAGTTTCCGAAATTTTTAAAAATTTATATCGCGAGTCAAAGGGCGCGGACTTCCCGGCGGACGCTAAAGAACAGCTTTATGAGGCGGTTTGCGCCGTTTTCCGCTCTTGGGACAATGAGCGCGCGTTTATTTATCGCCGCCGCCACGACATTCCGTATAGCTGGGGAACGGCCGTAAATGTACAGTCCATGGTTTTTGGCAATATGGGCGACGATTCGGGAACGGGCGTGGCTTTTTCGCGCAATCCCGCCACGGGCGAAAATCGCGTTTTTGGCGAATTTTTGATGAATGCGCAGGGCGAGGACGTTGTTGCGGGAATTCGTACGCCGCTGTCCATAACCAAGCTTAGCGAAGAAAATCCCGAAGTTTACAACGAATTTGTTGTTTTGGCAAAAAAACTTGAGAAGCATTACAAAGATATGCAGGATATGGAATTTACCGTTGAGCGCGGCAAGCTCTACTTCTTGCAGACCAGAAACGGCCAGCGCACAGCCGCCGCCGCCCTTAGAATCGCCATTGAAATGGTGGAAGAGGGCCTGCTTAGCAAAGAGGGCGCGCTGTTGCAGGTTGACCCCGCACAGCTTGACCATTTGTTGCATCCCGCTTTCAATCCCGCCGCGCTTAAAAAGGCCGAAGAAGTGGGCAGGGGCTTGGCAGCCTCGCCGGGCGCTGCCAGCGGGCGCGTGTATTTCACGTCGCAAGACGCAATGGACGCCGCCGAGCGCGAGGAGCGCGTGATTTTGGTGCGCAATGAAACCAGCCCCGAAGATATTGGCGGAATGCAGGTTGCGCGCGGAATTTTGACGGCGAAGGGTGGCGCAACAAGCCATGCGGCCGTTGTGGCGCGCGGCATGGGAACGCCCTGCATTTGCGGCTGTGAGGAACTTCGCTTGGACTTTAAAAATAAAGAATTTACGTTGGGCGGCCAAACCTTTAAAGAGGGCGATGTCATCTCATTTGACGGCAGCACGGGCAAAATTTACGCGGGGCTCATTCCCACAACGAAGACCGAAATTTCGGGCGATTTTGCGACTTTTATGAAATGGGCAAATGAATTTAAGACCTTGGCCATTCGCACAAATGCCGACACGCCCGAAGATGCGGCGCGTTCCCTTGAATTCGGGGCGGAAGGCATTGGGCTAATTCGTTCGGAGCATATGTTTTTTGGCGCAGAGCGTATTGTTAAAATGCAAAAGATGATTTTGGCGGAAACGGAAATTGAGCGCATTGCCGCCTGTGATGAATTGTTGCCCTTCCAAAAGGCCGACTATATAGGCATTTTTAAGGTGATGGACGGTCTTCCCGTAACAATTCGTCTGCTCGACCCGCCACTTCATGAATTTGTGCCGAAATCTGCTATTGAGATTAAGAACCTGTCCAAAGAAACCGGTAAATCCGGGGATTATATCCGCAGTCAATGCGCGGCTTTGCACGAAATTAACCCCATGATGGGCCACCGCGGCCTGCGCCTTGCCGTGTCCTATCCGGAGCTTGCAAAAATGCAGACCCGCGCCATACTTGAGGCCGCTGTAGAGGCGCAAAAAAGCGGCATTAAAGTCCTGCCGGAGATTATGATTCCGCTGTCTGTGGAATGCAAGGAATTCAAATTTGTTAAGGATATTATCGAAACAGAGGCGAAGGAAGTTGAGGGTGCCGCCGATGTGGAATATATGATTGGCACAATGATTGAAATTCCGCGCGCCTGTCTTATGGCCGGCTCAATTGCCGAGGAGGCCGAATTTTTCTCATTCGGCACAAATGACCTGACGCAAATGACCTATGGCCTGTCGCGCGACGACGCGGGGCGCATTTTGAACGACTATATCGACAATCATATCTTTGAAACCGACCCCTTTGCGCGCCTGGACCAAAAAGGCGTTGGCGAATTAATGCGAATTGCGGCGGAACGCGGGCGCAGGGCGCGTCCTGCCTTAAAACTCGGCATTTGCGGCGAACATGGCGGCGACCCCGCTTCTATTGAATTTTGCCACAAAATCGGGCTGGATTATGTGTCCTGTTCGCCTTACAGAGTGCCAATTGCGCGCCTCGCGGCGGCGCAAGCAGCAATAATGCACGAGCGTGGGATGGATGTTGAGAATAAGGGATAAAAAAGTTGTTGACAGATTTTTTGGGTTGTGTTATAATGGTGTTGTGAATAATACTCGTGATGTTATTTTCACCCACCGAATTAAAATGGACGACTAAGTCAACAGCCCCGGGGACGGCTTTCCCCGGGGCTGTTGGCCTTAAAACATTAAATTCAGCAAGGACTTTAGCTTGTCGTACAAGATTTTGGCCAATTTGGCCAATTGATACAGCTCCTTTATGTGCCTGCGACACATTTTCATATTCCCACCTCCTCTTGACAATTTGCGCAAGGCAGTCGAATATCAGCCGGATAGAAGGCGGTTGTATGCCCGCATAAAGAATGACAAAAACAAAATGGGGTGAAAAAAACCGCAAAAACCCGCAAAACGGCGAAATAATCGGGCTTGTGTGCGGGTCGTTGAAAAGTTTTGTCATTCTTTATAAAGGGGAAAATTGGAGCGGGCGGCCTCGGAAGGGGGGCAGCCTTTTTTCTTTTGTGAATTTTTTAAACATTGGGGTACTTCACGTTTAAAAGCCGTTTAAATCGGGGTTTGTGGGTGGCGGGTGAGGCGTAGCGCGCAGGAATGTTTGGTAAATAATGGAATTAGCCAAGGAACAAGAGCCAAGGAACAACCCTCTTTTGTTCCTTGTCTCGGAATGTTGATTTTACGGTATTTAGAGGGGGTGCAAAATTTCACTCAAAATTTCCGTCATAAAGAATGTCAAAAATATTTAGAGCTTCTTTTGCGCTCACTTTTACGCTTCCCGCCCATAAACCACCTCGCAGGAAGTTTCATAAATAGCCAATAACATACAATATCATACCATTTGTACTTAGTACAATTTTCGGGATACTCGCGGTCAAAAAAGGCATATCGCCCGGCGAGGGGAAGTATAAAATCACCTAACTTTGTCATTAAAATCATCACCTTTCATCTCGCTCCATCATCAAAGGCATCGTACAGCGATATTTGATTCTCGTCCACTTGATGCCGCCGTCCCTGCGTTGCCAAAATGCGGCGGATATGCCGTTCTGTATGGCCATATTTTGCAGCCAGCACAGAATAATTATAGCCATTAAAGTCCTTGGCCATTTGCACTTTTACGGCTTCAAACGCACTTCTGCGAACAGGAGAGTGATTTACCGCCCCTATGCCACCAAAATTATTCTGCTCGGGCAAAACTTGGCCGCCAAAGCGAAACCAGCCCGTTTCGTGGATTGCTTGCATAAAGGCTATATCGCCCCTTACGCCCTCAATCTCGCTTTCAGTAATGAAATATTCCGCAAGCTCAAAAGGAGTGCAATTTATTCTTGGGCTTCGCTCCCTGCTTAATAAAAATGCCTCCAGCTGGCGCACGGTTAAAACATTTCTCCCCATGATTGGGGTGTCAACACCTGCTCTCATTGTTCATCATCTCCTTTTTTAATTATTAAAAAGCTTCATTTCGCAAAGTAGCTTAATCTTTTGATGGCATACCTTATTTTTTCTACTGCCTCATCAGCAGGGAAAAGGTCGCAAATCTCATCTATTTCAGCTCGCAACGCTTTCGCTTGACGCTCGAAAACATCAAAGCCCCTGTCGGCTTGGCCGATGCCATCCAAAGCATACTTGAAAACATCTGACATTAGGTCGTAGCGGTGCATGGTTCTGTAGGTACTGCCGGAACCCGTCAATTGATAATTATCGGATGCCGCGTGATACTTTTTATCAGCTTTATCCCACTCTTTGTTAATGAAACTCACCAGCTCTTTTCGGCGCACAATTTCACCCCCTTTCACGGGCTTTCTATTTGTAGCGTTTGCGGTGTTTTATTTCCTTACAAATAGACCACACAATACTGGCGACTATTTGTATCCACAATGGTGATAAAATCCACCACCATGACCAGCTAATAGCTTCGGTCAGCCTCAATACGATAAATGCGATGGTCAGCATGTCGCCAAAGTTTATGCCTCCCCATGCGTGATTTCCGTTACTTCCCATGGTCTGCACCTCCTCAAAAATTTGCGGCGGGGCTTGCGACCCGCCATGCCGCATTACCAGCCCCGAAGGGCTGTCGCTCTGCGTTTAATCCCCTTTTTCTTTTTCGCAGACTTGGTACAGCTGGCCGCCGCAATGGACGACCACATTCAACCGCTGGTTCTAAAACAACAACAGGGCGAACTGGCAATCCAAGAACTATTCAAAACCCACGCACCCGAAGACGACCTCGAACTCGACCCAGAAACCGAATCAGAAACCACAAGCATAGCCACATTCTCCGCAGAAACCCAAAAAGACTTCCAAGAAAAACTAGCCGCAATCCTCGCGGATTTTAGGTAGGGATAAAAAAATCAGAGGCCAGAAAAATCTGACCTCTGACAGGGCGTTAGCCCGTCTGAATTCTCTCCTCAACATCCGCTCTCAAAAACAGCCTATGATTAATCGTTTCCTTGATGGGGAGCAGCTTACCCTCTTTCACAAGCTGGGCAACATATTGGCGAGAACAGCCAAGCATGGCCGATACCTGTGCCGTGTCCAAAATGTTGTCCGCGATAAATTGCCGCAGCTGCTCCCTATCGTCAAAGTTTGCCTTATACACGCCGCCCACCCCAAATCTGCCTAATAACCAACCAAAGCACCAAGGCGGCATGTGCGATTACGGCCACTCTTGACCAAATCGTCCACCCCGCGGACATGGCGATTGCAAAATTTGCCAAAAGCAGGATAAACCAGAATCTGGTTTTTGTAATTTCACTCTTGAACATAATGCTCGCATGTGGTAAGATAAAGGGGGCAGGAAGCCAAGGGGGTTTGCCCCCCTACTTCCTACTTGCTACCCCTAACTTCTGATTGCTGCTACTATGGCTGCCGCCGTGGCTATTGCTACTAGTATCATCTCAATCAGTCTGTCGGTGGGTAGCTTTTCCTTTTTCGGAGGCCTTTTTCTTGGTACACTCCGTCTAACCTTACCCATGCTGCTCACCTCCTTCTAATTCTATTATACCATCTTACTTGACAATTGTCAAGTGTTTTTTGAAAATAATTTAAAAAAATAAAAGAAAAAAGAAAAAGAAAAAGAACAAAGAAAGCTATCGGCCACGAATCCACAAAGGAGGAGATTTGATGGATAGCTTTATTTCATGGATTGGCGGCAAAAAGCTGTTGCGCAAGGCGATTTGCGAGCGATTTCCGCAGTCCGGGGTTGAAAAATATGTGGAAGTTTTTGGCGGCGCGGCCTGGGTGCTGTTTTATAAAGACAGGCACGCAAAATTGGAGGTTTATAACGACATCAATTCCAATTTGGTAAATCTGTTTAAATGCGTAAAATATCATCCAAACGCCATAAAGGATGAGTTGGAAAATTTGTTATATTCGCGGGAAACTTTTAGTTTCTTCAAGGATATGCACAAAAACCCCAATTTGACCGACATTCAGCGCGCCGCCATGTTTTTTTATTTGATAAGGACGAGTTTTGCCTCTAAGGTCGTTAATTTTGGCTCAAAGCACAAGGACGCGACCAATACCGACCGCCTTGCCGAAATAAGGGAGCGGCTTAAGGCCGTGGTTATCGAAAACAAGGATTTTGCGGCACTTATAAAGCAATATGACCGCCCGCATACCCTGTTTTACTGCGACCCGCCCTATTACGGCACGGAGCGGTATTATGACCATGGGGACGCGCCCTTCACAAGGGAAATGCATCAAAAATTGGCTGAAATTCTGCGGAATATTAAGGGTCGAGTGATTCTCTCTTATAATGATGATGGCTTCATTCGAGAGCTTTATAAGGGCTTTAATATTGAGGAAATCAGCCGACAAAACAATTTAAGCCCGACAGCAGGCAGAGAAGCTTATAGGGAACTGATAATCCGCAATTATTCGTAGTTGCG
>JAITMQ010000109.1 GCA_031277225.1 Clostridiales bacterium | reverse complement strand
ATTCAAGGCAAGGCAAAGGCCAATACAACGCATTATCAAGTGGGGAGCAAAATTCGCCAAACCATAAAGGAATTGGGCGGCACAATGCCCGAAAATTTGCCTTTGCCCGATAAAAGCATTAAACAACTTGAAAAAGAGCAAATAGACTCAAAAAGTATAATGGAGGGCTAGTTTTGCAGAAAATATTATTTGTTTGTACGGGGAATACTTGTCGCAGTCCTATGGCGCAGGCCATGGCCAATGACATTTTTGAAAAGCAGGGCATATTGCTTAAGGCCGCCTCTTGCGGGGTTTTTGCCATGGCCGGCGGGGCGGCGTCGGCTCATGCCGTAGCCGTTTTGTCGGATGAATATGGCCTGGATTTGTCCGGCCATGCCTCAAGCCCCGTCCGCCCGACGGATGTCGAAAAGGCCGCGGCCATAATCGCCATGACGCGCGGGCATAAAGAGCATTTGCTGGAGGCTTATCCGCAATTTGCCGACAAAATCTACACTTTGGACGGCGATGTGGCGGACCCCTTTGGCGGCTCGCTCGAAATTTATAAAAATTGTGCATTTCAAATTAAAACATATTTAGAAAAAATTGAATGGGGGAAATATTTATGATTGCTTTAGGATGCGATTCTGCGGGTTTTGCTTTAATGAAGGAAGTGAAGGCGCATTTGCAGCGCAAAGGCCTTGAATACAAGGACTTTGGCACTTTTGACGAAAATCCGGTGGATTATCCGCTTTATGCCGAAAAGGTTGCGCAGGCCGTGCTTAGCGGCGAGGCCGCAAAGGGTATTTTGATTTGCGGCAGCGGCATTGGTATTTCCATAGCCGCCAATCGCTTTGTTGGCGTGCGTTGCGCCCTGTGCCACGACGTTTTTTTCCGCCAAATCCACGCGCGACCATAATAATTCAAATGTGCTGGCCATGGGCGGCTGGGTTATAGGCAAGGGTCTTGCGCTGGAAATCCTTGACACATGGCTAACCACGCCGTTTTCGGGCGAGGAGCGGCATCAGCGGCGTATCGACCTAATCGACAGTCAAGTGGCTCGTTAGTATGGGAAAAATTACTAAATGTGGGTCGAACGATGTGGACAAGCTGACTCCCTTGCTTGCAAAATTTCGCGTGGAATTGCAGGCCTTTAACGGAATTTGCGCGCCTGAAGATTATGAATCCGCAAAAGGTGAACTTTTAGAATTTTTTAAGGCCGATTTTCCAATTTATGCCTATGAAGAAGATGGCCGGTATTTAGGCTATATAGTCTGCAAAGCAGACGGCGCAGTTTGGGTTGAGCAATTATATGTTTCGAGCGAGCGGCAAGGCAGCGGCATTGCGGGCGAATTATTCGGCATTGCGGAGAGCTTGGCCGCACCCGATACGCTTTTCAATTGGGTTCATCCCAATAATGACGCAATGATTGGCTTTTTGGCCAAAATGGGCTATAATGTGCTGAACTTAATTGAAATCCGCAAAAAATGCGAGGGCGATATTTCGCGGGGCAAAATCGTTGTCGGGAGCAATGAATTTGATTATTAGGTGCATATGGGAGGGATTAGGTGGATAAGTCGAATATTTCCAAATTAAAGAAAACTTTTGATGATATTACTCAAATTACGGATGATGGGATTGAATTTTGGTGGGCGCGGGATTTGCAGGAAGTTCTTGGTTATGAGAAGTGGGATAAATTTTTAAATGTTATTGATAAAGCGATGACATCTTGCGAAAATAGCCAAAATCCAACCCAAAACCATTTTCTCCATACGGGGAAAATGGTTTCGATTGGCTCCGGTGCCGAACGAAAAGTAGATGATTTTATGTTGGCACGCTATGCCTGCTATCTCATCGCCCAAAACGGAAGCCCGCGCAAGGAAGAAATCGCCTTTGCGCAAAGTTATTTTGCATTAAAAACCCGAAAACAGGAATTAATCGAGGACAGAATCGACCTCATTACAAGATTGGAAGCGAGAGAGAAGCTGAAAGAATCCGAAAAACGGCTTTCGCAAAATATTTACGAACGCGGGGTCGACGATGCCGGATTTGGGCGAATTCGTTCAAAAGGCGACCAAGCGCTGTTCGGCGGCATTTCCACATCCGAAATGAAGTCAAGGCTCGGAATGAAGGAAAATCGCCCTCTTGCTGACTTTTTGCCCACCGTAACCATAGCCGCCAAAAATCTCGCCACGGAAATGACCAATTTTAATGTTGAACAAAAAGACCTTGTCGGCGAGAATCCGATAACAGATGAGCATATACAAAATAACGCCGGCGTGAGAAATATGCTTGGTCAGCGCGGCATTGTGCCCGAAAAACTGCCGCCCGCCGAAGATATAAAGAAATTGGAGCGCAGGGTCAAATCGGAGGAAAAGAAATTGGCGGAATCATCCGGTGCATTGCCTGCATCAAGGTCAGACAGCGAATAAGGAGAAGAATATGTATGAATACTTGTATGAATACGAGGTAGTCCACGAGTGGTTGTTGTATATTGTGGCTTTTGCGGCCTCTTTTGGCATTGCCTTGTTTTTAACGCCATGGGCGCGCAAAGTAAGTTTTAAGCTTGGCGCGGTGGACAAGCCCAAGGCGCGCGGAATGCACAACAAGCCCATGCCGCGCCTCGGCGGCCTTGCAATTGTTCTCGGCTTCATGGCGACAATGGGCATTTTGGCGTTTTTTATGCCGGAACTTCGCACCCTGCAATTCGCGGGTTTTGCCGTTGGCGCGCTTATAATAGTCGGCCTTGGAATGTTGGACGACATTTATAATCTTAAGGCCCGCGTCAAACTATTCGTTCAAATTGGCGCAGCAGTCGTGGTTGTCTTCACGGGCACGCGAATCGACTTCATAGGCTGGAATTTGCCCGAAATTTTCGACACGCTGTCCGTGCCGATTACGATTTTATGGATTGTGGGCATTGTTAATGCCGTGAACTTTGTTGACGGCGTAGACGGCCTTGCGGCGGGCGTTTCAAGCATTGCCGCCGTCTTTCTAACGATTTTGTGCATAATGACGGGAAGCCCGCTTGCCGTGGTCTTCGCCGCAACCCTTGCGGGCAGCTCATTGGGCTTTTTGCCCCGAAATTTCAGCCCTGCCGAGGTCTATATGGGCGATACGGGGGCGACATTTATAGGCTATGTGCTGGCGGTGTCCTCAATTATCGGGGTCTATAAGTCCTATGCCCTGCTTTCCGTGCTAATCGTGGGCTTCGCGCTGGCTCTGCCCATAATGGACACGGTTTATGTAATGGTTTGCCGCATACTTAAGCGCAAATCCCCCATGACCGCAGACCGAGGGCATCTGCATCACAAGCTGATTGACCGTGGCTATAGCCACAAACAAACCGTTGTCATCCTCTATGTCGTAAGTATCTTTGCAGGAGCGATTGCGATTTTGATAGCCTTGGAAAATATAAACGCGCTGATAATCGGCCTTGTGGCCTTGTTGGTGCTGTTTTCCATAATCTATGTCTACAGAAAGCGAGTTGATCAAGATGAAGAGTAATTTAAACAATCCCAGGTTCAATGTCGATTATCGAATAGGCTTCGGCCATTTGCTGCCCGACAATGCACTTTCTCTGCCCGGGCTTATGGCTCTGGTGCAGGAGGCGTCGCTGTTTCACACATATGCCATCCCCGGCGCATTCGATTATTATGACGAAAAGAATTGGGTTTGGGTTTTAACGCATTGGCAGGTGGAAATTTTTGACTATCCAAAGGTGGCGGACAATATTAATATAGCCACTTGGCCCGTGGGATATAAGGGCTTTTTTGGCGAACGCGGTTTTGAAGCCATTGACAATGCGGGCAAGCCGCTGCTTTATGCGAATTCGAATTGGATTCTTTTAGACCGCGGCAGTTTTAAGCCCGTGCGCCCCACGGATTTTATCGCCGATAAATACGGTCAAACCTTTCCTTATGCGATTGCGAAGGACTTTTCAATGCCCAAAGTGGCGAATTTCCTGCCGACGACAGAGCATGTCTATCAGGCCACAAGGCGGGATATGGACACGAATGACCATGTTAACAATGTCAATTATCTCAAGTGGATTTATGACTATATTCCCGACGAGCTATATAAAAATCGCCGCCCAAAGGCCCTTAAAGTGGCGTATAAAAAAGAAACCCTGCCGGGGGACACTCTGGACATAAAACTATTTCAAGGCCAAAACCCCGCCGCCCCGGAAACCTTCGCCGTAATAGAAAAAGAAGGCAAAACGGCGACGGAAATCTATATCGCCTGGGCTTAGGTTCGGGCTTGTCGGTGAAAATTTTTTTAAGAAAGGGTTGACATTTTGAATAGTTTGGGGTATAATAAGAAAGTAGCACTATGAAGATAGTTAATGCGGGTGCTTCGCCGCCGTAAGCGCGACTTGTATATTCCTGGTGCTTCGCCACCACAAAGCGCGACTTGTATATTCTCGGTGCTTCGTTGCCGTAAAAGCGAATTGTAATGGGTGGGGTGGTTTAAAACCGCCCCTTTTTAATTGCTTGGATTCGATTGCGAAAAACAGCTGCAACTTCAAAAAACTTGAAGCCGCTTGCGCCGAATACTAAAAAACCGCCCTTTCCTTTTCGCAAATATAGGAAGATTTCGTGCCTTTCGTGCTTTTCGTGGTCAAAAAATGAACCACGAAAGGCACGAAAGGCACGAAAATATTTGTGGATTACCAATCCCGGAACATGCTTGCCAATTCTTCTTTGTTTGATATATTGGCGGGAAAGTTTAGGATTAGTGTTCTTGCGGATTCGTATGGCTTGCCAATTATTGTTTTTGCCAGCTCAAACAGGGCTGTTTGCGCTTCAATCAGCGATTCGATGACAAACATCGCCTCATCCGTCGCTTCCAGCCGGTCATGATTCCAGTCATGCATCGTGCGCATTATTGTTATAGGCACAATGGCCGTTTCGACTTTCACCAGCTCATATATCGCAAATTCCGTCGATTGGTGGCGCATTGAAATGCGCGTTGTATAACCATAACCGCCTTTTTCAATTCCAAGTCCTCCCATTAATTTATCCTAATCCGACCCGTATTAGAATTCGTTGTATAGCTTCCCGCCTCTACATTTATGAAAGTTATATTCCCCGTTGAGGTGCGGGTTTCCAGCAGGCCTTCTATATCTGCATTATTTATGGTTATACTGCCTGTGGATGCTGTTAGGCTTGCATTGCCGTAAATGCTCAAATTATCGGCATTTATGCGCCCCGTGCTGGCCTGCACGGCCAGGCTCAAACTATCAATATCTTCCAGGACAATATTGCCCGTGGTGGTTCTAATCTCCAGCCCCGCATCTGTGCCAATTTGCGTCGCATTTACGCGCCCCGTGCTCGCCCTTAGGCTAATTGCGCCCGCCGCCTCCGCATTTGCGAGAACGATATTGCCCGTAGTGGTCGTCGCGCTAAGCATACTTGCGCTAACGCCCCCAATTGTTACGCGCCCCGTGCTGGCCTGAATTTCAACGCTTCCGGCCTCAATTTCGCCGCTTATGTCAATAGTTCCCGTAGTTGCGCGCAAATTTAGGCTATTCGCAACAAAGCCCGCCACATTCACATTTATTCGGCCCGTGCTTGTTCTAAGTTCAAGCGCGTCCAAACCCTGTCCAAAATTCGCGGGCAAATAGATATTAACGCTGCCCGCGCGGCTAATTCCAAAAACAGCCGAAACATTTTGTCTTTCCCTGTAAATATTTAGTGTGCCTCCGCTAAGCTCCCAGCGGGGGCGCAAATAATTGCCCATGGCGGGCGCATTAAAATAGACGCGAATGTCGTTGCCGTCATGATTGCGCACATTTATATTCGTAACGCCCAAATCCGAAGTAATTCGGCGAATATTGCCTGCGGCAAAACTATGGTCGCTTAAATGCGAATCCGTAATCGGCCCGCCTCCTCCTCCGGAAAAACTTTGAAATGCAACAAAAAGTCCAAAGCCTATAAGCACGCCTATAATTAGGGGCAAGGCAAAACCCTTGCGCTTCTTTGGTGGTTCTTCGAATTCAAAGGGGCTGCTGATGTTGTCGTTGCTCATAAAATCCCTCCCACTGTTTAATTACGAATTACGAATTACTAGTTACCGGTTACTAATTGCTCTACGATTATGTCGTCTAGGCCGCCTATATTCATGGCGTGGATGAATCCGTGGTGGATTAGGAGTTCGAAGGCCAGTTGCGACCTTACGCCGCGTAGGCAATATAGCATTATGGGAGTGTTTTCGTGGCCTTGCAGTCTTTCTACAAGATAGCCGACCTCGATATTGACAGCCCCCGGCAAATGCCCGTCGGCAAATTCCGTAGCGCCTCTCACATCAACCAAAATCACTTGAACAAGCTCTTCATGGCCGCAGGGGTCGCTTTCTACATTTCGAGAAATTAAGGCGACGACAAGGGTTGCGGCTGAAAGCACGGCAATAAGCCCGAATAAAAGCCCTATAATTAGATTGCGATTTTTCATAATGTCCTCCTTTGAGATAATATACGCTGAATCCACTTAAATGTCTGCTATAAATTCGACCTTCTTATTTCGCGGCCAAATTTGCGGTTAAAGCCTGTCCAATCGGCGGTTGGCGGGGCTTTTGTTAAATGTTCTTCAAACATTTTAATATGGGCGTCGGTTTCGTCGGCTTGGCTTAGAATGAAGGCCTCAATTGTTTTGGGCAATATGGGCGAGCCAAATTCCAGCTTGCCATGATGTGAAAGCAGGCAATGCAGCAGCAAATTTTGCAAATTGGCGGGAAAGCCCTGAATTTTGGCGATTTCGGCGGTAACAAGATTGACACCCATGGTTATATGCCCAAGCAAACGCCCGCAGTCCGTATAATCGTTTTCGGGAAATTCTGACAATTCGTAAATTTTGCCAATGTCGTGCAATAATGCGGCGGTTACGAGCAAATCACGATTTACGAATTTATAGCGCGGGGCCAAAAAGTCGCAAATTTGGGCGACATTTAGGGTATGTTCGCAAAGGCCGCCCATATAGCTGTGGTGCATAGAGCGCGCCGCCGAGCGGCTTAAAAACGCCGCCTTAACCTCGTCA
The DNA here is from genome assembly GCA_031277225.1 of Clostridiales bacterium. GTDB lineage: Bacteria > Bacillota > Clostridia > Lachnospirales > WRAX01 > JAITMQ01. Next base: position 10,166 of record JAITMQ010000109.1, on the reverse strand, counting down.
TTCTGCACAAAAATCGCGTTTAAAAGCTTTTTTAGATGCTCGTTTTGCATGGAAGCCACATAGGCGCAAACCGCCCTGTAAATCTCGTTTACGTCCTTTTCTGTGGTCGGAATATAGTCCGCGGGCAGATATTCGCCCTCGCCCGATTTGCGAATTTTTCGGATATTCAGTTGTAATTCGTCCAAATAGGAGTCCACGGTGGCGTCAATTTTAATAAAATCGCCGCTTTCAAAGCTTTGAATGTCCTTGTTAAGCGTCCAAACGCGCCCCAAAATTTCCCCCGTCCTGTCCGCCAAAACCAGCGACAAATAATTTTTGCCGCTCTTGGTCTTGAGGCTTTCCTTCTTTTTGCAAAGATAATGGCAAACAATAGTTTCGCCCGATTTTAAATCTTCAATATACCTCATAATCTCTCCAATCTAGGGTTTTTCAGCTTCTGCTGCCTTCGTAATCGCTTCCAAGCGATCTTTCAAACTATGCTCCTCGCCAATATCGGTGATGTCCAATTCGCTTGTGCATTTGTAAAGCCAGGGCAACTTTTCAGCCATTCTATCCAGAATCCATGAAACTTCAAAATCTTTTAGCGGAGCATTGGAGATGTACACCGACCCTTGTCGGTGGCTCCAATTCTCGTTTTGAAAAAATTTCAATAAATCCTTATATGCCTTAGTTTCGTATTGTGGATATGGAACTTTGGGCTTCGGATAATGTTCTTTAAGCAAATCCTGCACTAAATCAAAAGCAATTTGTTTATGGGTGGACTTATCATAAATCACGCTCACTCCTCCCATCTGCGCGCTTCCAGCGCTTGTGTAAGAACATCTTCCACTCTGCCCGCCCTGTAAAATATCCAAGAGCTTGCCGTTTCCATAAACCATTCCGATTTACTAAAAGCAATCATCATCCCAAGCATACCCGAATAGTCATGCTTGCTCCCGATTCCCGTAAAAGCCAGCACCTCCCCATCCTCAACACATTTCAGCTCAAATTTGTCAGACTGCCTTTTTATGGCATTATAGACCCTTTCCATTGTATAACCCCGCGCAAGCACGGCGGCCTCGTCAAAGGTAAATTCCATTCTCATCATAGCATTTCCTCCCATTCTTCCAATAATTTATTTAATTTTTCCTCAAGTTCCACTTTTACGAAATACGCCTCCTGCGCGGCGGCGGCATCCGTGGCGACTTCGGGCCGCCCCAAAACCTCGTCTTGCGCGGCGATTGCGCCCTCAATTTCGGCGATTTTGGCCTCCAGCCTCTCTATTCGCGCCTTCCTCTGCCGCTCCTTGGCCTGCGCCTCTTTTTGCTCCAAATAGGCCTGTTTATTCTGGCTTGTGTCGGGTGGCGGGCGATTAAAGGCGGCCGCCCCTACGTCCCGCTTTTCCAAATAATAGTCATAATTGCCAAGATACAAAGTGCTGCCATCAGCCCTAAGCTCATAGAGCTTATCGGCCGTATTGTTGATTAAATAGCGGTCATGCGAGATATAGAGCAATGTGCCGGGATAGGCATTTATGGCATTTTCCAAAATTTCCTTGGAAAATAAATCCAAATGGTTTGTGGGTTCATCCAAAAGCAGGAAATTCACGTCGGAAAGCATAAGTTTGGCCAGCGCAACGCGCCCGCGCTCGCCGCCAGACAATGCCGAAATCGGCTTAAACACGTCATCCCCAATAAAGAGAAAGGCCGCCAAAACCGAGCGAATCTCCAAATTCTTAAGCTTTGGATGGCTGTCCGAAATTTCGTTAAAAATCGTCTTGTCCATGTCGTCAAAGCGGAGCGTCTGGTCATAATATCCAATCTTTACATTTTTGCCCAAAGTTACCGCAGGGTCGCCGCCCAAAATCATCTTAAAAAGCGTGGTCTTGCCAATGCCATTCTCGCCGATAAGCGCGACTTTTTCGCCCTTGCGAATCTCCATATTCACATTTTCAAACAGCGCAATCTCCCCAAAGGCCTTGCGCCCGCCCTCAATTTTCAGCACATCATTCCCACTTTGCGTTCGCGGCGCAAGTGCCATCCTTATCGCATTTGGCGCACTTTTCGGCGCCTCGACCCTCTCCATTTTCGCCAGCTGCTTTTCCTTGCTGCGCGCCCGTTTAACCGATTTTTCGCGGTTAAAAGACCGAAGCAGGTCAATGGACTGCTGTTGCCGCGCAATTTCCTTTTGTTGGGATTTATAATGATGCATTGCAATCTCAAAATCCTTTTCTTTTTGCAAGACAAAATCCGAATAATTTCCATTATATGTCTTCGCCTTGCCATGCTCTATTTCAATGACTTTTTTTGCCACTTTATCCAAAAAATAACGGTCGTGAGAAATCACCAGCACAGCCCCCGCAAATTCCCGCGTTAAATATTCCTCAAGCCAGCTTGTGGCGCGAATATCAAGGTGATTCGTCGGTTCGTCCAACAAAAGCAAATCAGGTTGCGCCAAAAGCAGCTTGCCAAGGGCAACGCGGGTTTTTTGCCCGCCGGACAGGTGTTTTATGGGCAAATCGTGCTCGGTCGCGCTAAAACTCAGCCCCGCCAAAACCCCGCGAACGCGGCTGCGAAATTCATAACCGCCGCCCTCCTCGAATTCCTGCGTAAGCTTAGCATATCGCGCCATAGACCTCTCCAGCTCTGCGCCGGATTGCGCGCCCATGGTCTGCTCCAAAGCCCGAATTTCCTGCTCCAACAGCTCAAGATGCGCGAATACGGACAGAAGCTCTTCAATGATTGTACGCTCGGTATCTAAATCCATATTTTGGGAAAGATAGCCAAGCCGCGCGCCGCGCGCAAGAGAAATCTCGCCGCCATCTTTCGGCAATTCCCTTAAAATCACCCGAAAAAGCGAAGTTTTGCCCGCGCCGTTTACGCCAACGAGTGCCGCTTTTTCCTTAAAGCCCAAGGAAAAAGAAACGCCCCGCAATATTTGCCGCGCCCCAAAAAACAAATCAACCCCCGCACAACTCAAAACCATAAAAATCACCAAATACATTATACCAAAAAAAGAAACCGGAAACAAGAGCCGTTTCTAGTTTCTAATTTCTAGTTTCTAATTTCTAATTTCTAGTTTACCACCAACGCCTAAATCCATGATGGAAGCCGGGCCTCCAAATATGGCCGGGAAGATGCACGGCGCGGCCCCAAAAAGGCCTGCGGATAAAGCCATGGCCGAAGCCGGGCCCGAAGCCGGGGCCAAAACCGGGTCTAAAGCCGGGTCTAAACCAAAACATAATTTCACCACCTTTTAATATACTAGTCCATATTATGCAGATTGTCCGAATGTGGTGAAAGAGCTTGACAGCAGCAGTTTTATTCGGTAAACTATGCTTATGGATAAATTGGCGAAAATTTTAAGCAGGGTGGATTTTAACGCGATTTGGCCGAAATTTCGGGCATTTCCTTTCGCTACGGAAAATGTCGATTGCGCGGATGTGGAACTTTTGGCGGCAGATGCTGTTCGTGGGATGTTTTACGCCTTTCAAAAAGAGCAGGGCGAGAGCCGTTATCCCGATAATTCAGCCTTTTCGCGCTATCCTGCGGATTTGGATAACTGCAATTTAAAGCTTGCCGAGAATTTTTATTTGGTCAAGGCCTGCATGGAGGCGAGCGAGGTCGATTTGCAGCAATTTGCGGCGTTGCGGCGCGCGCGGGCGCGGATTATCGGGCGTGAAATGCTTGCGCTTGAGCTTGCGGTCGAAACCGTGGAAGGAATGGCGGAATTTGCGGCTTTGTCGGCTTTGAATCAAATCAATCGCGGCAAATTCATAGACGAGATTGAAAAACATATGGCTGCCCTGCGGAATCCCGAAAACCTGCTTAAACCGCAGAAATCAGCCCATTCTAGTGGCTGCATTTTGTGTTTTGCGCTAAAAAATTTGAATATTGACTTTAACCACGATTTAACCGACAAACGCCCGCTTTTCGACTTCGTGCCGAGGCAGGTCAGTATCGTGGAAAAAGCCCTAAATAGTAGCATTTTGCCGCAGTCCATAATATAGTGAAGTAGACTGTATTTTGGAGGCAAATATGGATAATTTTGACATGTGCGCGGAATTGTTTCGAGAGGGCGTAAATAGCCTGCATACCGGGCTTTATGAGATTCAATGGGGTGCGGGGCAAATTGTGGCAGATAAGACATATTTTGGCAAAGGGCAGGTGGAAAAGGGCGTGGCCCTTGCGCGGCTGGGCGTTTGCACCATTGAAAAGGCCGTAATGGCGGGCTGTGTGCCTGATGAGGAAATGTATTATTTGGAGCGCGGCTTTGCGGACATTAAGACCGGAACGGCCGGCCTTGAGGCGGGAATTTACAGTATTCCCGAATTTTCGACAGACGATTCCAATAAATGGTTGGGCAGCATGATTGAAATCCTTAGCGGAATGTTAAAAGTTGGAAATGGCCACAATATCGTGATGGATATTTGGGGTCGGGTTATGGCGAATTCAGTTGCAAAACCAGCAGACCCTCCTGTTTGTTCGCAAAAAAATCTGCATCAAAATGAGTAATGACAGCGGCTATAGGGTGGTAAATTTGCCCATTTATCAGGACTTGCTCGGCATTTGGCGGCAGGTTTAGCGCGGCGCGCGGAATGTAGAAGTTGAAACCGCGAGCAATCGCATGATGCGGGGTTGCGCGCAGAATGGCCTCCTGGCGCGGAAATGGCTTATTTTCGACGAAATTTTGGAAATTCGCAGCTGAGGCGGCGGACTGATAAGCTTCAATTAGTATATTAGAATTATTTAACCGAAAGTTGCCATGATGACTATAAATAACCGCGCCAAGCCGCGGAAAATCCTCCAAAGAGGCGTAAATTTCAGCGATTTTTTCGGCGGCCTCTGCGGGGAAATGGCGGCTGTTTTCTGCGGAAAAATTTGAAACGGCTACAGTCAGCATAAGCGGCGCAATTTCTTGAAATTGTTCATAAAAAAACCGCAAATTCAAGACCTCGAAGTCGCCTTCGGGGTCTATTTCTTTGTAGGCTTCCAAATTAATCCAGTCAACAGCATCGCCGCCCGGAAAAAAATGCGCCGCACGCGGCAGAATTTCGGCATCAAAGCCCCAAATCAAGGCAGTATTCGGGGAAATTTCGGCAAAAATTTCGTGCGCGGCGCGGAAAAAGGCGATATAGTCGGAAGGGACGAAGTTCGTGTCGGCATTTAGGGGGAAGAGCTGCACAAAGTTCGGCAGGTTAAAAATGGCGGTTTGATGGGCAAAATCGGCAATTTGGGCGAGGTCGAAGGGGTGGCCGTCGGTGGGCGGGTGAAGGGTTATCAGCGGCGCGGCCGAATTTGCAATATTTTCCACAAACCAAAGCAGGGGAAAATCGTCATCAAGGCGCATGGAATGGGCAAAAATCGCGTGCTCAACGCCCATATATGCCTGAAAATCGGCAATGCTGCCCGTTGTGGGGTCGGCGGAAATATGCGCGCCCAAAAATATGCCCGCAGGCTCGAATTTGCCCGTAATATGGGCGATTCGCTCGATTTTAAGCTCAAGATAGATTAGCTCCTCATGCACAATCGCGGCGACTTCGACAAGCTCCGGTTGTGGCGGGGCTTCGTTGCTGCAGCCCGCGAGAATCAAAAAAACAAGGGTAAAAACAAGAATTTTCATAAATCCTCCTATTCCCCCCTGTTATTGTCTAAATATGTATTAATAGTATCTAAATAGCGGAAATATCCCCCCTTCTGCTCCACCAAATAGGCTTGATTAAAGGCTTCGTGCGGTATGGACTTTTTGCCGCCGGCCTGCGCCGCCTGCCACAGCGGCTTTAAATCTTCAAATGGCAAAAAATAGCATTTGTCTAAAGTCGCAAAATTCACAAGCATAAAGGCTATGCCCTGTTGCTTAACAAAATTTTCCATAAATTCAATTTGATGCCTGTGAATATTATTAATCGGAAACGATTTTTGCCGCGTTTCCTTGGCGTCAAAACAAATCGGAATCCCCTGCACCGCGCCAATATAGTCCACCGTGGACTTTTTCTCAAAATATGCCAATGTAATTGTGCGGCTTTCTTTGTCGATGGCAACGGGGGTTATAGGCGTGGGAATTTTTTCCACAATAGCCAATCCCTGGTTTTTATAACGCTCATTGGTTAAATTTACCATCTCTTCAAAAGTGCCGCCACGCAGCCCGCGATTTGAATATGCCATGATTATCTCCTAAAAATTGTAAAATTATTCCTTAAAAATCCAATATACAGGCTCACTCGAAATCTCGAAACCCAATTTACGCATAAGGGTAAGCGACGCAATATTTGTGGTATATGCCTGCCCAAAGGGCACAATTCCGGTATTTAGCTGATGGTTAACCACAAAACTCGTCAAAGCCTCGCCATATCCCTTATTTCTGTGTTCACTAAAAATTTTTAACATTCCGATGCTACCCTCGGCGTGAATTCCCGCAAAACCGACCAAAACGCCGCCCACAAAACCCCCAAACAGCGCGCCGCTTTCAAGGCGTTTTCGCAAATAGTCCAAACCTATGTCAATGTCGTAATTTTCGACAATTATCCCCAAATGCTCCGAATTTGGGGGCCTAATGTCTAAATCGTTGCAAATGGGTAATCGCTTGTCGCCGAAATATACGGCTTGAAAATTTTCGATGTAGGTGAAACGGCTGAATTTGGCCTCTAAGCCTTCTCGCATATGCGCTTGATGAAAAGAAACCAGCTCTACATTCGGTATCGAATTGAGCAATTCGCGCCCCAATTCCTCTGCCGAAACAGAAATCATCCACGCCCCGCTTTCCGTTTCCCTAAAGCAAACCCCGTCATTTGCGGCATAAATCAGCTCGGCCGTACCCCGTTTTAGCGGCACTATCATGTCCATATGCTTTAGCGGATTTTGTCGTAAATACTCAATTGCGCATGTTTCCATTAATAGGCCACCCCCTCAAAATAATCCGCCATATCAGCGGGCAAATCGGCGGCAAAACTGCGCCCGTCCGGGAATTTCACCTCATAGGCATGAAGTAGTTGCCGCGCCGCATCCCGCCCGCCGCCGTATTTTGCGTCGCCCAACAGCGGATGGCCGATACTTTGCAAATGCGCGCGAATTTGGTGGCTGCGGCCTGTGCGCAGATAGATTTTTAGACAGGTCAGATTTTTAGATATTAGATAGTTAAGTGGCGCAATTTGGGTGATGGCCTCGCGGCCTTTGCCGTCGGGCGTGATTTTTGCGGTATTTGTTGCGCCATGCTTCGCATGAGCTCCGGTTAGCGTCATTTTCTCGCGAATTTCGCCCTGCGCAACGGCTAGATAAACTTTTTGTATAGTTCTGTCGTGTAGCATTTTTGATAGGGTCTGCGCCGTAGACAAATTTTTGGCACAAATTACCAGGCCTGTGGTATTCCTATCCAGGCGATTTATGGCCACGGGCGCGAAGGAATCCGAGGCTGCACGGCTTATAATCCGCCCAATCAGCGAATCGCCGCCCGCCTCGTTCGGCTGAGTCAAAAGCCCCGCCGGTTTATTCGCCAAAAGCATGTCCTCGTCCTCATAAATTATATCCACAAAGCCCTTGGGATAGACCTTTGCGGGGGCTATTTCGCGCGAAATGTAAAATTTAACCACATCCCCGACCGCCAGCATATGCGAACCCTCGGCCCGCGCCCCATTCACCAAAATCCGCTTCTTGCGCAACATTTTGTGCACAAAAACGCGAGAGGGCCGCCCCAAATGCCGCAAAACAAGTCTATCAAGCCGCTGCCCCGCCTCGTTTTGACCAATAATCATCTCATTCATAATTTCGCTGCCCGCTTTCTTGTAAGCTGAAAATATTGGCATATCTATAAAAATGCCCCGTCTTTTCTCTGCTTTTGCGTATTTCAAGTAACTGAAGATAGTTATCATTTCTAAACTTAAAACCGGCTTCGCTCTTTTCATTGCCATTCCCAAAGTTCACACTAAAATCAAAATAGTGAATTAAGTCCATGCCCAACAAAGAAAAAGCCACTTTTTCTTCTTCGGATACGTCTTCTCCTGTTTCTATGGTAAAAACCGGATAATGCGTAAATTTTTTGCCTGCAAGCTCAATTTCCGGGATAAGAATACACCTAAATTTGGCGATTTCTCCCGAGGCGGTTTTCGCTTCAAGAACTTCGTCCAGAAAGTCTGCTCTCGAAAAACCAAGCCTCCTTAGCACCGAAAAATGAATTGTCGTCGCGGTGGCTCCGGTGTCCATGGTCAACCTAATCCTTCTCAATATGCAATCCTTATCACTGATGCCAATTGGCAAATTAATGCTATTATTTTCACTTGTGATAATCTCAACTTTGGAAATCATACTCGCAAACCCCCCAATCGCATCATTTTCATGCCGGGCGTGTTCACACCTTCCACCAATGCCGTTCTCCTTTTTATTTTGAACATATTCTCCATTGCTTCGTCCTTATTTTTCGACATAAAAACAATATCCCCGGTTACTGTATCATATTCTTGATTATCTCTGGTTAAATTATCCAGGATTATATAATAATCCGGATATTTTTCGGCGGCTGCAATTTCATTTAATCTCTCAACAATTTTTTCAAGAATCATAATTTTGACCTCCTTAATTTGAATTCACCCAATGCAAATAAGAATTCACAAAAATATCCAATGCACCGTCCATTATGGCGGCAACATTCCCCGTTTCCGCGCCCGTGCGGTGGTCTTTCACAAGGCTATAGGGATGAAAAGTATAAGTCCGAATTTGCGCGCCAAAATTAATATCCTTAACATCGCCGCGCAGGTCGGTAATTTTCTTGCTCTGCTCCTGCATTTTAAGCTCAAGCAGCTTTGCACGCAGCATTTTCATCGCCACATCGCGGTTTTTATGCTGGCTGCGCTCGTTTTGACATTGCACAACAATTCCCGTCGGCAAATGCGTTATACGAATGGCAGAATCTGTCTTATTAACATGCTGGCCGCCCGCGCCGCTCGCGCGATAGGTATCAACCCGCAAATCTTCGGCATTTATCTCGATTTCATTATCGTCCTCGACCTCGGGCAAAACAGAGCAGGACGCAAAAGAAGTATGCCTCTTGCCCGCCGTATCAAAGGGCGACAGGCGAATAAGGCGATGAACCCCCGCCTCGCCCTTAAGATGGCCATAAGCCGCCTCGCCCGTAATTTCAAGGGTTATGGACTTTGTGCCGGCCTCGTCGCCGTCCAAATAGTCCAAAACGCTGACTTTAAAGCCCCGCGCCGTCGCCCAGCGCGTATACATGCGACAAAGCATAGCAACCCAATCGCAGGCCTCCGTTCCGCCCGCGCCCGCATGAAGCGACAAAATCGCGTTATTTTGGTCATATTCGCCGCTTAGCAAAATGGCCGCCGAAAAGCTCGCAAAAGAGGCCTCAAATTCGGCGGCGGCGGCCTTAATATCGGGCAATAATTCCTCACAGCCCTCTTCCCGCGCCAGCTGAATCAAAAGCAAAACATCATCATAGGCGGCCTCTAAACCCCGAAAAGCCTCGGCTTTAGATGAAAGCCCCTTGGCTTCCTTCAGAACTTTTTGCGCGGCCGCGCCGTCTTGCCAAAAATCCGGCGCATGGCTTTGCTCGGTCAGGCGTGATGCCCTCGCCTCAAGCCCCGCCACGTCAAAGTGAGTTCCCCATTTCCTTAAGTTTGGCCGCATAAGGTTGCAGCCCCGCCCGAATCCGGTCAAGCATAAAATCACCTCAATTTAATTTTAGCACAAAATTCCGCGCAAGTAAAGCGCAATCGTGCTTGGGGTTTTGGGTTTGCCCGTAGGAATAATTTTCTTTAAAAAATGTCTTGCTTTTTTGGCTGGCATATGTTATAATGCTTGTGATTGCTTTTGCTTGTGGCAATTACATAAAAATTGAAAGCGGTCGTATTAAACAAAGGTATCCAAGAAAGGAAAATATTACTAAAGGAGGTAAATTCTTTCAGTTGGTGCTGCGTGTCAAGGCGCAACACGTCATTCCCGCGAAAGCGGGAATCCCCCACAAAGGCGGGGGATTCCGGGTCAAGCCCGGAATGACGGGCGAAACCTCGATTCGCATTAGTAGTAAAATAATGTAAAAAATTGGGCAAACCCCAAAAGAATTTTAAAGGAGGTACTTACTTAATGAAATCAATCTTTAGAAAATCCTTAGCAACCTTCCTCGCGCTCGCAATGGTCCTAAGCTCGCTGACTGTTGCGATTGCTAATCCTGTTGTTCCTTTT
>JAITMQ010000003.1 GCA_031277225.1 Clostridiales bacterium | reverse complement strand
CCGAACGATTGCGTCCATTTTTCATTTGGCCGGTTTCAGCTTTGCATTTGGGGCATTGTTTTTTAGTTAGATTATCCATGTAGTTATTATATCATATTAAGTGTTGTTTGTCCACACCTCTTTTGATTTAAATTTTAACGGAAAAATATGGATGTTAGTAAATGAAAATATGGGCTCTGCTGCGCAAGTTGCTGCATGGTTTGCAAAAGAATCGGGATTTGCAACACTTGTTGGGGACATTACGGGCGGCAGCTATGGCGGCCCGCGCACAAATGCCCGACTGCCAAATACGGGCATTGCCCTAACTTTCGATATGCTCTACCCAATAGATGCCCACGGCCGCCCCCTTGAGGCGGGAACTATTCCGCATCATTTCAACCTACCCGGCCTTGATGCTCTGGAAACCGTGTTAACAATAATCCGGTCTTGATGACGTTTTCGTGCTTTTCGTGCTTTTCGTGGTTTAAAAAAATGAACCACGAAATGCACAAAAACACACGAAAATGGGGATTCCCGCTTTCGCGGGAATGACGTTGCTTATTGACCGTCATTCCGCGCGCCTAGGCCTCAAGCTTCATCCGCAGGGTCTTTAGCACCCGCTTCTCAATCCGACTAACCTGCACTTGCGACACGCCAATCGCCTGTGCTATTTGGCTTTGCGTTTTGTCTTGAAAATAGCGCATTACTATGACCTGCCGCTCCTTCGGCTCAAGCTTCGTAATAATCTCCCTCAGCGCGATTTTGTCAATCATACGGTCGCCATAATCATGCCCCGTCATTTCAAGCTTGTCCAGCAAATAGACAGGGCTGCCGTCGCCTTGATGCACAATTGCGTGCAGCGACTCCACCTCGCCGCCCGCGTCCATGGCATGTGCCAGGTCTGCCGCGTCAATTTCAAGCGCGTCGGCCACTTCTGTAATCGTAGGCACGCGCCCCGTGGCCTGCTGCAAATTTTCCTGCATATATTTGGCCTTCATGGCCATTTCCTTAAGCGGACGACTGACTTTAATCATGCCGTCGTCGCGCAAAAATCGCTTAATTTCGCCCATAATCATGGGCACGGCATAAGTCGAAAATTTTACGCCGAAATTTATATCGAATTTGTCAATGCATTTCATCAAGCCAATAGAGCCGATTTGGAACAAATCCTCGGCTTCATAGCCACGCCCAATAAATTTTTTCACAACGGACCAAATTAGCCCCGTGTTTTCCGTAACAATTGTGTCGCGCGCGCGGCTGTCGCCGTTTTGCGAAGCCACAATAAGCTCAATTGTCCTGTCCAGAACCTTTTCCATGTCAGCCCCCGATAATCTTACGCATTTTCACGATTGTTCCGCGCCCCGGCTCGCTTTCGACTTCAAGCGAGTCCATAAATTCCTCCATAACCGTAAAACCCATGCCCGAACGCTCCTCGTCCGGCTTTGTGGTAAAAAGCGGCTCGCGGGCCTGCTCAATGTCTTCAATGCCGCGCCCTGCGTCCTCAATTTCAATCAAAATTTCGCGCCCCTTTATGTAGCCCCGCATAATCACCGCCGCGCCGTCAAGCCCGTCATAGCCATGAATTATAGCATTTGTAACCGCCTCACTCACCGCGGTTTTGATTTCCGTAATTTCGGCCACAGTCGGGTTTAGGCGCGTGGCAAAGGCCGCCGCCACAACCCGCGCAAAGGCCTGATTCTCCGACAAAGCCGCAAATTTAAGCTCCATTTCATTCTTAAACATTTTATCCCCCCTAAGAATTCTCAATCTCATCAAGGCTTGCAAAACAAGGTATAATCTTCTTTAAGCCCGAAATTTCAAAAATTCGGCTAAGTTCGCTGCCGATATTTATGGCGAAAACGCGGCCGCCGATTTTGTTAAGCTCTTTATAGCGGCCAATAACCATGCCAATTCCCGACGAATCCATAAAACTTACGCGGGCAAAATCGAAGACGATATTGCGCGCGCCCGAAGACTTAAATTGCGATTCAACCGAGTGGCGAATCCTGTCCGCGCTGTGATGGTCAATTTCGCCTCTAATTTTAACAATCAAATTTCCGTTGCGTTCCACAAAACCCAGCTCCATACCCTCATCCCCTTTGCTAAAATTTCCATACTTATCCAAGTATACCAAATTTTTAAAGCAAAATCAAGCATAAATTTTAACTTGCAAAAAAACTTGGCTACAAGGCTTTTTTTACCTCTTGACAGAAGTCCGGACAAATGCTATAAATAATCATTGACAAAAAATTAAAAAGGGTGGGGTAGATGATTAAATTTATTAGAAATTTGGGCATAAGAACCAAAGTTATTTTGGTTTTAGTTTTTGTTGTTGTGGCGGCTACGGCTTTGGTGGCGACATTGCGCGCTTCGCGCTTTTCCGAAATAACCCATGACCAAATCAGCGAGCGTTTGCTAAGCAATGCAAGTGCCACCATTGGAATTTTGGACTCGGTTAGGCTTACAAACGGCATTGTTGACAGCGACGGCCTGTCGCAACTTGTCGACGAAACCGACTTTTTGAACCACACTTTAGGGCAGGCTCTATATGGCGACGTAAGCTTCATTAATATAGCCAATGCCGAAGGAATCATAGTTTTCTCCAACAGAGCCGCCTATATTGGCCGAACCCTCGGCGATTTGGGCGTTGTGGAGGCCTTTGGCTATGTGCCCATGAATGTTATGTTCGAGCATAATTCGGCCATAACGGGCGCGGACAAATTGGCTTATATAAGTGCCTATCCCCTCTTGGGCTGGACAATTATCAGCTTTTTTGATGCCGACGCTGTGGTCAATATCGGCTGGGAAATTTTTATGGACATGGTGCCCACCGTGGGCGGAATTCTCATTGCGTCCGCGCTTTTGGTTTTTGTAATCGGCAGAATGTTAAAGCCCTTACATGCCCTGGCCGTCAACGCAAAAGAGCTTGCCAAAGGCAATCTTGCCGTGAATTTGCAGGCCAATTCCAATGACGAGGTTGGGCAGGTTTCCGCCGCCTTTATGGAAATTGTCGAAAGCATGAATAGCTTGATGTCGGAATTTGTCAGCTCCGAAACAAAAATTAGAGAGGGGCAATTAAATCACCGCCTTGATTGCACGCAATCCGGCGGGGTCTATAAGGAGATTCTGGACGGCGTTAACGGCCTTGTGGAGGAACTTGTGGACTATATGAATTATACGAATCCCATGGTTGTGTTTGACAGGGATTATAAGGTTACATATACAAATCCCGGATTTAACAGCTTTAGCGGCCTAAACACCGATTCGTCCATCGGCATGAATATAAACGACATAATGAAGGACAATATGTCAAACCGCGCAAATATCACGAATTGTATGCGCGACGGCAGCTCTGAAAGCTTCGAGGCGCGCCTGGCTCTTGACCCAAGACGACCCGATATGTTTTTTGACCTGTTTTTGGTGCCCGTGCCTCTTTGGAGTGCTAAAGGCGATGTTTCGGGGCTTGCGCTTATGCTTACGGACTTTACGGACATTAGAAATTCTGCGCGGCACAACGAAAAATTGGCCATTTATCGCAATGAGCAGTCTAAAAAGCTTATGGACAGCCTGTCTGCGGCCTTTGAGAAGGGCAATCTTTCGCTTAATATCGCAAAAAGCGCAAGCGACGACGATACGCGCGAAATTGCGCAGGAATTCGACATTATGCAGGGCGTTTTGCAAAAGAGTGTGGGGGTTGTTAAGGGCTATGTAGATGAAATTACCTATACTCTTGGTGAATTTTCCGAGAATAATTTTAACACGCAAATTAAGCAGCAATATATTGGAGATTTTGGCTCTATCAAGAATTCTTTGGATTCGATTGTGGATTCCATAAGCGGGCTTGTTTCCCAAATTCAAGAGGCATCTGCGGGGGTTGAGGATGGTGCTGCCGATATTTCCGACTCGACACAAAATTTAATGTCCAGCTTCGAGGAGCAGGCCTCGTCCATGAGTTTGGTTAAGGACGCCGTCGGCATTTTAACCGAAAAAACCAAGGAAAACGCCGAAGACGCGCAAAATGCGAATTCGCTGTCCGAGCAGGTTCAAAAGGCCGCCGCCGAGGGAAGCGAGTATATGCAGGACATGTCCGCCGCAATGGACGAAATTAAGGGTTCTTCGGGCGAAATTGCCAAAATTGTCAGCATTATTGAAGGCATTGCCTTCCAGACGAATTTGCTTGCGCTTAATGCCTCGGTTGAGGCGGCGCGCGCGGGCGAGCATGGCAAGGGCTTTGCGGTTGTGGCCGAAGAAGTGCGAAGCCTTGCGGGGCGTTCTGCCGCCGCCGCTCAAGACACGGCGGAGCTTATTGCCAAGTCCTTGGGCCATGTGGACGCGGGAACGGCAAAATCCGCGCAGACGGCGGGTGCTTTGCAAAATATCGTTGATATGATTTCAAATATTGGCCGGGTTGTGGCGAATATTGCGGCCGTTTCGGGCGAGCAAGCCGACGAAATCGGTAAAATTCAAAATAGCATGGAGGCCATTTACAACGCGGCGAACGAAAATGCCATGGCGGTGCAAAGCAATGCCGCCGTAAGTGAGGAGCTCTCCGCACAAGCAAGCACACTTAAAGGCCTGGTTGAGAGGTTTAGGGTAAAAAATTATTAAGAAGCTTAAATCTAGGGCGTGCTGCCACTGACTTTATAGTGGCAGCACGCCCTAATCTTCATTTCATTCTTCCCAATTATGGAAGACCGCCTGCACATCGTCGTCGTCTTCGAGGGTGTTTAGGATTTTATTCATATTTTTGATGTCAAGCGGGTCTGTTAGGGTGGTATAGAGTTTTGGCTGCATTATTACCTCGGCGGTCAGCACGGGAATGGCGGCCGCCTCCATGGCCTCCAAAACACAACCCAAGCTGTTCGGCTCGGTGATAATTTCATAGCCTTCTTCTTCGGTTAAAACATCGGTCGCGCCCGCTTCTAAAACCAGCATCATTAAATCCTCTTCGCAAATATCGTCGGCCTTAAGCACGGTAATTTGCCCGATATGGTCAAATTGAAAATTAACCGAACCGGTTACGCCCAAATTGCCCTCGCCGCGATTAAAGGCCGCGCGAACATTGCTTACCGTTCGCGTTCGATTATCGCTTAGCGTTTCCACCATAACGGCCACGCCGCCCGGCCCAAAGCCCTCATAGGTAAAGGCCTCAAAATTCGCGCTTCCTTTGTCGCCCGCGGCCTTTTTTATGGCCCTGTCAATATTGTCATTCGGCATATTATTGGCCTTGGCCTTGGCAATAACATCCCGCAGGCGATTATTCGCGCCGGGGTCTGCCCCGCCCATCTTAACCGCCACCGACAACTCCTTGCCAAACTTTGTAAAAAGCTTGGCCCGCTTAGAATCCTGCTTCTCCTTCTTATGCTTAATATTAGCAAACTTAGAATGTCCCGCCATAATATCCTCCTAAAATTCTAATAGTCCATATCTTCAAATACTTCTTCGATTTTTATAATTAAATCGTCAAAAATTGAGGTTTTAAATTCATGAACAATATTTTCTATTTCTTCTTCGGTCATAAATTCTTTATCAATTTCGTCAATGGCGGCATAGGTATTGTCCAGGCGGTATTTGCCGTCTGTCAGCAAATAAACCTCAATTGTGCGGGCTTCGGCGGTTACAATCCAATATTCCTTAACGCCGCATTTTTCGTAGACCGCTTTTTTGTCGTTTCTGTCGCTGCTCATACTGCTGCGAGATAAAATTTCCACAACAAGGTCGGGTGCGCCAAAAACGCCATTTGGTTTGATTATCTTTCTATTGCAGACAATCATAATATCGGGAACGAATTTATCTTCGTCCGTTAGGTGCAAATAGGCATTTGTCAAGATTTTGCAACGCTTTCCGCGCAAATAGCGACGAAAAATCTCAACAAGATTCACCTCTGCATCTTGATGCGCAACCCGCGCAGGGGCCATCATTACAACCTTGCCGCCAATAATCTCCTTAGTTCGCGGCGGCATATGCCTTTTTGACAAAGGATAAGCTAAAACCGACATATTCAACCTCCTCACAACGCAATATTGCGCCTAATGCCATGCTTGCGAAAATTCCAAAGGGAAATTTTTGTCTTGAACACATTCTTTAACAGCCCTTGTGGCCTTAAAGGCATACATCCCGGCAGTCGTATCCCCGCTTGCCCGCGACACCACAAAGGCCTCGCCATCGTCGATATTCATGCGAATCTCCCCATATTCGCCCTCGCCCTCCGGATAATAAAAATAGACAACATATTCCGGAGTAGCAATCTTAAGCCTCAATTTATTCATCGAAACCATCACCCCTTTTGATTATACCACAAAAAACAAAAATTGCAAGATAAAACCCCCTTGGCGGAAAGGGGGTTTTGTGTTATGTAGGAATAAGACGCTTGTGAACCTATTGCCCTTCCATGTTCCGCTCTGCATATTTCGCTTTCCGCAGCGCTTCAATTTCTTCCAATTCTTTTGAAAGCGCGTCCCGCTTTTCCCTCAAAGCTTCAAGCTCCTTTTGCCTAAGCTCGATTTGTGTACTGGCCTCATTAAACTCTTTCGACATACGCATACCACCTCTTCGGAAATTTTTGTTATTAGAATGTTATAGTGCATTGTATCATCAAAAACAGTATTTGTCAATATAAAAAATAGTATTATCCACTTAAATAAAGTTTTTAGTGCATGTAAAATAGTGGTGGGGGTGTTTTTATATGGACGTTAAACTTTTGGGGAAGCGGATTAGGGATGAGAGGCTTTTGTCGCGCCTGACTATTGAGCAATTGTCGGAGCGGATTGACAAAAGTTTGCATTTTGTTGGACAAATTGAACGAGGGGAATGTAATCCCAGCGTAAAGACTTTGGTAGACATAGCCAACGCCCTAGGAACAACGGTCGATAGCCTACTCAGCGACAGCCTAAAAGAAGCCGGGGAGGACGGCTTGATTCGGGAGATTAATATTTTATTACATTCTGTGGATGAAAATGGGAAATTATTTATTTTGGATATGGTTAAGAGATACATATATCATCATGGTGAATAGTACAGCTGTTCGGCGGGGATGATGACTGCTTTGGCATTGGTTAGGTTTGTTAGGTGCTTTATTAGGGCTTCGGCGTTTTGGGCGGGGGTTAGGAGTGTGAAGCTTACTTCTTCCGCATAGGCGGTGTCTACGAGAATATAGTTCTGCAGGCGAATTTCGTGTTCCAGCTTGCCGCCCAGGGTATATGGCACGGCGATTTGGAATTTTTGGTGCAGGACGGGTTCAATTATGCCGGCGGCGGCCACGGCCTCCTTCGCGGCGCGGCTATATGCGCGCACAAGGCCGCCCGCGCCAAGCAAAATCCCGCCAAAATACCGCGTAACCACCACCAAAACATTCCGCAGGCCCTGCTTTTGAATGACATCCAAAATAGGCAGGCCCGCCGTGCCGGAAGGCTCGCCATCGTCGCTTTGGCGGATGAATTCGTTGTTCATCCCAATTTGATAGGCAAAACAATTGTGGGCAGCCTTAACATGAAGCCGCCGCAGGTCGCTTAAATACGCCTGTGCCGCCTCCTCGCCCTCAACCGGATAAGCATAGCCGATAAAACGCGAATTTTTCTCGAAAAACTCCGCCTCGCCGGGCTGTGCAATAGTCTTAAATTTTTCAATCATAATAACTCCTATCGTTCAAAATTAGATACATGACAGTCTGCAAAGCATTTTGCCCCGGCAGATTTGTATAATGCGGCGCAACGCCAAATTCATCAATTGCGCGGCCCGTCGCGTCAATAAAATAGCCAAAATCATAACGAAGAATCAGCCCCGTATTCGGCAGCGTCGCAAAAGCCGTCAGCGCGCCGCCCGTAACCCCGCGTGTGGGCGCGCCCACAATTGTGGCAAAATCGGCGGCAATGGCGTAAAGCAGGGCATATTCGACGGCGGAGGCAGAAAAAGGGTCAACCAAAATCCAAATTTTGCCATCAAAGAGCATCTCGCCCGTGGAGCGGATTTGCACGGGATGGGGCAAAATATAGTCCAGTTTTGCGGCATCCCCCGGATGCAAATTCGGAAAACGATACAACATCTCATCCAGCGGAATTTTCTGCAATTCGCTGTCGTAAAAAACGCGCGCATCGTCTTTTGTCGGCGCAATCCAGGCCAAATTGTGCGCGCCGCCCATAAAAAGGGTGTAAATGTCAAGCTTAAGGTCATACGGAATATTCGGCGCCATAAAAATTTGGATGAAATAGCGCGTAAAGCCGCCGGGATTGCCCCTAAAATCCAAAATAAGATGGTCAAAACCGCGAATTTCTTCGTAAAAGTCAAAGACTATGGCCTTGTCATGCGGGATATTGTAATGCCAAAATTGATTCACGCGAATATAGGCGACTTCGCCGGGCGTAAGGACTTCGGTTATGACATTATTTGGCATAATCATGCCATATTCATAACCCAAATCCACCTCAATAAGCCCATAAAACTGTTGCGCGGCCTCGGAACGCGCCACGGCCTTAAATTTCAGCCCCCAATATGTAAAATCGCGGCCATGCATATAGATTGGCTCGCCATTATAATCGATTGGCCCGCGATAAATATTGCCCAAAATCAAATGCAAAACGTCGCGGTCTTGCAGGGATAGATGGCCGATGCTGCGCAGGGGCATGATGAAATTGAGCTGCAAAATGTCCGCAAACCGGTCGGCATCGGTGATTTCGGCCTCCAAAAGGGCGCGGCGGGTATTGTCAATAATCCGCTCTGTATTTGCGCCAAAGCGCCGCTCGGCAATGCCGAAATATGGGAAATTCTCGCGCAGGACTTCGAGCATATACTCGAAGTCTTGAATATATTCCGCATTGGAATAGCTCAAATCCGCGTATTCACATCCCGCGAAAACGAGGAGCAAAATTAACGCCGCAAATATTGTCAGAATTTTTTTCATATGTATCACTCCTTTGCCATAAAACGTCATTCCCGCGAAAGCGGGAATCCCCTTGCCAAGTAGGGGGGATTCCGCGTCAAGCGCGGAATGACGCTTGTTTAGTTTGTGTTAATTAGTATAGTGGCGGTGGCGGCATCCCAATCTACGCCGAAACCAAGAGCCTCGCCCAAGTCGCGCAGCATGAAGAAATTATTGCCGCCTATATTATAAGCCCGCAAATTGACGGGTTGGCCGTTTACCAGCACCGAGGCCGTGGTGGGCGTGGCTGTGGCGGCCTGCCCGCCCTCTGCCGTCATTTCGCCGCCAACGGGCGTATAAGCTTGACCTTTCACCAAATTTATGGCATTGCGCGCGCCATCCCAAGCCACCTCAAATTGGCCTGCCGTGCCGTTTAGCGCAAAAGCAATGTCGCGAAGCATAAAGAAATTGCTGTCGCCAATATTAAAAGCGGCCAAGGCCACGGGTTGGCCGTTTATTCGGACATTGTGGGCGGAGGGCGCGGCTGTTGCGGTGGCGTGCAAGGGCTGCCCCGCCTGTATCGGGAATTCGATTCTTACGGGCTGTGTTGGGTCTTGCCGTTCGCCTGTGAACCAAGATGTGCCACTATGCAAAATGGGTGTCCAGGTCAATAAGTCGCCGCGTGTTGTAATGGCTAAGGATTCGGCGGGTATAGAGGCTATATCCTCCGTAACCCTCATGGGGGTGGGAATTGATTCCCTGCCTTCGATAAAGTCAAAAATTCCGGAGAATCCCCAAACCCATAAAGAGCCGTCGGCTGTAATTGCCGTGGTTGCGATGTCGGCAGGGGTGGAAACGGATACCACATTATCCATTATTCGGACAGGATGAAACCTTTGACCGGGTGCTGCCCTGCTTATGACTGTGCCATCTCCTATTTGGCCGTGGTGATTTGCGCCCCAGCCCCATAAAACGCCGTCTGTTGTGATTGCCATGGTGTGGAGGGTGCCTGTTGAAACATAGGCAACATTTTCAAATATTTGTACAGGCGTTGAAATAAAGAGAAGCGGGGTGTCGCGCCATCTGGAAAGCTGTCTGACTTCAACCCCTGCCGCCCTAATCGTATTCATATAAATCTGTGCTCCCATAATGCTGCCCCAGCCCCACAATGTCCCATCTGTTCTGACTGCCTTAACGGTATTGGATAAAATTGAAACCTGCGCAACATTATCCATTATACGCACACGGTCGCTTGCTTGCAATTGCTGCCTCGCAAGGTCGCTTAATTCGCCCAAGGCAGAAGCACCCCAACCCCATAGGACATTATCTGTCGTGATTGCAAAAGAGGAAGTAGAACCGGCGGCGATGGCCCTGACATTTCCCATTATTCTGGCGGGGCTGTTGACACTATGCCCGGAAAAGTCGCCAACTTGACCGCTGGTATTTGCGCCCCAACCATATACATAACCATCCCGCGTAAGCGCCAAGGAATGATTGCCGCCCGCCGCAATGGCCACAATATTTTCCATTATTTTAACGGGTTCGTGGCGGGGTTGTGTTGTGCCGTCGCCCACATGGCCAAAGTCATTTCTGCCCCATGAGAATAAATCGCCATTATCCAATAATGCCATCCTATTCCAGCTTTGTGCCGCGGCGACAACTCGTCCGGTGGCGGTTGTTGTCGGGGGTGGGGTTGGCGGCGTGGTTGGTGGTGGCGTGGTTGGTGGTGGTGTTGGTGCAGGGGTTGGCGGTGGCGTTGCGGGTGGCGGTGTTGGCGGTGTTGCAGGCTGCTGCCCCGTTTGAACAAACCTTGCTTCGAGGTTTCGGTCTGATATTATGTTGAAAGTGAACGCTCTTTCGCTGTCAATTCGAGCATTCCCTTCATACCAGCCCACGAATTCCCAGCCCTGGACGGGCACGGCCATCAAATGAATTCGAGTGTTTTCGCCGAAAAATTCGGTTATATTGCGCCCAAAATCGGTGTCATCCGGCGTGCGCCAGCGCATTAGGCCGCCCTCGTATGGCGAGGATGATAGGGTTAGGGTGAAGTTTTGGCCTGTGTCCGGCACACCCGGCGGTGGGGCGGCGTCTATGCCAAAAACCGGCACCGCAAGCCCAAAACATAATACAAATAAAGCCGCTGTTGCAAAAATAAATTTTTTCATATTCTCCTCCTAATCAAGATTAAATAGTTGCACTTCCGGGTAAATAGTCTTTGTTTTGCTTGGTTTTGTTGTTCTGTGGATGATGAATTCATCCTCGTCATTGTTGACCATATAATTGAAAGACAGCAATAAATCCAGCCCCAAAAGATTGTTTAAGTCCCTTGCCGCCCCGCCATCGCCATCCAATAAAATATGTAAGCGCATATTGGAAACCTCGGTTCCCAATATATTCATTTTCGGTATTTGTAAAAAATAAATGGGAATTGTGCTGCCGTCGGCTGTTTTGGCATCCCTGTCGTTTCTTATGGCATTTTGCTTAATCCAATCTGCGGAATATCCCAGCGTATACAATTCTTTTTTTGAAATCGTTGTATAATCCGAACCAGTGTCCACTTTAAAGTCAACCTCGGACATGTCTTTTAAATTGGCATCTTGGATATTCATAGGCACAATTATCTTGCCTGCTTCCAGCTTTATGCTATGCTTCAATGCTGATTCCCCCTATACTCGGCCTTCTAAGAATTTCGATTCCTTCTACAATTTTTTTTGTACGCCCAGCGAATTCCGCCATATCCACATTGTAAATTTCTTCCTTAGAATCCATAATAAAAATCACACGCCCGATATTATTGCCGGAAAAGTCCACTTGCTTGTCAATTATCATGAAAATATATTTGTCCGGATACATTCTCCGCGCCTGATTTACCGTAATTTCGGTACTTTCGTTAATCCTCGTCAATGTCATCGCACAACCTCCTAATCACCAAATTTCCCCTATTAAAAGGGGCGACCGAGGGCGGTCGCCCCTTGGGGCTGTCATTCTTGCGATTTTTTCACTTTCATAAGCACATAGGCCGCTTCACCGGCATCCATTTCCGTTTCTAGTTCATTAATATATTGATTTAAAATATCGGAAGCAAACCCTCTTTTTTCCATATCTTGCCTCACCGCTAAGAGCTGATACAACATCCGTTTATACAATGCTATCCCTCCTACTCCATCGGCAAGTCCTTAGTATCGCCCAAATTGACCTTTATAGCCGACAATCCTTCCCGCATTTTCGTATCGGCCAGCTTGTTTTGCATGGCGAGATAGTCCATTACGCCCATATTGCCCGATTTAAGGGCCTCGGCGACGGCCTGCGGCACTTGCGCCTCGGCCTCAACAACCTTAGAGCGCATTTCCTCAACCTGCGCCTTCATTTCCTGCTCGCGCGCAATCGCGGTGGCGCGGCGTTCTTCGGCCTTGGCCTGCGCAATGCGCTTGTCGGCCTCGGCCTGGTCAATTTGCAATTCCGCGCCGATATTGCGGCCAACGTCAATATCCGCAATGTCAATTGACAAAATTTCATATGCCGTGCCCGAATCAAGGCCTTTATTAAGTACAGTCTGCGAAATTCTATCGGGATTTTCCAAAACTTCTTGATGGCTTTTGGCAGAACCGATTGTGGTTACAATTCCTTCGCCAACGCGCGCAATTATGGTGTCTTCGCCCGCGCCGCCAACCAAGCGGGCAATATTCGCGCGCACGGTTACTTTCGCCAAAGCCTTAATTTCAATACCATTGACCGCCATGGCCGAAATCATTGGCGTTTCAATGATTTTTGGCATAACGCTCATACGCACGGCCTCAAAAACATCGCGGCCGGCCAGGTCAATTGCGGCGGCGCGCTCAAAACTAAGCTCCATATTGGCGCGATGCGCGGCAATCAGCGCATCCACGACATTATCCACGCGCCCGCCCGACAAAAGATGGCTTTCCAGCTGGTTTTGGCTTATGGCCAGACCCGCCTTCGTTCCCTTAATCAAGGGATTTATAACCTTTGCGGGGCGAACGCGCCTAAGGCGCATACCCACAAGGGAGAAAATGCTGACTTTAACGCCCGCAGAAATGGCCGAAATCCACAGCCCCACGGGGATAAAATTGAAAAATAGTACTAAAAATAAAAATACAACTATGCCCAAAACGACAATTAGGGTCAATGTGCCCGGGTCCATATTCAAAAAATCCATTGTAAACCTCCTAATTCTTTAATTTTCGATTAGCTTCACCAATACCTTACGATTCTGAACGTCCACGACCTTAACCCGCTTACCCGCAGGAATAAAGCCCGAATCCGACGCAACTTCAACATTTTGCCCGTTAAAATCGGCGGAACCCTGTGGGCGCAAAGCCGTTTTTGTCATGCCCTCTTTGCCCAAGAAATATTCAAGGCCGCCAACAGGGGCGGTATCTTCGGCAAGGGTTTCATTAAGTATAAATTTCCCATCCAGCTGTCTTTTGCGCAAAAAGCGGAAAAGCAGCCATACGCCGGGAACCGTAACCGCAATTTTACCAAGGACGATAAGGCCGCCAAGCGGCACGAAAAACGCGGTTAGAACCATGGAAACAAGAACTCCGACAAGCCCAACCACAGCCAGCGGCCCAAAGCCCTCAATAAAAATGTCGGCAATTAAAACCAGCAAGGCCACAATAAAGAGGCCTATAGCAATATAAAACATAGGAAAAGTCTCCTTTCTATAGATTTTATTTTCGTCTGCGCGTGGTGTGCATCATGGCCTTTTGGCGTTCGGGCATTTCGGGCGCGGCAGGCTGAGGTTCGGCGGCGGCGATAATGCCCGAAATTTCGCGTTGTGCAATAACAAAACATTCTTCACAAAGCTTGCCCGACGCAATCGCAATGCCACAGCGCGCGCAATGAAGCCCCGCGCCTTCCGCCACTTCCAGCCGCCCTTCCCTTAAATACCCGAAAATCTTTTTGGCCGAAACCCCCGTAGCTTCGGAAATTTCGCCAACGGTGGATTTTGGATTGTCCCTCAAATATTCCTTAACGCCGTGGAAAATTTCCTCCTCGGCTTTATTACATTCGTCGCAAATGGGCCCTAAAACTCTGGCGAACAAACGCTTGCATCTCTTGCAATGAGCCATTTCCATTATATCAACTCCCTTCTGATTATAGAATCAATCCAATCTTATTTTTAACGTTTTGCAAAGTCTTGTCGCCCAAATCGCGCGCGCGCGCGGCGTTTTTGCGCATGATTTCGTACAAATAGTCGACGTTCTTGGCTAAGTCGAAGTACTTGCTTTGAATCGGGTCGGTAATCTTCCCGATAACAGCCTCGGCGGTTGCAATTTTAAGCGCGCCATAATTCTTACCCGCGAATTCGCTTGCGGCGGCCTGAATAGTCATATCATTCGTAACAGCGTAGATTTCCAGCAGATTACTTATGCCCGGCTTGTTTTCCGGGTCATAACGAATTTCCGTTTCCGAATCGGTTACGGCGCGTTTAAACTTTTTCATCACGGTTTCGGCGGGGTCTAAAAGGCTGATATAACTGCCCGCGTCGTCGGATTTTGACATTTTTTTGTCGGGATGGCTAAGGGATTTTACGCGCGCGGCCGTCTTTGGAATAAGCGGCTCGGGCACGGCAAAGGTTTCGCCATAGGCATTGTTAAAACGAATCGCAATGTCGCGAGAAAGCTCTAAATGCTGCTTTTGGTCTTCGCCCACGGGCACAAAATTTGTGCCAAACAGCAAAATATCGGCCGCCTGCAACACAGGATAGCTAAACAGCCCCACATTCACATTTTCGGCATTTTTGGCCGATTTGTCCTTATATTGCGCCTGGCGGCTAAGTTCGCCAAAATAGGCATAGCAGGACAAAAGCCAGGCCAGCTCTGTATGGCCGTGATAATGCGACTGCATATAGATAATATTTTTGTCGGGGTCAAGCCCGCAGGATATGAACATGGCCAGCAAATCCAGCGAATTTTGGCGCAAAACATCGGGTTCTTGCCGAATGGTTATGGCATGTAAATCTACCACCGAGTACAAGCAGTTATACTCATCTTGTAGACTAACCCAATTTTTAATTGCCCCCAAATAATTTCCAAGCTGGCCAACGCCCGTGGGCTGCATTCCCGAAAATACCGTCTTCTTCATATTTTCACACTCCCTCACCCTATTATACCACATAATAATTCAATTGTCTACTATAAACCATTCGGCAACATTATGAAAAATATTGCGCCCTGCGGGGGCGAGATTTCCGTGCAGGCGCGGGCTTGCAAAAATCGCCCTATCGTCAAAGCCAAGACTGATTATCGGCAGGTTTTCGGACATATAGGCGCGAAGATTGGCGGCGGCGGCGTTTAGGGCGGCCTCATTGGGGGCAAGGTTGGTCGTGTCCAACAGGCGATTAAATTCCGCAGAATTGTGGCTGAAATAATTGCCGGCGGCTTGGTTGCCCGTGCGCAGGAATTCGAGATTTAGGGGGTTTTGCAGGGTTATTGTGCCTATGGCGAGGTCGAAATCGCCGGAGCTTAGGCGGGCGTGGAAGTCTGCGGGAATTAGCTCGTAAAGGCGCGTGTTTGCGCCCGTTTCCAACAGCTCATAGTATAGATTTTTGGCTATGGTTAAAGTTCGCAAATTCTCATTATTTACTATAATTGTCAAATTTAGGGGAATGGGCGGCAGAGCCGGAGCAATCCTACGCTCCAGAATCCCGTCCTCACCCACTTCAAAGCCCAGCTCCGCAAAGGCTTCAATGCTCGGATTATTTATGACCGCCCGCATAGCAATTTCCCCAAAAATCGGGCGGGCGTGGTTAAATCCGATAAAATCGAGGTTTTGACCGGGTATCGTGCCGACATAATTTTTGCCCAAGGCGCGAAAACGCCCCAAATCGGCGGCATAACCGGCCAAAATGTCGGTCATTCCGCGCTCAAAGGCATGGGTTGCGTCGCTAAAATCGCGCAAAACGGTGGCTGTAACCCTCTCGATATAGGGCCGCCCGCGCGCGGCATTTTCATTGGCAATCAATTCCAAACGAGTGGCCAAAACATAGGAAAAAAAGCGGAAAGGGCCGTTGCCGACGGGATGCATATTTCGCGCGGCGCGCAAATTTGTCATGGGCACGCCGCTATAATATCCGGCGGGAATTATTGGAAAATCCAGCAAATACATAAATTGCCACATGGGCGCGTCAAGATTAATATGAATTGTGCGCGGGTCGACAATATTATGGCTTGCAATTGCGGCGACATTTGGGCGATAGACGGCGGTTTCGGGGGCATGATTGCGCAGAGTGTCGATGGAAAAGGCGATGTCGGCGGCGGTGATTGGCATGTCGTCCTCCCAAAAAATGTCATCTTTTAGCGTGATGGCAAGGCTTTGGCCGCTGGGCGCAAATGTGATATTTTCGGCCAAAACGGAGAGCGGTTCGAAAATTAGGCGCAGAATTTGCGCCGTTTGGGGGCAGGAATTTAGCAGCGGATTTAGCGTCTGCGGCATGGGCATGGCAATTCGCAAATGGCCGCCGAAGGCCGGTTCTATGGGAAATTCCGGCGTTTCGGCCTCGACAGGCGGCGGCGTTTGCAACGCAAAATCGGGGCTTATCGGCGCGGGGCTAATTTCCCGTCCACAGCCCGCCAAAAATATCAGCAATAAAATCCATAATCCGCGTCTGAAATTCCTCAAAATTCCCATCATTATCAATCCTCGCATCCACATATTGCGCCAGCTCGCCATCTGACATCTGACTTCTGATGCGCGCCAGCGCATCTGCCCTCTCCAGCCCGTCGCGCGCGCAAATTCGCGCAATTCGTGCATCAAGCGGCGCAAAAATCCCCAAAACTTTGTCGCAAATTTTGTGTATACCCGCCTGAATCAGCACGGCTGCGTCTATAATAATCAACCTACTTTCTGTTGCTGCAATAATGCCGAAAATGCGCTCAATGATGTATTTATGCACAATTTCCGACAGCCGCGCAAGCTTGTCCGCATCGGCGAAGACAATCGCCCCAAGCGATTTTCGGTCAATTTCGCCACTCAAGCTCAGAATATGGGTGCCAAACTCCGCCAAAACCTCATCATAAGCGGCACTCGCGCCCTTTAGGATTACCTCATGCCCGATACGGTCGGCATCAATAATTTCTGCACCGACTGTAGCGAAGATTTTCGCCGCCTCGCTTTTGCCCGCGCCACTACCGCCCGTAAGGCCTATAATTACGCTATTTCGCATCATACCAATTCGCCCCGATATTAATATCAATGTCCAGCGGCACCGACATCTGCACCGCATTTTGCATTTCATCCAGCAAAATCGCCCGAACCGCCTCAATTTCGCCCTCTGCGGCCTCAATCAAAAGTTCGTCATGAATCTGCAAAATCAGACGGGATTGTAAACCTTCCGCGCGCAACCGATTGTACACTTTAACCATGGCAATCTTGATTATATCGGCCGCCGAGCCTTGCACGGGCATATTCATTGCGGCGCGCTCGCCAAAGGCGCGCGTCTGAAAATTGCTGTGCGAAAGTTCGGGAAGCGGGCGGCGACGACCCCAAAGTGTTTCGGAATATCCCTTGACCTTCGCGTCTGCCACGGCGCGCTCCATATAAGCGGAAACGGCGGGATAGCGGGCAAAATAGCCTTTGATAAAGCTTTCGGCCTCCCGCACGCTGACATTTATATCCTCCGCCAGCGCAAAGGCCGAAATGCCGTAGACAATGCCGAAATTGACGGCTTTGGCGGCGCTTCGCATACTATCCGTAACCTCGTCAAAATCTACTTGGAATACACGCGCGGCGGTTATGCGGTGAATGTCCTGCTTTTGCGCAAATGCCGTCAGGAATGTTTCGTCCCCCGACAATTCCGCCAAAATCCGCAATTCGATTTGGCTATAGTCGGCGTCGACGAAGACAAAGCCGGGTGCGGCCACAAAAGCGCGGCGCAATTCCCGCCCCAAGGCCGTGCGAACGGGGATATTCTGCAGATTCGGGTGATTTGACGAAAGGCGGCCCGTGGCGGCCACGGCCTGGTTAAAAGTCGTGTGAACCCGCCCCGTTTCGGGATTTATGGCGTTTAGCAGGCCGTCTACATATGTCGAACGAAGCTTGGCATAAGACCGATATTCGAGGATTTTCGCGGCAATTGCATGTTCTCGCGCCAATTTCTGCAAAACCTCAACATTTGTTGAAAAGCCCGTTTTTGTGCGCTTTCCGCCGCGCAGACCCAAATCCTCAAAAAGCACCTTAGCCAGCTGTTTTGGCGAATTTATGTTGAATTCGCTGCCCGCCAGGTCGTAAATTTCGCCCGTAAGGCGGCTTATGTCCACATCAAGATTCTTTCCGTATTCTTTTATAAAGTTACTATCAATAGCAATGCCGCGACTTTCCATATCGGCCAAAACCGATATTAGCGGGATTTCGACCTCGTAAAACAGCTTGTCCATGCCCTGCCCGGCAAGCAAATCCCGCATAAGGGGATAGGCGCGGGAAATGGCGGAAACATAACCAAAAGCCGTTTGCGCCAAATCCTCGGATGATTCTTCGTGTTGCTCTAATAAACTCAACTGCGTGTCTTTTGCCTTGGGCAAATCCAGCGGTTCTTTGAGATATTCGAGGCTAAGGTCGGCGATAGAATCGCCGTCTTTAAGATTGCCCAGCAGATAGCCCGCGATTAGCAGGTCGAAGGCCAGATTGTTCACCTCAATGCCGTTTTGACGCAGAAAATGTATGTCCTTTTTGGTGTCAAAACCAATCTTTGGATTTGGGCCTTGAAAAAAGTCGCCAAGTGCGGAAATATGCGGCAAAAAGGCAATTTTTTCGCCAAAAGCCAGGGCGAAGCCCCGCGCCGCGCCGCCCTCGCGCAAAATATGGTAGACAACAGGCATGTCGGGCGGAATTTCGGGCATTTTGTCCAAAATTTCGCCGGAAATTTGCGCAGAGCTTCGCTCGTTGCTTAAATTCCCGAATTTCTTCATAAGGCTCTTAAGCTCCAGCCGCCGAAACTCCTCAAAGGCCTGTGGATTAAACATTTCGCCCGGCTTAAGCCGCTCCGGGTCAAAATCGATTTCCGCATCGGTTACAATAGTCGCCAGCTCTTTGGAAAGCCGCGCAATTTCCGCCATTTCCAACAAATTTTGCGCCGCCTTCTTCGGCTTAACACAAGTAATATCGGCATTTACGGCCGCAATCGCCGCCTCAATATTCCCAAACTCTTGAATAATCTTCAGCGCGGTTTTTTCCCCAATTCCCGCCACTCCGGGAATATTGTCCGAAGAATCGCCCATAAGCGCCTTCATGTCAATATATTCCGTCGGCGTAATCCCCATTTTTTCGCTAAAATCCGCCGCAAAATAGTCCTCGGTAATCGTCTGACCGCCTCTTGTCCTCGGAATCCGAATTTTAATACTATCCGTAGCAATTTGAAGCAGGTCGCGGTCGCCGGTTACAATAGTCGTTGAAAAGCCCAAATCCTGCGATTTTACGGCCAAAGTTCCCATAACATCGTCGGCTTCATAGCCCTCCAGGGATACAATTGGTATATTCATAGTGGTTAACAAATCTTTCAAGAGGGGAATTTGAGCCTGCAATTCTTTGGGGAAGGGTTTGCGCGTGGCTTTGTATTCCGCAAATTTTTTATGCCGAAAAGTCGGGCCCGGCAGGTCAAAAACCACGGCGACATGGCTTGCCGCCTCTTCTTCCAGCAACTTAAAGTATATATTTAAAAATCCCAACAGCGCATTTGTGGGCACGCCGGCCGCAGTCGTCAGCGGCGGAAGGGCATAAAAAGCCCTGTTAATCAAGGACATTCCGTCCAAAAGCATTAATTTTTTATTATCCATAAGTATACCTCCTAAGCCTATCCCATCATCATAACACAATGAATGGCAAAAGTCAATCTTGTGCAAAGCAAAACCTTGTGATATACTAAGATATACAAAAGTTGAGGGGTGATATTATCAAAAATTTTGATGAGGTTTTTCGGTTGGCAAAGGAAAAAAAGTCTACGGTGGCTGTGGCTGCGGCGGATTCCGCCCATATTTTGGAAATGGCTGCGGAGGCCGTCGGACAGGGCATTGCGTCCATGATTTTGGTGGGCGATGCAAGCAAAATTTTTGCCCTGGCGAAGGAAATGAATATTAATATTGACAATTTTGAAATTGTGGACGAAGCCGATGAATTCGCGGCTTGTCAGGCGGCTGTAGAGCTTGTTAAGTCCGGGCGCGCCACGGCTTTAATGAAAGGCGACACGGAAACTTCCACAATAATGAGGGCCGTTTTATGCCGTGAAACGGGGATTCGTGCCGGCAAAAAGCTAAGCCATGTGGCGGTTTTTGAAACGCCAAATTACCATAAACTGCTATTTGCCGCAGACTGCGCCGTAAATATCGCCCCCGACTTTGATACAAAAATTGACATTATTGAAAATACCGTGGATGCCCTGCGGAATATGGGCATAAATCTCCCTAAAGTCGCGCTTTTGGCCGCCAAGGAAAAAGTTGACGACAAAATGCCCATAACGCAGGAATATGCCCAAATTGTGGCCCTGCACAAGTCCGGCGAAAGGATGCAAAATTGCATTGTCGACGGGCCGCTGGCTTTGGATAATGCCGTGTCGGTTGAGGCCTGCGAAATTAAGGGCATAAATTCGCCCGTTGGCGGGGATGCCGACATTCTGTTCTGCCCCAATATCGAGGCGGGCAATATCCTCTATAAATCGCTGTCCTTCATTACTAAGGCAAAAAACGGCGGCGTGGTTTTGGGCGCAAAACGCCCGATAATCCTGACCTCCCGCGCAGATTCGGCGGAAAGTAAGCTGATTTCGATTGCGCTGTCGGTTTTGTTTTAGGGGGGTTCAATCTATGAGTAAAAGGCAGAAGCTTATTAGCAGACTGAAGTCCAGACCTAAAGACATGACTTTAAGCGAGATTGAAACTTTGATTTTGTCGCTGGGTTACAGACGCTTTAACAAAGGCAGAACAAGCGGCTCTAAACTTGCATATAAGCGTGAAGGAGGGGCAAGACCTATAGAATTGCATAGGCCTCATGGTAGGAGCAAAGTGCTGCTCAGGTATCAAATTGATGAAATTTTAATGATTCTGGAAAGCGAGGGTTTAATATGATTGACAAAGACAGATGCTTAGAGTATAGGGGCTTTTACGGTTCGGTTGCATATTCCGCACCCGATGACTTGCTATATGGCAAAATCTTAGACATTCACGGATTGTTTATGTATGACGGCACGTCCTTGGACGAACTAAAAAAAGAATTCGCAGATACAGTTGAGCGTTGGCTTGATTTTTGCGAGGCCGAGAGGGAAGAAGAAATGCAATCCCACGCCCCTGTGCGCGAAATGGCGATAGCCTAAGTTCGTGTTGTTTTAGGGGGGTTAAATATGATTGACAAAGATAGCTGCTTGGAATACAAAGGTTTTTACGGTTCGGTTGAATATTCTGCACCCGACGACCTTTTGCACGGCGAAATATTAGGCATTCACGGCCTATTTATGTACGACGGAACAAGCTTGGGCGAATTGAAAGCAGATTTTGCAAGAGCTGTTGAAAGCTGGATTGATTTTTGTGAGGCCAAAAGAGAAGAAGAAATGCATTCTCAAGTGCCTGTGCGCGAAATGGCGATAGCCTAGATAAAGGAGAATTTATGAAGATTTTGATTGTTAATCCCGGTTCTACATCTACTAAGATGGGGCTTTATGACGGCGAGGCCCTGGTTTTTGAGCATACTTTGCGGCATGAAATGTCAGAACTCGCCCCCTTTGGCGCGGTCGCCAATCAATACGATTTTCGTATGCAAATTATCGCGAAGGAATTAGAAAATCGCGGCATCAAGCCGGAAGAACTTTCTTCCGTCGTAGGCATGGGCGGCCTTTTGGCCCCCTTAGACGGCGGAACATATTTGGTGAATGACACCATGGTAGCGGATTTAAAATCCGGCAAATACGGCGAACACGCCTCGAATTTGGGCGGCCTTATAGCGCGTGCTTTGGCCGACGCCGCCTCAATTCCGGCCTATATTGTTGACCCCGTGGTGGTTGACGAAATGGAGGACATTTTCCGCATAAGCGGCCATCCGAAACTTGCGCGCCGCTCGGTTTTTCACGCGCTGAACCATAAGGCAACCGCCCGCAAATATTGCGCAGAGCGCGGCAAAAAATACAATGAGGTGAATTTAATTGTTGTGCATATGGGCGGCGGAATTTCCGTTGCTCTGCACTCAAATGGCCGCGCAATTGACACAAATAACGCTCTTGGCGGCTGCGGCCCCTTCACGCCGGAGCGCAGCGGCGGCCTGCCCGCGGGCGATTTGGCGGCGTTATGCTTTAGCGGCGATTATAGCCATGACGAGGTGAAGGCCATGTTGGTTGGTAAAGGCGGCATGGCGGCCTATTTTGGCACAAATTCCATGCTTGACATTGAAAACCGCGCCAAAAATGAGCCCGAAGTGAAGCTTGTAATGGAAGCCATGGCCCTGCAAATTGCCAAAGAAATTGCGACCATGGCCGCCTCGGCGGCGGGGCAGGTTGAGGCCATTCTGCTAACCGGCGGCATTGCCCGCGCAAAACCCATAACCGACGAAGTTGCCCGCAGAATAAGCTTTATAGCCCCCGTGCATATCTATCCCGGCGAGGATGAGCTGGCGGCCCTCGCAGGCGGCGCGCTGCGTGTGTTGCGCGGTGAGGAGGAAGCCAAAATCTATGAGGGTTTGGCCGATGAGTAAAAGACAAAAACTTACTTCAATTGAGGAGTTGATTAAATGACAACAACAAAAAGTATGCCCGGCTTGAAAAATCGCGATTATGCCGCACTAAGCGTTGGGGAGCATGATAGAGAGCGAGCCATTGCATGGCTTATGGCAGAACTTGAAAAGGGCAGAAAAAGCGGCGAGGAGCATGGTTGGTTTACGGCTGATGAGGTTAAGAAAAGCCTGGGGTTATCTCCATGAATAAAATAATTTATTCGGCAGGAGCGAGAGCAGACCTTGCAGAAATAAATGAGTTAGGAGGCTTTCATGAAGGGGAAGAATTTATTATTATTGGCGATTCTTGCGGGCGTTTTGCTTTTGGGAACTGTTGGGTTTGGGGCGTTTTTTGTCGTTGATTTTATTAGGGATATAGTCGGGACGGAGCGCGCAAGCCTTACAAGCGGCGACATTGTGCATTTTCATGAAGACGGAACGCATGGCATTTATTTGGAAGCGGACAGACCGCCCACCACAGGCCGCCATGGCTTTACCTTCACGAATATCGACAACCAAAATGTCATACATTGCCGCGCGCCCTTCGGCACAAGCACTTATTCTCTCGGCACGGTTACAATAGGCGGCCAAACCGTCGGCGACAGCTATCTCGTCGAATTCGCACTCTAGTATATAGAATCAAGGCGAAAAGAACTTTCCGCCGGGTATCAATGAACAGAATATAAACAATAACTAATTTTAGGAGGAGATTTTATGGACAAATTCGGTTATATGGAGAGGTATGGCTTTGAACAGCTTTGCTTTTTTCAGGACAAGTCAACGGGGCTTAAGGCCATTACGGCCATTCACAACACCGTTTTGGGCCCGGCCTTAGGCGGAAGTCGTTTTTGGGTTTATGAGGACGAGGAGGCGGCCGTTGAAGACGCGCTTCGCCTTGCGCGCGGCATGACTTATAAGTCTGCGCTGGCGGGTCTGGCCCTTGGCGGCGGCAAAAGCGTAATTATCGGCGACCCCAAGGTTTTGCGCAAAGACCCAATCAAGCGCGAGGCATTTTGGCGCGCCTTCGGGCGTTATCTTGAAGGGCTTGGCGGCAGATATATCACCGCCGAGGACGTCGGCACAACGACGCAGGACATGGTCTATATTCACATGGAAACAAACCATGTTGTAGGCCTTCCCGGACGCAGCGGCGACCCCTCGCCTTATACCGCGCGCGGCGTGTTTAAGTCGATTTTGGCCTGTTGCAGACATGTCTATGGCGACAGGTCGGTTGAAGGCAAGGTTATTGCCGTTCAAGGCGTGGGCAATGTGGGTTATCATCTTTGTAAGCTTTTGCATGAAGACGGCGCAAAGCTGATTATTGCCGATGTTAATCAAGCGAATCTTGACAGGGCGGTTGAAGAATTTGGCGCGGAAGTTGTTGCGCCCGACGATATTTACAGCGTGGAATGTGATATTTACGCGCCATGCGCTTTGGGTTCAACTATAAATGACTCCACAATTCCGCTACTTAAATCCAAAATTGTTTGCGGCGGCGCGAATAATCAGCTGCACAAGCCCGCCATTCACGGCAAGGCTTTGCAAGAGCGCGGCATAATTTACGCGCCCGACTATTTGGCAAATGCGGGCGGGGTTATTAATGTTTCTTACGAGCGCGCCGAATTCGGCTATAATGAAGAGGCCGCGCTTCGCGATATTGACGGCATTTATTACAGAATGCGCGATATTTTAAAGATTTCGGACGAATCGGGTCGTTTGACCTATGAAGTGGCGGACAGGCTGGCTGAAGACCGTCTTGAGGCCGTGCGCACAATTAAGTCCATTTGGACTAAGGCTTAATATGACCCATATTATCACGGGCTATTTCGGAAGCGGAAAGACGGAATTTAGCGTAAACCTTGCCTTAGCTCTTGCGAAGCAAGGCGCAATATCTATAGCCGACTTAGACGTAATCAACCCCTACTTCCGCTCGCGGGAGGCGGCCACGCGGCTGGCCTCCCGCGGGATTACCCTAATGAGCGACCATTTGCAGGGGAATACGGGGCAAGACCTGCCCGCCGCAAGTTTTGCCTTTTTGTCCAAGGTGCGCGCGGGTGAAAATGTAATAATTGACCTAGGTGGCGGCCATATAGGTCTACGCCTACTTGCGTCTTGCTATGATGCAATTTTAAGCGCGCCTGCCTATGAATTTTTGTGTGTCCTCAATCTATTTCGCCCGGAAACCGCTTCTGCGGCGAAAATGGCGGAATATCTGCGGTCTATCAATATGCAAACCCAAATTCCGCTGACGGGATTGGTGAATAACGGCCATATGCTGCATGAAACCACGGCAGAACATGTGTTGGCCTCGCAGGAGGCGATATTGTCCTTGGGGCTGCCGCTGCGGTATACTCTGGTTCGTGAGGATATTTATGCGCAAATTGGCAATGAAATACAATCGGAAGAAGTTTTGACATTTAGCAAGTTGCAAATGAGGGAAGATTGGCAATAAGGAGAGTGAGATTATGGTTATTTTTAACGAAGATTTATGCAAGGGCTGCGACCTTTGCGCTTGGGTCTGCCCCAAAAAAATCCTGCACCTTGACGCCACGCGTGTAAATGCGAAGGGTTATAATCCCATGGTCTGCACCGATGCGGACAAATGCATCTCCTGTGGGGTTTGCAATTGGATTTGCCCGGATTCTGTTATCGCTGTCAAAAAGGCGGCTTAATCTTCGCAGGAAAAGGCATCAAATAAAGAAATTACAGAGGGTGATAATTCATGAAAATTTTAATGAAGGGCAATGAGGCCATTGCGGCGGCGGCCATTGCCGCGGGTTGTCGGGCGTTTTTCGGCTATCCCATAACGCCGCAAAATGAAATTGTTGAGTATATGGTAACCAAAATGCCGGCGGTCGGCGGGGTTTTTGTGCAGGCCGAAAGCGAGGTTGCGGCCGTTAATATGGCCTATGGCGCGGCGGCCACGGGCGTGCGGACAATGACTTCGTCCTCCAGCCCCGGAATCGCGCTTAAACAAGAGGGCATTTCATATATGGCGGGGGCGGATTTGCCCTGCGTCATCGTTTCCGTGTCGCGCGCAGGGCCGGGCCTTGGCGGAATTTTGCCCGCGCAAGGCGACTATTTTCAGGCCACAAGAGGCGGCGGCAATGGCGACTATTATTTGCCCGTTTACGCGCCGTTTAGCATACAGGAAGCCATGGATTTGGTCTATAAGGCCTTCAATGTGGCTGACCTTTATCGCACACCGGTTATGGTGCTGGCGGATGGGATGCTTGGGCAGATGATGGAGCCGGTTTTGCCAATTAATAATGAAGAATTAATAATGAATAATGAGAAGTGTTGGGCGGCTAATGGCGATAGTGGGCGTGGGCGGCGGAATATTGCTAATTCGCTTAGTCTTAAGGCTGAAGCATTGGAAGAGATGAATTTGCGGCGTTTTGCTACCTATGAAATCATTCGGGCGAAGGAGATTATGGTCGACAATCGCGTTACGGACGGCGACGAAGTTGCTTTGGTGGCTTATGGCACGCCTGCGCGTATAGTTTTGAATTCAATTGAAATCCTAAAGTCTAAGGGGATTAAGGCGGGGCTTGTTCGGCCGATTACGCTTTGGCCCTTCCCATACGAAAGTTTCCAAAATTTGCCCGCTTCTGTGAAAAATGTCGTGGTTTGCGAGCTTAGCATGGGTCAAATGGTGGAAGATGTAAGGCTTGGCGTGGCGGGCAAAATCCCCGTGCATTTCTACGGCCGCACCGGGGGAATGATTTTTGAGCCGGAAGAAATCGCAGAAAAAGTTATTGAGGTGATTTGATGGAAAGTGGCGTAATGCTTATCAAAGCTCCGCAGGCTTTAATACCTGCAGACAAATTTTTAGAGCGCAAACTCGCAGACATGGAGTCGGAAGACAGGCTTGACATGGCTTTTTGCCTTTCCATGCTTGCCAGGCACGAAAAACGGCCCGACAAATATGAGCGAGGTATTTCCGTTGAAGATTATGCCGCGAAATGGGGCATAGACTTAGAGGCGGGAGATGACGAAGATGAAGATTGAATTGCATAAAAGCGTAGAAAAATTCCTCGACCGCTTGCCATTAAAGCAAAAATCAAGGCTTGCAAAAGCAATTTTTAAGTTGCCGCAAGGGGATAATGTGCCTTTGACAGGCTTCAAGGGGAAGTTTCGTCTTCGTGTCGGAGGTTGGCGAATCGTTTGGGTATACCAAGATTATGGCATTTTGGTTGTGGAAATCGACAATAGAGGCGACGCATATAGGAAATAGCGAAAGATACCGAGGTGATATGATGACTTTACAAGAAAGATGTTATGCTATTATTGACACAATGACCAAGGGACAGATGGAGATGTTTATTACGTTTTATGGGGAAATGCAACGTTGCGCACATGAGGAAATTTGCGTGGTGCTTGATGATATTTATTGCAAGGCCATGCCTGAAGTGGGAGGATATGATAAAAATGGCTAGGACATATGAAAAAACAAGGGGGCTGACGGATATTCCGTTGTCCTATTGCCCGGGATGCGGGCATGGAATCGTTCACAAGCTTATTGCCGAAAATTTGGTAGAGCTTGATATTTTAGAGCGCACAATTACAATTGCGCCCGTGGGCTGTGCGGTTTTGGCCTATGAATATTTTAATTGCGACGGGATTCAGGCAGGGCATGGGCGCGCGCCCGCCGTGGCCACGGGTGCAAAACGCACAAATCCCGACAAAATCGTCTTTACATATCAAGGCGATGGCGATTTGGCGGCCATTGGCACGGCGGAAATTGTTCATGCCGCGCATCGCGGCGAAAATATCACCGTTATTTTTGTAAATAATGCCATTTATGGCATGACGGGCGGGCAAATGGCACCGACAACGCTTATCGACATGAAAACCTCAACCAGCCCGCAAGGCCGCGCCGAACCGACAACGGGCCGCCCAATCCGCATGAGTGAAATGCTTGCGCAAATTCCGTCGGTTACTTATATCGAGCGCACGTCAATTCACGATATAAGGCATATTAACCAAACCAAAAAGGCCATTAAAAAGGCCTTTCAAAACCAAATTGACGGCTGCGGCTTCTCCATGGTCGAGGTTTTGTCAACCTGCCCGATTGGTTGGGCGAAAAAGCCCGTGGATGCAATGAAATTTGTGGCAAGCGATATGCTGCCATATTATCCGCTGGGTGTCTATAGAGACGGGGGTGAGGCGCAATGACTACAAAGATGATTTTTTCGGGATTTGGAGGGCAGGGCGTGTTGACGCTGGGGCAGGTTGTGGCCGATATTGCGCTTGCGCGGGAAAAAGAGGTTACGTGGATGCCGTCCTATGGCGCGGAAATGCGCGGCGGCACGGCGAATTGCTCGGTTATAATTTCCGATAATGTAATCGGCAGCCCCATAGTTTTAGGGGATATTGACATCCTTTGCGCCCTAAACGGCCCTTCGGTAACGAAATTTCTTGATAAAGTTCGTTCGGGTGGAATAATCTTCATAAATTCGTCGATAGTTACAGAACCTGTCGAAAGAGATGATGTTACAATTATAGCCATTGACGCTTCAAATATTGCTACGGCCACAGGCAATCCTCGCGGCGCGAATATGACCATGCTGGCAGGCTTTTTAACCCAAACCGAACTTTTTACGCCGGAAGATATAGAAGCCGCGCTGCTGCGCCGTTTTAAAGGGCGGCAGGAGTTGGTGGATATGAATATGGCCTCGATTAAAAAGGGGTTGGAAAGTCTGGGATGATAAGTTGGGGGCGTGTAAACCACACGCCCCCAACTTCCGTATCAAATGTGCATAATATCATATTTCTTTACATTACTATCCACCGTTGCAAAAAACATGCCTTCAAACATGGCCTGCGCCACCATTATTCTGTCAAAAGGGTCTTGGTGGATAGGCGGTAACTTTTCCAGATATTCAATATGCGGCGGAGTTATATGCAATATTTCAATGTCGCTTTCCTGTATCAAATTAAGAAATCCTGTGATGCCGCCCTCAAAGGCCATTTTTCCACGATTTATTTTGATGGCCAACTCCCATACGGCCGCCAAACTGATGAATTTTTGATTCTTTTTTTCTGAAATTATGTGGATGGTTGATTGCGAAAGCCTCTTGCTGCTACTAAGAATCCACAACACGATATGGGTGTCCAAAAGTATTTTCATCACATATACTCCTTAAATTCATCCAAAGGTGCGTCAAAATCATCCGCAATCCAAATTTTGCCGGCCATGCTGTCAGGCTCAAGGGCTTTTTTTCTGTTAAAATCATAATAAGCTCGATTACTTGCCACAACTTCAAAAGGAATTCGTTGCTGCCGCACCACGGCCTTCGCAAAAAGGGTTACGGCCGTGGACATGTCCAGCCCCATATCTTGAAGCAATTCCTCGGTTTGCTCTTTCAAATCGGAGTCAATGTCTAAAGTCATGCTGGTTTTGGTCATAATAATTCCCCTTTCATTATTGCCGCAATTGGGCGTCGAAGGCTTCGCCTAGGGCCGCCAGGATTTTTTCGGTGGCTTTTGTCGCATCTTTGTCTTCCAATGTGCGGTCGTCCGCGCGGAAAATAAGATTATAGGCCATGGATTTATGCCCTTCGGGCAGGGTTTTGCCCGCATAAATGTCAAAAAGCTTTAGCGCGCGGAGATATTTGCCGCCCGCTTCTTTGATTTTGGCGGCGATTTGGCCATGACGAATGTCATTTTTAACGACGACGGCAAGGTCGCGGCTGATTTGCGGATAGCGCGGCAGGGGGCTGTAATCCCTGCTTAAAACGGCGTTTTCGCACAATTTGTCAAAATTTAGCACGCCCACAAAGGCAGGCCGGTCAATTTCATAATTTTCGGCAACCTTGGGGTGAATTTTGCCGCAAAAAGCCAGCGGCGCGCCACATTCAAAGGTTGCGCAGGCAACCTGCCCGGGATGCATATAGGGCAAAACGTCGAAAAATGGCGGCTCGAAATTGCTTTCAACGCCAAAGGCCTTGGTTACGGCCTCCAAAACGCCCTTGATGTCATAAAAATCCATATCGCCATAGCCGCCAACCACGAGTTTTTGCGTTTCGGCGGGCAATTCCTGCGGATTCTCATTCGGCGTATAGACTTTAACCAGCTCAAAAAGCCGTGCTGTCGGGTTGCGGCGATTATAATTCGTTGAAAGTGCCGTAAGCATTGAATTTAGCGGGGTTGTGCGCATTATGCTTGTGTCCTCGCCCAAGGGATTAAGAATTCGAACCGTGTTGCGAAGCTCGAAATTTTCGGGAATAAGCAGCTTATCAAAGACTTTGGGCGATTCAAAGGCATAGGTTAGGGCTTGGGAAAAGCCCAGCGCAACCATGATGTCCACCAGCCGCGCTTCCATAATTTGCGCGGAATTTTTAACGCCAACATTGGCGGAAGATGCCACAACCGTGGGAATATTATCATATCCGTAAAGCCGCGCAACTTCTTCCGACAAATCCTCCCAAGTTGTTATATCATAGCGGAAAGTGGGTATTGTTGCGACATTTTTTGCGACAGAAATGCCCAAACACTCCAAAATTTCGGCAATTTGCGCGGGGCGCAGGTCAATACCCAAACGGGCGTTAATGCGCTGTGGGTCAAACTTTAGCTCGCGCGTGTCGCGCCGCATGGGATAACAATCCGTCAGACCCGGCACAATGTCGCCGCAATCAAGCAGCTCCACCAGCTCTAAAGCCCGCAAAATGCAGGTTTCGGCCAGAGTCGGGTCAAGCCCTTTTTCATAGCGTCCCGAAGAATCCGTGCGCAAACCAAGCTCCTTAGAGCTTAGCCGAATATTCGGCCCATAAAAATTTGCCGATTCAAATAAAATCGTGGTTGTATCGTCCAAAATTTTGGAAAATTCGCCGCCCTTGATGCCGGCAATGCCCACGGCCTTAACGGGGTCGGCAATTAGCAGCATATCCTCGCTTAAATCCCGCTCAATGCCATCTAAAGTCGTGATTTTTTCGCCCTTGGCGGCATTTCGCACAATGATTTTGCCGCCCTCGATTGCGCGAATATCAAAGGCGTGCATGGGCTGGCCATATTCAAGCATTACATAATTTGTAATGTCAACAATATTGTTAACGGGGCGCAGACCGCAGGCAATCAGCCGCGAGCGCAGCCAAAGCGGAGATGGCGCAATCCGAACATTCTCAACCACGGCGGCAATATATCGCGGACAAAGCTCTGGATTAGCAATCTCCACCTCAATAGGCGCGGCCTTTTCAACATTTGATTGATAATTGTTAATTGATAATTGATAATTATAAGCCGCAGAAGCCTCGCGAACCAGACCGACAATTGAGAAGCAGTCCGGCCTATTCGTCGTAATTTCAAACTCTATAACATCATCCAAAAGCCCAAGCAAGGGTCGCGCATCCGCGCCCAATTCTTGCGGCTTGTCGAATACGTAGATGCCATTTTCCGGCGCTTCCGGAAATTCCGCGCGGCTATAGCCCATTTCTTCAATGGACACCAACATGCCGTCGGAAACCTCGCCGCGGATTTTGCCCTTCTTGATTTTAAGGCCATTCGCCAAATTCGCGCCATGAACCGCAACGGGGATATAATCGCCCTCTTTAAGATTGTCCGCACCCGTAACGATTTGCTTCAATTCGGGCGCGCCGACATTTACGCGCGCAATCAGCAATTTGTCGGCATTGGGATGGGGCAAAAGCTGCTCAACGCGCCCCGCAATAACCCCCGTAATCTCATGCCCAAAACGGTGAATCTTCTCGACTTTAGAGCCGCTCATGGTCATCCTCTCGGCAAATTCCAAAAGCCGCCCGCCTTCTAAGTCTATGTCAATAAATTCCTTTAACCATAATATAGGTAATTTCATCATGACCTCCCAAAATTTTCAATTTGATATTGATTTGCCCGCGCAAGAAGCTCTTCAAGGGATAAATCCGCAAATAAGCCATGCTGCCATTTGGTATAATCAAAAGGCTCTCTATTCATAAGAGCAATAAATCGCCCCGCCTCAACCAGACCCAAATTTTCGGCCAAAACCCTCATGCCCTCTCGCTGTAATAAAGTATCACTTAACATCGTCATACCTCCTCAAAAATTCGATTGGATTCAAAAATTCGACACCATCTACAGATTTGTTGAGTATTTTTTTGTCGGTTGTTATAAAATAATCGGCTTTTGCGTCAAACGCGCAAGCTATGTGGACGGCATCCTTTTCTCGGAATCCCAAATACATACATTCGGCAGCTTTCTTTGCGATATGAAATGAATGTTGAATATTCTCGTCCGCCATGCTTCTCCAAGCATTTACTCTGCTACGTTTTTCAATAAAAGGGTTGGCTGCATTTTCATAATCAATCATAAAAGACCACACAAGCTTAAGCTTTCCATCCCTAATTAACTGCTGAATCAGCAACACGGCCTCCGTTTCAAGTCTGACAATCAAGGCACTTTGGTCATCAAATGGTCTGTTGAAGCAGCAATTATCCAAATACACTTTCATATTATCCACCACCGCCCACTAAAACTGCTTTAAGAATCGCATATCATTATCGAACAACAGGCGCATATCGTCTATATTATAGCGTTGCATGGCAATGCGCTCTAAGCCCATGCCGAATGCAAAGCCCGAATAGACTTCGGGGTCAATGCCACAGCCCGCCAGCACCTTGGGATGCACCATTCCGCAACCCAGCAGCTCAACCCAGCCCTCGCCCTTACAAATGCGACAATCCTGCATTTTTTCGGCATCCTGCCCACAGCCGAAGCAGGAAATATCCATTTCGGCGGAAGGTTCGGTAAATGGGAAATGATGCGGCCTAAAGCGGGTTTTAACGCCCTCGCCAAAGAGGGCCTCGGCAAAGACCGTCAGCGCGCCCTTAAGATGACCCATGTGTATCCCCTTATCCACCACCAGCCCCTCAATTTGGTGAAAAACGGGGGAATGTGTGGCATCAACCTCGTCAGAACGAAAGACTTTGCCGGGCGCAACGGCCGCAATAGGAAGCCTGCCCTCCGACATTTTGCGGATTTGCACGGGGCTTGTATGCGTGCGCAAAACATGGCCGCCTTCGACATAAAAGGTGTCCTGTTCGTCCCGCGCGGGGTGGTTTTTCGGGATATTGAGTGCCTCAAAATTATGATAATCCGTTTCAACATCGGGCCCCGTGGCAATTTCATAGCCCATGCCCATAAAAATCCTGCAAATTTCGTCAATAACGGTGGTTAGGGGGTGCTTGCTTCCCAAAGCAAAATTGCGCCCGGGCAGAGTTATGTCGATTTTTTCGTCGGCAAGCGAAGCCTCTAAGGCCGCATCTGCCAGCCCCTGCTTTTTGGCTGTAAAAGCCGCTTCCAGAGCGTCTTTCACCTCATTTACCATCTGACCCATGGCGGGTCTTTCTTCGGCACTAAGCGAACCCATTGTC
Source organism: Clostridiales bacterium (assembly GCA_031277225.1). Lineage (GTDB taxonomy): Bacteria > Bacillota > Clostridia > Lachnospirales > WRAX01 > JAITMQ01. Next base: position 20,012 of record JAITMQ010000003.1, on the reverse strand, counting down.
CGCGAAAGTGCCGTAACCGTGCCTTTTTTCCCGAAGGTGGCCACGCGCACATCCTCTAAAGCCCGCAAATCGGCGGCTTGGGCAATGCTATCCAAGGCCTGTCCTTTAATTTTCAATAAATCATCTTTCATATAAACCACTCCTTTAAACAATTCTATCAAACACTTGTGCAAAAGTCAAATAAATAGTATAATATATCCATGGAAGAATTGCTGACTTTTGAAATTCTACAAATTGTGATATTATGCGCCTTGGTTTTTTTGGGTGGTTTTATCGATTCAATTGCGGGCGGCGGCGGGCTGATAACCCTGCCGGCCTATGTTTTGATGGGAATACCCATGCATATGGCCTTGGGCTCAAATAAATTTTCCTCGACATTTGGCACGGCACTCGCGGCCTTTAATTTTTTGCGCAATGGAAAGGTCTATATCAAGGCGATTCCCGTTTCGGTGGTTTTTGCGCTGGCGGGTTCGTCGCTGGGTTCTTTTGTCGCCCTTTTGACCAGCGACGAAATTTTGCGATATGCAATTTTGGTAATTTTGCCAATTGTTGCCATTGTGGTCATTGTCAAAAAGGACTTCGGCAAGGAGAACCGCATGGACAGCCTTCGCCCCGGCACAATTTTGGCAGGGGCGGCCGCGGCCGCGGCGATTATCGGCTTTTACGACGGTTTCTTCGGGCCCGGCACGGGCACATTTTTGATTTTAGTCTTTACAATTTTTCTGCGTTTTGACCTTGTAACAGCAAATGGAAATGCGAAGATTATCAACCTTTCAAGCAACTTAGGCTCAATGGTTACATTTTTGATTGGCGGGCAGGTTATTTTCGCGCTGGCCATCCCCGCCGCAATTGCGGGGGTTTTGGGGAATCTTCTGGGCTCGGCCCTGGCTATCAAAATTGGGCCAAAAATTATTAAGCCCGTGCTGGTCGGTGTGCTGGCGCTGTTGCTGCTATCATTAATTATGAGCTGACATGAAATGCCGGCTGAAAGCCGGCTAAAGTAACGCTTGGAAAGCATAGGCGTGCCTTGGTTGGCGGCTTGTCTGCCGGCTTACGGTCGTTTTGTATTCAAAAAAATGCTCCTTTACTCGAAATGAAATAATTCCTCGAATTTTTTGTCCAGCGCGATGCATAGGATTAGGGCCAGTTTTGCCGTGGGGCAAAACTGGCCTGTTTCTATCGAGCTTATCGTGTTGCGCGACACGCCAACAAGCGCAGCCAGCGCGGCCTGGGATAGGCCGCGCTCTGCGCGTGCTACTTTTAGTCTGTTTTTAAGCGTAAGCTCGCCTTTCATCGCATCCCTCTATTGGCTTATCAAGATTACGAAACCAACGCATAAAGCTATAATCGCCAAAACAAGGGCAACCCCAAGCACCGCATACATCGGCTTTTTGTTAAAGCGATATGTGCTGAAGCATTGGGCGGCGGCGAAAGTGAAAAGCAACGACGCGGTTACAATGCCAATTTTTGGCGTGTCGTTGCCGCTTAACCATATATTGGTTATCACAAAAAAGTTTGCGACAACAACAAAGCTTACATAACCCCACTTTAAGCCCTTATTCACAGCATTTTCCGCACCCTCGTCGCCCTTCGCAGCCCGACTTTTTTCCAAAATCTCGTCTTTGTTCATAATTTCCCTCCAAATACACTTGTTATTTTGACAAGTTTTATTGTCAAAATTATTATAGCATATGCAAAGTATACTTGTCAAGCACAAATTTTAATTTATCGGCCGGGATTGAAAAGCGCGCCTGTTTCGGTGCAATAGACGGCTTGGATTAGGCCGTCGATTGTGAAAAAGCTTGATTGTACGGCCAGCACCAAGCCCGTGTTCGCGAGGCGGCGCACGCCAAAGGCGGCATTATGGCCATGCCAGCCTTCGGCCAGCACTTTTTCGATTTCGCCGTCGGGCGAGAGTTTTACGGCCTTATACAATGCCGTTGCGTCAAGGTCTTTTGCGAAAACGGTTGTGAATGTCATATCATTAACAATCAGTTGCGGTTGCCATGGGGGAGATTTTCGATTTCGTCAAGCTGAATCCGCCGCGCCCTAAGTTGCGAATCTATGAAAATGAAGTCAGAACCGCCCTCCGCGCCGCCCCAGCTGCTATTTATGAATGCAACGGCATTATTTTCCATCTGCCACCAGCCCGTGTTAAAACTGGTAAAATTTTGGCTGTCAAACTCGTAAATTATGCGGCGCGCGCCCGTTTCAAGGCTGAGAGCCTCAATCCAAACGCGCCCTTCGTCGACATTTGCGTGGGTAAACAAAATTGACGCGCCGGCGGCGTGAAGGCGTGGTAGGCCGTAATATATGCCGGAGTCAAGTAGCTCCGGCTCAAATTCTTCAAGCGACAGGCGATAGGTGGCGTAATTGCGCGCCTCCCAATCGCCGCTTCTAAAGCTGATGAATAGGTAATTCTCGCTGATTCCAACAATCTCAATTTCGCCGTCTGCGCTAAAAAGAACCGCCTCACCCCGCTCAATATTGCCAAATGGCAGGCGATAAATTGCGCCACTATGCGGCAAAAAGAAAAAATGCGTAGAATTTCGCGCCCAAGTAGAAGAAAACCCCGCCTCGGCATCCCGCGCAAAGCCGCCATCCTCGCCCTCCGAAACGCAAGCAACCAAAAACACCAAAATCAAAACCAAAAACCATCCCTTTTTCACATCAAACCCCCTTTGCTCCTATAAAATTTTTATCCAGCTTTCATCAAATCCAATTTGCATAAGAGTTTTATCAAAATCCAGCACAGGGGGCTGTTTTACCGTGAATTTAATTGCCGATGACGGCACATCGTATAAAACCGTAAATTGCGAACCGTGGGGTTGCCACGTAAAACAATGCCTGCCTGCCGAATCATGGCCTTGTAAATTGCCATTGCTGTTTTTGCGCCATCTATATTCCGAGGTTACATATCTATGTACATCATCTTCAAATAAAACAAATTCAAATCTTTCAAAGTTACGAATAAGAATTATTGCGCGCAAAGGCTCGAAGCGGTCTTTGGCGATATTTATGCGCTCATTATAAATGGACAGTACGGCGGTTCCGGTTTTTTGTATGTCTTCGTGGGGGTCTGTTATGCCATATGAATAGTCGGGAGAGCATCGTCCGGAAATAACCCTGACCTTTTGCTGGCTATGTGGATTATTGTGTTTAACGGTTTTTGTAGACCATGCCATATTTTCGTGCACCACATCGGCAAGGCCTAGTGGGCTGCTTAAATGTTCTCCATTAATGCCATTTGCAAAAATATCTCCCCATTCACTCCCGTTTATATCTTTATTGCCCACCGAATATCGATATACGAACCATTTTCCGATTTCGTAAATATTTTCTGCGGGAATTTGGCCAAGCGGGTAAAGTTCAAATGGCCCGCGCCCCCTATTATCGCGCAATCGCGGACGTTGCATATAAAGCCTCCTTTAATACTGCCTTAATCATGTTTACAGGCACGGCATTTCCTGCCTGCTTTCGGGTTTGGCTGTCGTTGCAGACTATTTTAAATGAATCCGGAAAGCCCTGTAGCCTAAGTAATTCACGCATTGTTGGCCTCCGAATTCCGTTTACAAGCAAATAGTTATATGATGCTCCTGCCCTTAAGGCGCAGGAATAAGGATAACTGGTTATATTTCCCGCCTTATTTTCATGCCAAATGCCCGGGCTATGTTTACTAATATGGCTGCGTCTGCGCTTAGCCACTATATGCTCGCTCGCAAAAAACTTGGGGTCAATGCTGGAATCATTCTCAAGTATATCCTCAAGTTTCCCGGAGCCAATAGTTTGCGGAAAGCCAAAGTTTGCGTTGTGGTTTAAAAAACCTACAATTATCGTTCGCTCTCGTTTTTGCGGCAAGCCAAAATCTAAAGCATTAAGGATTTTCCAATAAACTTTATATCCCAGCCCTTCAAGTGTTGCCAAAATTGTCTTAAGGGTTCGCCCTCTGTCGTGCGTGCTCAATTGCTTTACATTTTCAAGGATAAACATTGGCGGCATTTTTTGCTTTAAAATGCGCGCAATATCAAAAAACAACGTTCCCCGCGTATCCTCAAAACCACGCATATTTCCGCAAATACTAAATGCCTGACAAGGAAATCCCGCAAACAAAATATCGTGGTCGGGTATTTCATCGGCGGAGATTTGTGTAATATCACCATGCGGTTTAATGGCATAATTTGCTTCATATGCCCTTTGTGCCTCGGTGTCAATTTCGCTTGCAAACACACATAGGCCGCCCAAAGATGAGGCCGCCTGATGAAAACCGCCGATGCCGGCAAATAAGTCAATATAGGTGAAGCTTTGCGTTTTTTTAAGCATAAATATCACCAACAATTCAATTAGGCCGAAAGCCCCCGCTCGCAGCGATTGCCCCAGGCGTCGAGGACTTCGTTGTTGCGATAGATATAGATTATTTCGCAATTGTTGGAGCAGAGCTCACATTCGCGGCCTTTTGTTACGAAGTCTACTTCTTGTATATTAAAGTCGAAAAGTTGCTCAACGCCGCTGTTTTTGGCGAGGACGGCCGCACCCAGGCAGCCCATGAGATGCCCGAATTCGTCCACATAAATTTCATGGCCGAGGATTTGCTCAAAAGCGCGCACAACGCCGACATTTTTGCTTACGCCGCCCTGGAAAACGATGGGAGCGAGTATGCGCTTGCCCTTGCCGACATTGTTTAGGTAATTATTGACAACGGCTGTGCAAATTCCCGCGACAATATCCTCTTTTTTGTGGCCAATTTGCGCCTTATGCACCAAATCGGATTCCGCGAAAACCGTGCAACGCGCGGCGATTCTTGTCGGATTTTCGGACTGCAGGGCCATTTCGCCCAGCTCCTCAATAGCCAGACCCAGCCGCTTGGCCTGCGACATTAAGAAAGACCCCGTGCCGGCCGCGCAAATCGTATTCATGGCATAGTCCGTAACAATGCCGTTGCGCAATAGGATAATTTTGGAATCCTGCCCGCCAATCTCTAAAATTGTGCGAACATCGGGAACGCGACTCATTGTTCCGATTGCATGAGTGGTTATTTCATTCTTAACAATTTGTGCATTAAGCACAACGCCGATAAGCTTGCGCGCAGAACCCGTCGTGCCCACGGCCATAACCTGCACTTCGGGGGCAATCTGCTTTTGAAGCGACTCGACCACGCCTTTTACGGCCGCAATTGGATTGCCTTCTGTCCATAAATATTCATTTGCAATTATGCGATTATCGCCGTCGATAATTACGCCTTTCGTTGAAATGCTGCCAATATCCACGCCTAAATAGGCCTTCATAACGCCCGCCCCCTCTTCTTCATTTCCAACATATCATAAAAGGCCTCAAGCCTTGTTTTTACGCCCGTTTCCGACGTTTGCGCGTCGAAACTGAAATATAATACGGGGATTTCAAAATCCTCGCTAATTTTATTCACCATGGGAATCGAATTAACCTCCGGCGTACAGCCGAATGGCTTTAAATGAATGATTCCGTCATAGCCCTTTTTGGCCATAACAACGCTTTTGGCCACGCTGTCCGTGCCGTCTGCGCCAATTTCATAGCTGACATAACCATCCGCCTGTTTTAAAATTTTCTTAACATTGTGCTGTGTCGAGAAAATCAAATAGGACGCGGTTATAAAACGTTCGACTTCGATTCCGAATTTTGCCAGCTCTTTCTCGATAAAATAATTCGAAAAAGGCTCCATCAACACATAAAGCTCGCCCACAACGCCGACTCTAAGGGGTTTTGCGGGCTTGTTCAGTGCCACGGTCTTAAGTTTCTTAAGGTATTTCTTGAAAATTCTACCCGCCTGCGGCATGGTTTCCGCCGTGGCAATTTCCGCCAAAAATTGCTTCTCAATGCGCTCAAATCCGCCCTTTTCGACCTCAAAGCCGATATTTTGGCGTATGTATTTCTCAATTCCGTCCATAGCATAGACAATGCGCACAACCACGGCCAGCGTTGACACAACTTTTGGTAGCGTAAGCTCGGGATTCATGGCCTTAAAGACCTCATACAGTCCCTTCGCATTTTTGCCATTTAATTCCATCATATGGAAAGTGAAGTCAAAGTCCAAGTCTTGCAGAATTTGCTCCTGCACCTCGCTATAAAAGCCCAGGCGGCAGTCCCCCGCAATTTGAAACAACACATTTGCGCCATTTTCCAGCGCCTCAATAAAATTACCCAAAGTATATTTAAAAGGAACACAAACGAAATCGGGGCTGTGAAGCGCGCCCAGCTCTATAGTGCGCTTGGTTATGGGCGGCGGCAAAATTACCTCGCCATAATTGCCTACAAATGCCTCCATGGCCTTTTTAATGGGAATATAATATTTTCCCATATGTGGAAAAGAAATCCTATACTGCATGAGCCGCCTCCTTTTTCTTAGCCTCGATAATATCAATAAAACTCTCGATTCGGGTTTGAATTCCCGCCTCGCCAAAATTTGAGTCCACAATCAGCGTCGTCATGGGAATTTCCTTAAGTTTGCGCATTAAAAGCTCAATTGCCAACGAATCGGGGCCGCAGGGAAAAGTTGCCATGAAAATTATGCCGTCAATATCGTCCTTATAATGACCGATTGCGCCGACCAATTCCTTATTATAACGCCAATACATAGAGTCAGACAGGGTTTTTGACTGCTTGCACATGTCGATGGTGTCGGGAATGTCGGCATAAAGCACGCCCACATTAAGCTCCTCCAGCGCCTTAACAATAGGTTCGCCGATAAGCTTGTCGTAAATATTATAAGGATGCGCCACAACCAAAACCTTTAGACTTTCGGCGCAAACAAGTGCCTCCTGCCTGCTTTCCAGGCCTTTTTCATAATTTTTCAGGGCATTAAGCGCGTTTTCATAGGCCAGCTTAACGGCCGCAGGCTTTGCGCCCAATTCCTTGCCAAGCTTGCTATAGGCCTTTTCTTGCGTATGACCCTCGGCATAATCTACATTGTAGTGCAAAAATTTGGCGGCCGGAAAAGTTGCGCGCACAATGTCATAAATTCCGTGAAATTTCGTGCAGGTGATGTCGCCGCCCTCATAGCTTACAATTCGCGGCACAAAAATATAGTCGCATTTGCCTATAAGCCACTCCACATGGCCCATATAAATCTTTGCGGAAGTGCAACTTTCGTCGATTGACGAATTTGTGCCCAAGTCCAAAATGGCCTTATTTGTATTTGGGCTAACCACGACCTCAAGGCCCAGCTCCTCAAAAAAACTGCGCCACATGACCTGGTATTTATAATACAACAAAGCCTTAGGAATTCCGATTTTTACCTTCTTCAAACTCGCACCCCCTATGTAATCATGACTTTAATTTATCATAATTTGCCAAGTTTGTCAACATTATTTGTTGCGACCCGCAAGTAGCGGCTGAGGGTGGCTTATATGCCGCGCCATATGGCAACGATAAAAATTTATTGTTTTTCGATAATTTGTTATTGACATTCAACTTATTCCGGTGTATAATGGTTAAAAAACGTAGGGGCGACCGCCCTCGGTCGCCCGAAGGAGGAATTATGCAAGAATCAATTTTCAGCCGCATTTTAAGAATCGCATTATACGCGATTTTTGTCGTCGGCCTGGCCGGTGCCGCAACCCTGCCCTTCATGCTGGACTTCTATGTCCGGCTCATATGGGGCTTTAACGCCCTCGGCGCGGCCTATTGGGACTTTATCCTGCCCTTTTTAATGGTGGTGGCCGCGCCCGCCCTATGGATTGTTTTGGAAATGATTTGGATGATGAATTCCATTCCAAAAGGCCCCTTCGTCATGCGAAATGTCCGCGCTCTATACCGAATTGGCGTGCTTTTAATCGCATTGGCGGCGGCCTTTATCTTCAAATGTTTCTTCTTCCTAACCGTCCTAACGCTGTTTTGCGTCTTTTTCTTTGTCCTAAGCGGGCTTTTCGCCTTCACTCTCGCCGCCCTAATCCGCCAATCCGTCGTTTTTCGCGAGGAAAACGACCTTACGATTTAGGGGGTGCGCCATGATTAGAATAAATTTGGATGTCATGATGGCAAGGCGCAAAATTGGGCTTGGAGAGCTTGCCGCGCGTGTGGATATAACACAGGCGAATCTTTCGATTCTGAAAAACGGCAAGGGCAAGGCCATAAGATTTTCGACTTTGGCGAGGCTGTGCAAAGAGCTTAATTGCCAGCCCGGGGATATTTTGGAATATGTGGAAGGAGATGGAATACATGACAATAACTAATGCAAAACAGCGAATTTTGGCGGAAAGGCTGTTGTTGCCCATAGCTTTGGCTCTGGCAATCCTATTCGACCGCCTGATGGTCGCAAATATTTTCCAAGACTTGACATTCTTTTCTGCCATTTTTTGGCTGTGCTATCTGGCGATTTTCTACGCTTTCTATTGGTCAAAACTCAAGCGCGACAGCGTTGCCTGGTTCGTAGCCATTTGCGTAACCGCGCTTTGTATCTGGAATTTCGCCTTCGGACAAAGTGGGCATAATTGGCAATTCGCCGCAATTACATTTTTTGTAATTCCCGCCGTGCTAATGGCGCACGCCCAATGGACGGCGTGCGGCTTCACGCTAAAAAATTCCGAAGGAATGGCTTTGGCCTGGATTTTTGGCGCATTTGTCAAGCCCTTTACAGGCCTTGTGCCGCTATTTGAAGCCGTCGGCTCGCTCTTCACGAAAAAGAACAGGCCGCTTGCGCTTCGTGTGCTAATCGGCGCGGGCGTGGCTGTGGTGGTTATGGCGGTCATAATTCCGCTGTTAATGGGCGCAGACCAGGTTTTTAACCACTATATAAGCCGAATTTTCGCGAATTTTAATATCCGCAGTCTGCTATTCCATCTGACCGTGATAATCATCGCCTTTGGCCTGTTCTACTCGTTTTTGTGGAATATCGGCATGGGCGAAAATAAAATTCGCCGCATACCCGAAAAATTCGCCATAGACCCCGTAATTTCGGGGATAGTGCTGGGCAGCGTAATTTTAATTTACATCCTGTTTTGCATTATCCAATTCACTTATCTTTTTGCGGGCGCGGGCCTTCCCGCCGGGCTGACCTATGCCGAATATGCCCGCGCGGGCTTTGCCCAAACCGTGGCCGTTTGCGCCATAAATCTGCTGATTTTCGGCATTTTCCTGCGCTTTGGGCCAAAGGAGGCCGGCCGCAAATTCCTGCGCGCCCTACTGATGGCTCTGCTTGCCCTAACCGTCGTAATGCTGATTTCGGGCGCGGTTCGCCTAAATCTCTATATTGAGGTCTTTGGCATGACATGGCTGCGCCTGCTTTCCGCCTGGTTCATCCTCTATATGGCCGCAACAGTCGCGCTTTGCGCCATTCGCCTGTTTTGGAAGCGGCTTCCCGTGTTGGTTTTGGCTGCCCTGCTGCTGCTAATTTGGTATGTCGCGCTGGGTTATTTAAATCCCGATGCGTTTATTGCTTGGTTCAATTAAAAAAGATGTTTATTTTTTCCGAAAATAATGTATAATCTAAACTAGAGATTAGAAATTAGAAATTAGAGGGAGGATTTATGCAGAAATTCGATTTAGGATTCGATTATAGAAATTTCCACTTCGTGGGAATTGGTGGCGTTAATATGTCGGCCTTGGCCGAGGTTTTGTTTTTGGCGGGATATTCTGTTTCCGGGTCGGATAAGGCGGATTCGCCGCTGGTGGCGCATTTGCGCGGGCTTGGAATTAATGTCAGCATTGGACATGATGCCGCAAATTTGCCCGATTCAGCCGAGGTTGTGGTCTATAATGCCGCCGTTCCCGCCAAAAATCCCGAAATGGCGGCGGCGCGCGCGCGCGGGCTGAAATTTTTGGAACGCCCCGCGCTTTTGGGGCTTTTAATGCGAAATTACAGCTCTGCAATTTGCGTGGCCGGAACACATGGAAAAACGACCACCACGTCCATGTTGGCCGAAATTTTTATGGCGGCAGAAGCCGACCCAACCGTGATGAATGGCGGGGTTTTGCCTGCCATGGGCGGCACAATGCGTATTGGCGGCAATCGCAAATATTTTATCGCCGAGGCATGTGAATATCATGACAGCTTTTTACAATTTCATCCATTTATTGGAATAATTCTAAATATCGAAATGGACCATAGCGACTATTTTGGGAATGAGGCGGGGCTTCGGGCTTCTTTTCGTAAATTTGCGGAACTCATTCCGCCCGATGGTCTGCTGATTATTAACCACGAAATTCACGAAATTCACGAAATTGTTGATGGGCTTGATTGTCAGGTTTTGACATATGGGGAGGAGCGACTTGGTTTTAGTTTGAATGTTCCGGGCGAGCATAATATTTCCAATGCAAAGGCCGCAATTTTGGCCGCGCGCTTTTGTGGCTTGGACGAGGGCAAAATTGCCCATGCGTTGCAGGGCTTTACGGGCGCATTGCGGCGTTTTGAGCGCAAGGGACGCTTTAACGATGCCGAAATTATCGACGATTATGCCCATCATCCCACCGAGGTGTCCGCAACCCTGCAGGCCGCAAAATCCCTTAATCCCGCGCGGATTTGGGCCATTTTTCAGCCGCATACCCCGGGGCGCACCGCCGAATTTCTGGACGAATTTGCCGAAAGCCTGCGAATTGCCGATGAGGTCTTGATTTTGGACATTTATAAGCCCGCGGGGCGCGAGGAGGACGAGTCCCCCATTCACGCCAAAGATTTGGCCGCGAAAATCCCGCAAAGCCGCTATATACCGTCATTTGAGGCCGCCGCAAAGCATCTTGCCGAGCATCTCGCGCCCGGTGATATGGCGATAACCATGGGTGCGGGCGACGTGCATAAGGTCGCCGAAATGCTGTTGGAATGAAGATTTCGAACAGTCTCTAAAGCTCCTCGACGCAATCTTCCGGGTCAACGTCTACAAGGATTATGTCGTCGCCTATTTGTTTTACGGCGGCCCAGGGGATGCAATATTCCGTGTCGCGGCCGAAAACACCGAAAACGCGGGCGGGGCCGGGCACAATTAGGCTTTGGATGTCGCCGGCCTTTTTGCAAATTTCAATGTCGGCCACATAGCCAAATCTTGTGCCATCTCTAATATTAATTATCTCCTTTTGCCTCAATTCATAAATTCTAACCACGATACACACCCCCGGTCAGGCTTTTTTTAATTTTATTGCAGATGACCCGGATTTATGTTATAATAGGGTGGGGTGATATTTTGGGGCGAGTTGAGATAAAATCCAGAACCAAAGAATTACTTAGAATATCCGTGCCCATGGCCATTGAGCATGTGTCGGTGTCGGTTATGGGCATGGTTTCGACCATGTTGATTTCGTCTGTGGGGGAATATGCCACTTCCGCCTTGGGCATGGTGGATTCTGTAACCCATTTGATTTTGGCACTTTTTGCCGCACTTACCACGGGCGGCACAATTGTTGTGTCGCAATATATCGGGCGGGATGACAGGCGTTCGGCCAAGAGGGCGGGCGGACAGGCAATTCTGCTTTCCGCCGTTTTTTCGCTGGTAATGTTTGCCATAATAACCATTTTCCGCGACCAAATTCTTATGGCTCTATTTGCCGATGCCGATTATGAAGTCATGGCCGCATCGCGCATTTTCCTCGGAATTGTCAGCTTTGCATATCCCGTTGTGGCGGTTACTCTTACAATGTTTGGCATAATTCGCGGCTCCGGCGACACTTTTGCGCCCATGCTTATTTCCGTTATGATGAATGTCTTGAATTTATTGCTGGGCTTTGTGCTGATAAGGGGCGTAGATTTGGGCTTTGCAACCATTGGCGGCTTTGGAATCCATGGGGCGGGCTGGGCCTTGGTTTCGGCGAAGCTGTTCGGGCTGGCGGCCGCCACTTGGTTTTTGCTAAAAAAAGCCAAAGGAATAAGGCTAAACAAGCTTAAATATTTCAAACCCGACTTTGGCAGGCAAAAAACGATTCTAAAGCTTGGCCTGCCCACCAGCTTTGAGGCGGGGCTGTTTCAGGCCGGCCGCTTAGTTACACAGGTTATAATCGTGTCAATGACAACTTTTGCCATAACCGCAAATACTATAGGTTTTTCGCTTGTAAACTTTTTTAATGTGCCTGCAATGGCTTTTGGCACGGGAGCAATGATTTTGGTTGGGCAGAGGATTGGGCGCGGCGATGAAAAAGATGTTAAAACTACGGCATTATTTGCCTTGGTGGTTGCGGGAATTTTCCTGCTTGTTATGGGAAGTCTGATTCTTTTCTTTAGGAATCCGATTTTTAGCCTCTTTAACCCTTCGCCGGAAACCCTTGAACTTTTGCCGCCGCTGCTCATTTCCTATATGATGCTGGCCCCGTTTTTATGGCCGTCGTCGTTTATCCTGCCGGCCTGCCTGCGCGCCACGGGCGATGTGGTGTACACCATGGTGATTTCAATTTCAACCATGATTCTGGCGCGGCTGTTGTTTAGCTATATCCTCGGCATTGTCTTTGGCATGGGGGTTTTGGGGGTTTGGATTGCAATGTATATAGATTGGGTTGCGCGGAGTGCTTTCTTTTATCCGCGGCTGTTGCGCGGGAAATGGAAGGGGAAGGCTATTGCAAAATAGGAGCGACATGAGGTGCCGACTGAAGTCGGCTAAAGTAACGCTTGCAAAGCAACGACTTGTCATCTGCAACTAGTTGAGAAGGGCGGCCTTTAGGCCGCCCTTCGGGCGCGCTTGCGCGCCCGACATGTCCCCGTCGGAATTCGGGCGACCGAGGGCGGTCGCCTCTGCGCCGTCATCCCGGGCTTGCCTCAATCTAAAGGGCGGCCTTTAGGCCGCCCTTGCGGGTGCGCATATATCGCCCGACTTTCAGTCGGAATCTTTAGCCGGTTTTAACCGGCATTTTCGCTTCGATATTGGGTCGACTACGGGCTAATCGTGATAATTGCCCCTTCACCAACCGCCATATATTCCCGCGCGCCGAAGCTTTGCACCATGGTGCCTTCTGCCGTGAATATGCCGGGATTTACAACGCGGGCATAATAGAAATAGGTATGCACCCGGTTAAATCTGGAATTAAAGTCAAAAAATGTTATGCGTTGCCCCTCGGTTGTTACATGCGCCCACCAATCCGTGGCCGTACCGCGCGCCTGAAAACGCGCCGAATTCGCCACATGCACAAGCCCTGCGGGCAAAAAGTCCGTTATGATATAAGAGCCGCTAATTGCGCGCGCCGAATAATCAACCGAAATTTGCACACGCACCAAATCGCCCTGTTCAAAGGTTGTGGCGGGGGTGTTCGACCCCGCTCTGAAGAATTCGCGGCGGACGACTATGTCGTCTTCCATTTGCTCCAAATTCTCCAAAGGCGTTCGGATTATGGAAACCGCACCCACCTCGCCCGCAACCGAAATTAGGCTGAATTCATGGAAATTTTGGGCGGGAATACGCAGGTTAAAAGACGCGCCGCGCCCAAGTTCGCGGGTTATGCTTTCACCAAAGAGTGTATAAGTGATGCTCGCTTGAATGTCCGTATGATTTTCAATTTCAAAGGTAATAAATTTCAGCCGCTCAATATTCATCAAAAGGGTTGCAGGCCGATTCCGCATGGAATATTCATGCAGGGCGACAGCCTCCCCTGCGCCGATTTTCGCCGCCAAAAGCGCCGCCGCAGAGGTCGCGTCCAAAATCGCCGCGCGATTCGCGCCCGAAACGCGGTAATATGGCCCGATTCGTTCAAGTTGCGGGGCAATGCGGTCATTAAAAATGTCGCGGGCGGCCTGAATTTCGCCCAAAGTCGCCAGCGCAAGCGCAACATAGGCCGCATTTCTGACGGAAAGTTCGGGCAGGGCGGCATATCTTTGCAAGTCCAAAAGCACGGGTTCGCCCAGCACGGCCAGTCCATAGATCGACAAAATTCGATTGTCGGTCGCCGAACCCGAGGCGATATTCCAAAGATAATTCCGCAAAGTGGCCAAATTTACGTCGTCTTTAATGAAGGGGAGCAGCATTACGGTTGTGGCCAAATCCGCGCTTGCATAGGGCAAAATGGCGATTCCGCCGTTTTCCGTCTGATATTCGAGCATGTCAAAATTGCCGGCCTCGCCAAAAAGGCGGATGTCGGGGAAATGCCTTTGGATTAGAATGGTGGCCTCGCGCCGCGCGACAAGGCCTTCAACCCGCGCGCCGCTTCGCCAAATATTGCGCAGGCCGAATAAGTCGCTTAAAAATCGGCCGCGCCCGTGGTCTGTAAAGGTTATGTCGGTCATGCCGATTGGGTTAATGTCAAAAATTGTATCGGGGCTGACTTCGTAAAAGACCGCAATATCAACCTGTCTATGCGAATTCAAAACTTGATAGGCATGGCGCACGGCATCGCTATAGCCCGCAACGGAGGCGCGCACGATTATTGCGCCAAAGCCCTCGGAAGTCTTCTCCCAAAGCGGAATATTCACGCGCTCAAAGGCCACGCCCGAAGCCCGCCGAATGTCATTTGGCGCGCCTTCGCGCCAGACTTCGAAGGTTACCGCCTCGCCGCCCGACAGACTTGTTCCAAAGGCATTTACGCCGATATAGGGCGCGTCGCCCGCCAGAAAGACGCTGTTGAGGCTGTAATGCAGAAACATGGGTTGGGTTACGCGCAGGTTTTGCAAACTATTTCCGGCGTATAAGTCGTTGCTTATGGCCGAAGCCGTAATCCGCCACGAGGTAATATTATCGGGCAATTCAAAGGTAAAGCTAGCCTCGCCCTGCGCATTTGTGCGCAAACTTATGAAAACGGCCGTATCCTCGAAACGCTCACGAATTCGGGTATCGCCATCTCCGCCGCCCGCATCGCGGCTCACCGACTCGGCTTCCATTGCAATCGCAGGGGCTTCGCCGGGCGCGGCCATGGCCATATGACTGACGGTAACATCATCGGTAATATCGGAATTTTCAATGCCATCGCTCCTAAAGCTGCGGTGCGTGGCCAAACTAAAGCGAAGATTGTCGCCTATGCTCGCATAAAGCGCGGCCAGACTGTCCACATTATAGTCCATTAGCGCGAAAAGTGCTTCGTCCACCAAACTAATATTAACATTCGCGGCCTTAGGATTGCCCAAAAGGTCTGTAGCGCGAATCGTAATCGTAGCCTCCCCACCGGGGCGATAATCTTCTTGACAGGCGACGATTTCTATATTCAGCCGCCGATTCACGGGATTATAGCGCAGACGCTGCGACATTGGCCCGCCCGTTGTGTAGATATGCCCATTAAAATGAAATGCAAAAACTTGGGCATTTGGGACATGCTCCTCGCCAAAGGTGAAACTTAGGGGATTTTCGCCTATATGATAGCTTAAAATTCCGCCCTGCACCACCACGAACAAGAAATTGCCGCGAGTTACATTGTCTGTGCCGCTTTTTACGGCAAGCTCAACCATGTCGCCAATGTCATAGCCCTCTTCATTCGCGCCATAAAGGAATAGTCGCCCATCCTCGGCATTGCGGAAAAAACTTTCCCAATTGCGGCCAATAAATAGGTCGTGGACTATGCGGCGGCCATTGCCGTCTGTTGTGGTTACGCGCGCCTGATAGCTTGCATTTTCGCGATTTGGCACTTGAAAATTCCGCTCGGAAAAGCCCTCGGCATCCGTCGTCATTTCAAAACGCTGAAGCGAACGCTCGCGCCGCACATGGCGATAGCGCGGCACGGTTTGGCGCAAAATATGGTCATAACGCTGCCCATCGGGGACGCGCTCCCAATAAATTTCAAGGATTTCAACGCTCAAATCCTGCGCGGCGCGCGGCGCGCCCAAAAAATCACCCCAAGAACTAGCGGTACCGTCATTAAGCCTTTCCAAGGTAATATCATGAACATTCACGGAAATTGTGGCATTCTCGCCCTCGCGACTGGTGCGCGCTCTAACATTTATATCGTTCACAAAAACGCGCACGGAGGCCATTTCATGCACCCAGCCAATTTCGGGCAGTTCGGCCTCGGCCGTAAAGCTTAGACTGCGCTCGCCTTGCGCGTCGCCCGCGGCGTTTGGCCTAACGGGAACGGTAATCACGCCCTCGCTATTGGTGCGCTCGCTAATCGTGCCCGCCTGCGGGCTAAGTTGCCAGCCCGAAACGCGATGGCTCAGCAATAAATCCGGCACGGGCGTTCCCTCAAAAAATTCTGTCCTTGCGGTGAAAATGACTTCTTCGCCCGCGAAAATTGCGGCTTGGCTTGCGCTTAAGGTCAGCTGATATGGCGGCTTAACATAGTCTTGAACGTTAAAGAATATCGAGCTGATGGAAATGTCGCCATGATAGATGGCCAGCTCATACATTCCGGGGTCAAGATGCGGCAGGCGAATTTCGCCCGAAAACGCGCCATTTGCCACCGGAATATTCTGCCGAATGAGAGTGTCGTTGCCGCCGCCATCGCCCCGCCACCACCAATTGCGTTCGGTTATAATGGCCGTTACATGGCTTATTTCCTCGACTTGACTACGATTTTGAATAAAGCCCCAAAGATTCAAGTTGTCGTTGCGCTGAAACAAAGTGCGGTCGAGTTGCAGGGCCGTCCAATATTGGCTATTAGCCTCCTGTTGCGTTGGCCACCAACTAAAGCTGCGCGCCATGGGTTCGGCAACAGGCACAATATCCCAATCCCACAGGCTAAAGCCACGGTGAAAATGTTGAAATGCCCGCGAATGTGCGAAAACAGCGGCCTCTTTGCCGTCTGTGGCGCGCACAATTAAATATTCGCCCGCGGACATCATGCGCTCGACCACGGCAATTCCATATTCGCTTACAATGGAAGTTTCACCGCTAATCGGGTCAAAAACGGACGCTCCTGCGGCGGGGCGGCCCGTCTGCATATCGTTAACCCAAACGAGAGCGCGTGTGTCGTCGGCGATTACTTGCACGGCCAAGTCCGTGATTTGGATAATCATCTGGCTTGTTGTGCCTGCAACCACGGCATTCATGACATAGAAGCCCGGCGGCAAATTGCTTGTGAAAGTATAGGATTCATTCCAATGAGAGTCGTCGCCCTGCCGTCTGTTCCATGTCGTGGAATAGACGGAATTTAGGCCGCTTGTGTCGACATAGCGTTCCATAAAGCCGAAGCTTGACCAAGTTGGCGCGCCGGCGAGCAGGGTTGCGGCATCAATTCCGCTTTGCGCGTCGTTAAAGCGAAAGACCTCGACATTAACGACCGGGCGATTTTGATTGTAATTTAGCCAAAAATGCACCGTAGGTGCTGCGAATGAGGGGAATTCGATATTGGGAATCGAAAAATGTAGGCGCGAGGTCCAATTTACATTGCGTTGGGGGGCATCGGGGGCTGTTTCGAATGAAAATACACGATTCGCATTGATTATCTCGTTGTTTGGCCCGACTATGCCCGCTTGTAGGGTTACGGTGTATACTCGACCAAAGTCCAGGGGATTTTCAGGCACGAAAATTGCCGTAGACCCGCGCGAGGTGAAGCTGCCCGCCACATGCGGATAGATGCCGAAAAATT
Organism: Clostridiales bacterium; assembly: GCA_031277225.1. GTDB lineage: Bacteria > Bacillota > Clostridia > Lachnospirales > WRAX01 > JAITMQ01. The sequence continues at coordinate 2,627 of JAITMQ010000003.1, read as the reverse complement.
CGGAAATATCGGGGGCGTCGCCAAAGGAGAATTCGATTTCGATTCCCGTGCGCACGGGCACATTTGTGGCCTGATTGCGCGGCAGGGTTGAAACTATTTCAAAGCGTTTTGAAGTCTGAAATGCCCAAGTTATGTCGGTTTCGTTGCTACGGGCAATTCTGAAGATATAGACGCTGTTTGAGCTTAGCGGCATTGCGGGGGTTATAATAAAGCTGTTTTCGTCGCCGCGCTCAATTGTTGGCGCGGGCTGGCCGTCAATGGAAATTTGCGGTATTGCGTCCGTTGGGGTTTGCAAAATGAAGTTACTTAGGGGGTCTATTCCCGAAAGGCCAAATAGGGTCGGGGCTAGAATATAGCCATCTCGCGGGGTTTGGTCGATTAGCGCGGCCTCGAAAGAAATTGGCGCGGCATGGGTATTCCCCAAAAGATTTGCCGCAGCGAAAGTGCGCTGCGCGGCGGCAATTTCGGCGGTTTGCGGAATAATATCCTCGCCGCCGCCTGTCGGATATACGAAAACGGCGGAAACCGCCATTAGCACAGCCAGAATTATTGCTGTCAATTGAAAATTAATTCTTTTTAATTTTTTCATTTAAACCACTCCTTCCTATATGTATAGACGGCGAGCAGTCAATTTTTGTTCCGCGCGGCCTCGAATTCGCTCAGGTGCATCTGCCAAAGCATGTCCAATGCTTCGAATTTGAGTTTTGTATATTCCGAATCGGGCGGCATGAAAAAGCCTTGATATTTGGACATTATGCAGCCCTGAATCTGCAATTCTTCCATAAATTTAAATCTTCTTGACGAGGGGATTTTTTTGTCTATAGGAACAAAAATTTCTATATTTAAAGTTCCCATGGCGACCAGGGCCTTATACACAAATGTGCAAAAACGGCCTGTTTCCTGCGCCCCGTGCAATTTTATATATTCGCGCATTTCTTCCTTAATTTCGTCGACGGCTTTATAATTCACCCGTCCCGTAAAGCGCAAAACGGATTTGACATTGGGGCTGTAATTTTCGTTGAATTGAGCGGATTCCATGGAATCACCCCTTTCTAACAAGCGCACAGACCACCTCGACATTGGCCGTGCGCGGAAACATGTCAATACATTGAATTTGCGCCACTTCATAGCCGCCGTCCAAGAAGGCGGGCAAATTTGCCGCCAAGGAAGTGGGTTTGCAGGAAACATAGATAATCTTTTGGGCATTAAAGGCCAGAATATCGGGAATGGCCTTGGGGACAATGCCTTCGCGCGGCGGGTCTAAGACGATAATGTCGGGCTTTTCGGCCAAATCTTTAACGACTTGCTTAACATCCCCGGCAATAAATTCACAATTGCCGAGATTTGCGGCGTTTTCGCGGGCGCAGCTTACTGCCGCCTCGTCAATTTCAACCCCAACAACCCTTTTTGCGCCGCGCCGCGCCAAAAATTGCGCAATTGTGCCCGCGCCGCAATAGAGGTCGAAAATTGTCCTATCGCGCAAATCCCCGGCAAATTCGGCGATTGTGGCGTAGAGATATTCGGTCATGCCGGAATTTGTTTGAAAGAACGAGAAAGCGGGAATTTTATAGCCCATTTCGTGGAAAAAATCGCGGCCGTGCAGGGTTTTAACGCTGTTGGGGACGATGGCGTCGGCCAGGGAATCGTTTATGGTATGCAAAATGCCGATGATTTTGTTTTCTAGCGGAATTTCAAGTAGCATTTTGGCGAATTCGGCATAATCGTCGCCGCCTTTGGTTACCAAGTTTACAAGGATTTCGCCGGAGGTTACGCCGTGGCGAATGACCAAATGCCGAAGCGTGCCGCTATCTTTTTTGCGATGATAAAAAGTTGCGCCTTTTGCCCGAAAATATTCGACAGTTTCCGCCACAATTCGCCCAAAATCCGCATGGGGCAGCAGACAGCCGCTTGCGTCCACGGCCTCGTAATAACTGCCTTTTTTGCGCATTCCAAGGGTCAAATTGCCGTCCGCGCCGTCGTCGCCGAAGGAATATTCCATTTTGTTGCGATAGCCGCGGGCGGGGGAGGGGACACTCGCCAAAAATTTGTCTTCCATATTATAAGGCGCAAAAATTTTTTTAACCATATATGTCTTTAATTCGATTTCATATTCATAAGGAATATTTTGGAAGGCACAGCCGCCGCAATCTCCAAAAACGGCACATTCGGCAGAAATTTCCTGCGGCGCAGTCTGCAAAACCTCAACAATGCGCCCCAAATTCCGCCTGCCTTTGCGCGTAATGCGCACTCTCAAGCGTTGCCCCGGCAGGCCGCCTTTAATTTCAAGCAGCCGGTCGCCAATCCGCGCCAAACCAATATTTGGAAACGAAATATCCCCAACCACAACCTCAACCAAATCACCGCGCCGCAAAAAACCACCTCCACCCCCTATTAAACCACAATCCCTCCCCCTTTGCAATATATTTTAAAAATTTCCAAAAAAACTTTAAAAAAACGCTTGACAAATCTTTCGATAGATGATATTATAATCTTCGCGCCTTTTGCAAAGGCCCATCTCGCTCTTTGAAAACCGAATAATTACGAACTAGAAACTAGAGGCTAGAAACTAGAAACTAGATTCAGCCTCCATTTCTGGTAAAGACCAAGAATTAACCAAACCCTGTTTT
>JAITMQ010000114.1 GCA_031277225.1 Clostridiales bacterium | reverse complement strand
ATGCCAGCATCTGGGCCATTGCGTGGTCGTTTACCTTCCGCGCCCCCCTATCGCTGTAGTGCATAGCTTCCCTTGCCCTTTTCCAGCCTTGCGCCCGTATTGCCCTGTGGAAAACAGCGCTGTAGAGCTGCCCGCCGTTGGGCTGCGCCCGAAGCCAGTCAAAGAGGCTGTGGAGCATGTTTATCTCGTCCATCGCGGCGCTTACGTCGCGGGCTGCCGTTTTTATGTCGGACGAGAACCGCCGCTCAAGCTCAAGCACTTCCCGCGCCGTCGGGTCGCTTGTTGCGCTGCCGTGCCCCGGCGCGTCGAACGTCTGCGCCCGCGCCCCGCTTATCAAGGCCGTGAACTTTAATATGGCCGACGACGGCACTTTCTATAATTTGGAACTTAGTCGAGGTGCTTATGAAAATTTTGTCTTTAATGTCGATATTTCAAGGCTTGACGAATATACCCTCGGCGGAAGTTTAAGACTGACGGATATGATTTTAATGAATACAACCGTAAGCCTTGACGCGGAAATTACACCAACGCCGATTGTGGAGCTGGCCCTTGAAATTCCCGCAAATGCAAGGCTTGCCACAGGCCAAGTTTATCGCTATGCGCCCCTTATGGTTGAAAATTTGCGGATTAACGCGGTTTCGGCGACCATTTACGGCCAATTTACCGGAGTTGCACAGGAAGGCGCGCCACCCGACGACAATCTCATAATCCCCACATTTCGGGTTTGGGGCGACCTCCACACGGAAGACCTTTTGCGAATTTACACAACCGACGGCGTGATAATCCCCGAATTTTGGCTGCGCACCGGCAATATGCTTTTGCAAAATGGCGCAAGAACAATAGACCCCGACTCGGCTGTCTTTTTCTTCCAAATTAATGAAGATTTTAACCCGGCAAACATAACAGCCGTCTATCTGGCAAATATGCGGATAAAATAAACCGCCTTCGGGCGGTTTTTTGCAGTCTATAAGCTTTTTAGAATGGCTGAGGACAGCGGCGGCAGGGTTATGAATAGCATCCCTTGGTCGAGGCGGTGATGCGCCGGGGCTGTGGTGAAGCCGCCGTTAAGCGTCAGCAAAATGCGGGTTAGCGGAGCATTTGGCGGCAGATTCGCAAGATGCGCGGGCAGGGCGAGCGCCCTGTCTTGATGCGTGTTATTTATGGCGCAAATTAGGGATTCGTCGTCATTCCAGCGGGCATAGGCCAGCACGCCAAAATCCACATGCAAAAATTTTAGCGAGCCGCCGCGCAGCGCGCCATGACTTTTATGAATCCGAATAATTTCCTTATGAAAGTCAAAAAAGCTTTGATTTATCGAGTTCCAAGGGAAGGGGCGGCGATTGTCGGGGTCTGTCCAGCCCGCAAGGCCGGCCTCGTCGCCATAATAAATCGTTGGGCAGCCCGGCCAAGTGAATTGCATAGTAACCGCAGACAGCATGATTGCGGGGTTTAGGCCCTCGTCGGCGGCCGCGCCGCCATGTGTGTGAAGCCGCCCCGCGCGCATATTTGTGCGGGTCAAAAATCGGCTGTGGTCGTGGTTTGACAGCTGATTCATGGCGGAATTCAGCGCGGGCGCGGGCAATGCCGCCATAAAATATTCCATGGCATTTTTAAAGCCGGGGGCATTGTTCAACATCTTGTAATCAAAGGCCTCGCTATGCTTTTGCATTCCCGTGAAAAACCACGAAATGGGTTCCATAAAGGCATCGTAATTCATGATGGAATCCCATTGTTTTCCATCCAGCCAGGGCGCGGGATTGCCGTAATGCTCCGCCAAAATAACCGCGTCGGGATTGGCTTTCTTCACCCGACGGCGAAAATCCGCCCAAAATTTGTGGTTAAATTCGCGGCTTTGGCCCAAATCGGCCGCCACATCCAGCCGCCAGCCATCGGCATTAAATGGCGGAGAAACCCATTTTTCCGCCATTTGCATAATTTTTTCGTAAAGTTCGGGGCTGCCCTCGAAATTCAATTTGGGATGATTGTCATGCCCCCACCAAGCCTCGTAATGCTCATTATTCGGCCATTTGCGCGCCTTCCACAAAAAATAATCGGAATAAATGCTGTCTTCGGACGCATAAGCTCCGCCGCCGTAAATGCCCTCTTTGTCCAGCCATTTGTTAAAGGCCCCGCAATGATTAAAAACCCCGTCCAAAATCACTCGGATGCCCTTTTCATGGGCAAGGGCGATAAGCTCAATCAACAATTTGTCGCTTCTTCTAAGATTCTCTGAGTCGGTTGTGCGGGCGGCATAGTCGCCGTCATTTACAATTATTCCTAAATGTGGGTCAACATGGTCATAGTCTTGAATGTCGTATTTATGGCTTGAGGGCGAAACAAAATGCGGATTGAGATAAATTGCCTCCACGCCCAAATCCGCCAAATAGTCCATTTTAAGCTTAATCCCCGCCAAATCGCCGCCATAAAAATTGCAAAAATCGGTGGCTTCGACGGGGTCATTCCATTGCATGGCGCGGGCCGGTCTGCCCAAATATATATACTCGTTGTCATAGACATCATTTGACGGGTCGCCATTATAGAATCTGTCTATGAAAATTTGATACATAACGCAATTCTGCGCCCAGGTGGGTACATCAAAGCCCGGAATAATCACAAAATCGGTCAAGCCGCTCTTATTGTAAATATATTCCTCTCCATCGTTAAAGCTAATCGCAAAATGATAACTCAAAGTTTCACCAATACTCAAGCTAACCCGCCAAAAATCAAAAATTCCGCAGGTTTCGGCCTTGTCCATAACAAGCCCAAACCCGCCACTCATCAGCCGAACGCCCACCGCGCTATTGCTTAGAGTTCGCAAAGAAATCGTTACAATCTCACCAACAGCAGGCTGCGGATTGCTTATAAAATTCGCCGTTTCATCCGAAAAAATCGCTTTAATCGCATTCAATTTATTCATATTGACCTCAACTCATTTTTTTGCTATACTTGATTTGGTGATAAGATGACGACCAAAGAATTGGTGCTGGCCGCACTTTTTATAGCTATAGTATTCCTTGCGACGGCCTTTTTACGCATTCCCTCGCCTTTTTTAACGGGCGCGGGGCAAATTCACACGGGAACGGCCGTGGTTTTTATTATTTCCGTGGTTTATGGCCCGAAAATGGGGGCTATAAGCTCGCTTGGAATGGTGCTTTTTAATGTAATTTTCCCGCTTGCCATGTGGGCACCCATAAATATTGTGGTGCGCCCCATAATGGCCTTTATTTTCGGCTCTGTCGCGCATTTTCGCGGGGCGGGCGGCAAAAAAATCTGGCTAAATGCGGTGGCGGCGGTGGCAGGCGGGATATGGCTAATTCCCGCCATGTATGTAGGCGAATTGCTGATTTTTAGGCTGCATTTCGCCGCTCCGCTGGTCGGCGTGCCCGGCAATTTTATGCAAATTGTGCTTGCCTTGGTGCTGGGCCTGCCGCTAATCGCCATCGTGCGTAGGGGCGACCGCCCCGGTCGCCCATAACGCTATTTTTTGCGCTTGCGCTTAACAAGTTCTAAAATATTGTCGGTAAATTTTTCCGCGACGTTTTTACTGTGGGTTATAATAATAAAAGTATAACCGGAATCATTTTGGATTTGCTTAAGGTTTTCAATGATTTCGGCCTCGGTATCCGCGTCCAGCTCTCCCGTGGGTTCGTCAAGGATTAAAATGTCATATTCGCAGGCCAAAGCCCGCGCCAAGCCCAGCCGCTGACGCTCGCCCGCCGCCAATTCCTTGGCATTTTTATCCAGCTTAATCTTGCCCAATGCGCTTAATTTCGTCATTTTTGACAAATTGTCGTCGGAAAGCTCCTTGCCAAATTTAATATTGTCCCTCACGCTGGCATCAAAAATAAATACATCCTGCGTAAGCACGGCAATGCGGTTAATATAGCTCTTTTCGTCGATTTTGCGGTGATGAATTCCATTGACGCGAATGTCGCCCCAACTCGGCTCCAGCTGACGCTTAAGAATGCGCAAAAACGTCGATTTGCCCGTGCCCGAACGCCCGACAACGGCAAGAGCATCCCCCGCCTTAACCTCAAAACTCACATCCCACAAGGCCTCGGTTCCATTTTCATATTTAAAGCATAAATTCACGAATTCAAGGCTGTGAATTTTGTCGATTTGCACCAGAGAATCGTCAACGGGCTTCTCGGCAACCAAAAGCTCCTCAAGGCGGTCTTCAACGACCCTCGCATTTTGTAGGTCAATATTAAATTCCGTAAGGGATTTAATCGGCTCGGCAAGATGCGGCAGAAGCGAGAAGAAAATCACGATTTCACCAATTGTTATGCCGCCCGCCGCATATAGCCCAAGGCCGATAAATGCCGCAACCAAGGGCAAAATTCCCACAATTTTGTTGGTAGAACTATGCGCAAGGCCATTCCATTTGCGAAGGGAAACCAGGAAATGCTCATAGCGGTCAACGACCTTTCCAAAGCGGCGTGTAAAGTATTTTTCCTCGCCATATAGTTGTATTGTATTGACCCCGGACAACATTTCGCTGGCCGAAACCATCATATTTGTATAGCTTTCCCGCTCAACAAGAGCCGCCGCGCGCAACTTTTTGTTAATAAATTTATACAGCACAAAGAAGACGGCGGCGAAGGCGACGACGGAAAGGGCGATATGCATACTAAGAAAGAAGCTTATGCTTAGAATAATCACGATATGCATTATATTTAAGGCCAACATGGGAATGGAGCTGATTTTGGAATGTGTGTAAATTTCGGCATCGTGAATGACCTTGCTTTCAATTTCGCCCACGCTATGTTCATGCAAAAATGAGTAATTCTTGCGGATAGCATTCGAGAAAATATAGGTTCGCACCAGTCCCGTACCCGTATATTCCATTTTATGCCAAAAATAATCCTGCGCCCAATCCAACACAAAATTCAGAACCAAAATGCCCGCAATTATGGCAATTAATTCCATTGCAAAGTCGCTGACATTGGGAACGAGATTGTCAACCAGCACACCAATGAGAATTGGCGGCAAAATTGACACCCCGATATTAAGCGCGCGCAGGGCAACCACGGGAACGCGCTGTTTATACACGGGATGCAGGGCTTCGTCGATTTTTTTCGATAGTAAATTCATGTAACACCTCTTTTAAATAAAATTGCAAAAATAAACTTCATTATACCACAAATTTTAAGATAAGGGAAGGGGAAAATTTTATGGGGAATTCTTTTGGGGAAATTTTTCGGGTTACGACCTTTGGAGAAAGCCATGGAGAGGCGATTGGCGCGGTTGTGGACGGCTGTCCTGCGGGGCTTGCGCTTGCGCCGGCAGATTTTTTGGAGGATATGGGGCGGCGGCGGCCGGGCTTTTCGGAATTTGCCTCGGCGCGGCGCGAAGAGGACGAAGTGCGCATTTTGTCGGGGGTTTTTCAGGGTTTAACGCTTGGAACGCCGATTGCGCTGCTGATTGAAAATAGGGATGCGCGCTCGCAAGACTATGAGAATTTGGGCTTTCGCCAGGGGCATGGGGATGCCGTTTATATGGAGAAATATGGGATTTGGGATTATAGGGGCGGCGGGCGTGCCTCCGGGCGGGAAACGGCGGCGCGGGTTGCTGCGGGTGTTATTGCCAAAAAGATTCTGCGCGAATTGGAAATTGAAATTTTGGCCGAAGCCGCGGAAATTGATTATGACGAGCTTAAGCGGGCCATGGCCGAAGGCGACTCCCTCGGAAGCACCGTAATTTGCACAATTCGCGGCCTTAAGGCGGGCATTGGCCAGCCCGTTTTTAATAAACTTGAGGCCGATTTGGCGAAGGCCATAATGTCGATTGGCGGCGCGCGCGCCGTGGAATTTGCGCAGGGCCGCAAGGCCGCAAAAATGCGGGCGACAGAGCATAATGAGCTGGATAAGGGCATTTTGGCGGGAATAAGCGATGGCAACGACATCCACATCAAGACGAGTTTTAAGCCGCCACCAACAATAAAAAAGGGCGGCCGCCATGACCCCATCCTGGCCCCGCGCGCCTGCCCCATAATAGAAGCCATGGCCGCCATAACCCTAACAAACCACATCTTCCTAAGCTTCAGCAACAAAATAAAAACCATCAAAGCCGCCTACAAAACGGCGTTGCGGGGTTGACTGCATTGCGGCAGTAAAATCGTAATATTATTTTTGAATTTACTATTGACATTTGGGGTTTACTAGTGTAGTATGGTTATTACGAAAGTAATTCGAAAATAATTTACGAGGGGAGATGATTTTGTGAGTGTGAAGATTGCCGATTCCGAACTTGAAATCATGCGCGTTCTTTGGCGCGAGGGGCGGCCGCTGTCCTTTACGGAAATACGAAAAGCCCTTGAGGGCAAAACCAAGTGGAGCAAGTCCA